>CAMCWI010000039.1 GCA_945882065.1 Akkermansia muciniphila
AGCGCGGGGCCGGGATCATTCTTGTTTTTCTGAATGTGATAATGACCGATCACGCCTTGGTAATTTTCGAGCGCTTCGTCGTCGAGCTTGTGCGTGATGAGTTTGCCGTCGGCATCGCGCGGGTAATCGCATTTGATCTTGGGCAACACCTGAGAGATCGCGGCAGTGAGATGTGCTAGCGCCTTGTATTGCTCCGGCGTGAAATCGTATTGGGTCAACGTCTCGCCTTGAACTTCGCCTGTGACAGGTTCATTGCGCGCCGGGCGACCGATGAAGTTCGGCGTGCGCACGCCGCCATCGCCAAGTCGTTCAGGAAGCGTGATGCGTGTGCGGCCATCATTGTCTTTGGTGTACCAATTTTCCAACGCGCTGCCTGCGACACTGCGATACGCGCCCATGTTGGCGATCTCGATGCCGACGGAGCGGGTATTGGAAGTGGTGGCGTGCCACGCGCGTTCCTTCAAATCGAGTGTCTGATAAATCGTGCCGTCAATATCGAGCATGAAGTGAACGCTGAGGTTGCGGTGATCATGCAGGACGTTAAAGCACGTCCGGCTCACACCGCAGACATCGAAGTGCAGAACAAATTGATCCACCACGCGCTGCAACGTGGGCAAATCCCAACCACCACCGCGCACGCGTTCGATCTCTTCATCCGTGAGATCGTTCTTGCGGAGGTTGTAGCGATTGGGCGTGCCGACATTTTGTGATTCGTTCGTTCCAGAGTGCCAGACGGAATCTTCAAATGGCGTGAAACGTTTCTCCACGCGATACGCATCGTAACCGCCCGCATCCGTCCACAGCACAACAGGTGTGCCGGTGTGAACATATTTTCCCGCGACCACAATCTCATCACCGGTGCGCGGCGCGAATGATCCCACGCGCGTTTGCGGTAGAGTGACGCACCCGTTGAGAACAATCGCGAGAGTGAATAGAGAAAACGACGGAATGATTTTCAAGCGCATGGATTTTTTGTTCTGCGTATTTGTGCCGGAAGCGTGGCGAGGGTCAAGAGAAAGGTTGAATTGAAACGGTGCTATCCATGTGGAAAGGCGATTGAATTGCTTTGAAGCAAACCTCAATCAAAATTTTTCAAAAAAACTATTGCGCAGTGAATCGCCTTTGCTACTCTCTGCGTCCCTTTCGCCTGAAAAACGGGAGGGCCAGTAAAGATCGCGAGCCGATAACTGTTCTCCACAGCGGAGACGGGAATGATGGTTTGCCAGCTCCACGAGTTGCTCCTAACTGGAATCATTAAATTTTTTATGCCAGTCAAAACATTTAGACCGCTAACGCCGTCCCTGCGCTACGTCTCGTTCGCTGATTTCAGCGACATTACGAAGTTCAAGCCGGAAAAAAGCTTGGTCGAGATCCGCAAAAAAACCGGCGGTCGCAATCACTTTGGTCGTGCCACGGCGCGCGGCATCGGTGGCGGTCATAAACAAAAAATCCGCTCCGTTGATTTCAAGCGCAACAAGCATGGTGTCGAGGCGACAGTCATCGCCATCGAGTATGATCCGATCCGGACGGCTCGTCTGGCTTTGTTGGAATATAAGGACGGCGAGAAGCGTTACATCATCGCGCCCGTTGGAGTCACTGTTGGCGCGAAGCTGATGAGCGGCCCGACTGCTCCTACTGAAATCGGAAACTGTCTTCCCCTGCGTGCCATCCCTCTTGCGTCTTCCATTCACAACATCGAAATGACTCCCGGTCGTGGTGGCCAGATGGTTCGCTCGGCTGGCGGTGCGGCGGTCTTGATGTCTCGTGATGATGAGTTCGCACTGATTAAACTGCCTTCCGGCGAAATCCGTCGTGCAAATCTGGACTGCTACGCAACGCTGGGTCAGGTCGGCAACACGGAGCACGAGAAAGTGGTTCTCGGTAAAGCGGGCCGTTCACGTCATCGCGGCATCCGTCCGATCAGCCGTGGTGTGGCACGCAATCCAGTTGACCATCCAAACGGTGGTGGACAGGGCAAGAGCAAGGGCGGTGGCGGTTGGCAGCAATTGACATCTCCGTGGGGTCTGCAAGCCAAGGGTTATCGCACTCGCGATAAGCAGAAAATTTCCAATCGCTTCATCGTGGTTCGTCGCGATGGTGTTCCGATGAAACTCAAGTAAAAGATTATGGGACGTTCGATTAAAAAAGGTCCGTTCGTAGAAGGTCACCTCTTGGAAAAAGTCCAGAAGGCGAAAGCTACAAATTCCAAGACGCCGATCAAGACATGGTCGCGCCGTTCGATGATCACCCCTGAATTTGTGGGTGTGACGTTCGCCGTGCATAACGGAAAAGTATTTAACCCCGTCTTCGTGACGGACAACATGGTAGGCCACAGGCTCGGTGAATTTTCACTGACACGCACGTTCAAGAAGCACGGCGCGCACACGGCCAAGGCGGAAGCGAAATAGTATGCAAACTTTTGCAATCATGAAAAACGTCCCGATGTCTCCGCAGAAGATGCGTGAAGTCGTGCGACAGATTCAAGGCTTGCCCGCTTTGCAGGCGCAGGCTGTGTTAAAGTTTGTGCCGCGCAAATCCGCGCGCTTCGTCGCCAAGACGTTGGATTCAGCCATTGCGAATGCCGAACACAACAACAAGGTGAAGCCTGAAAATCTTTTGGTGAAGGAAGCCGTGACGGGTGCGGCGACTTCTCTGCGGCGGTTCACGCCCAAGGCACGCGGTTCTGCCGGGCCGATCATCAAGCGCCGTTGCCACATTAAAATTACGGTTTCCGACGAGAAAAATTAGTATGGGACAAAAAACTAATCCAATCGGCCTGCGCCTTGCAGTCAACAAAGACTGGCGTTCCAAGTGGTATTCACCGAAGAAGGAATTCGGCAATCTATTGACCGAAGACCGGAAGATCCGCGAGATTCTCAAGAAGAAGCTCGAAACGGCTTCCGTGCCGAAAATTTTGATCGAACGCGCCGCAAGCCGTTGCCGCATCACCATCCTTACTGCTCGACCGGGTGTTGTCATCGGTCGCAAAGGGTCTGAAATTGACAAGATCAAGGAAGACTTGGCCAAGATGACGGGCAAAGAAATCTACGTGGACATTCAGGAAGTGAAGTCACCGGAGATTGACGCTCAGCTCGTCGCGGAAAACGTCGCGCTTCAGTTGGAGCGCCGTGTTTCGTTCCGCCGCGCGATGAAGAAAGTTTTGCAGACCGCCAAGGACTTCGGTGCCGACGGCATCAAGATCCGCTGCGCGGGTCGTCTCGGCGGTGCTGAAATCGCCCGTGTGGAGAAGTATCACTGGGGTCGGGTTCCGCTGCACACGTTGCGCGCGAACATTGATTACGGTTTTGCTGAAGCCAACACGGTTTATGGCAAGCTCGGTATCAAGTGCTGGATTTGCAAAGGTGAAAACAAGCCGCAGAAGGCGAACAAACCCGAAGCATCATCAGTGACTGCTAGTTAATTTTTAGAAAAGGGAATTTGATATGGCAATGCAACCGGCAAAAGTTAAGTTTCGGAAAATGCACCGCGGCAATCGAGCCGGTCTGGCCTATCGCGGCAGCAAGGTGTCTTTCGGCGAGTATGGATTGATGGCTCTCGAGCGTTGCTGGATGGACGGCAAGCAAATTGAGTCCGCTCGTGTAGCAATCTCCCGTGAGATGAAGCGCCACGGCAAGTTGTGGATCCGGGTGTTTCCTCAGAAATCATACACCAAAAAACCGCTAGAAACGCGCATGGGTAAGGGCAAGGCACCTGTGGAAGGCTGGGTCGCAGTGATTCGTCCTGCAAACGTTTTATTTGAAGTGGACGGAGTGACCGAGGCCGTGGCGCGTAACTGCATGCGCTTGGCTGCATCCAAGTTGCCAATCAAGACCAAGTTCGTCGCACGGCATCAACACGTCGCGTAAGGAAAACTTTATGAAGTTCACGGAAATCAAAGACATGACGCAGGTGGAACTCGCGGCCAAGGGCCGTGATCTGCGATCGGAAATGTTCAACCTCCGCCTGCAGCAGGCGAGCGCGCAATTGGAAAAGCCAGCGCGTTTGAGGACGTTGCGCCGGGACATCGCGCGTCTCGAAACCCGCTCGTCACAACTCCGCAACCAGAAACCGGCTTAATTTCATTGTATGGATCAAACAGCGAATCAAACGGTCGAAAAACGCGGCACGCGCAAAGAGCGCATGGGCGACGTGATCTCCAACAAGATGGCGAAGACCATTGTGGTGCGTGTGGAACGTCGTTTCCCGCATCCCAAATTCAAGAAAGTGGTCACCGCCTTCACCAAATTTTACGCGCACGACGAAAAGTCCGAGGCCAAGGTTGGCGACAAGGTGCGCATCGAAGAAACCCGCCCGCTGTCCAAGCTCAAGCGCTGGCGTCTGGTGGAGGTCGTCGTCAAGAACGCCGATCTCGATCGTGTGGCAGCCTGATAAAATTTTATGTTACAAATCCGTTCAAGCCTTGATGTAGCCGATAACACGGGCGCGAAAGTAGCCTGGAACATCGGCGTGTTGGGACGCAACCAACGTTACGCTGGCATTGGCGATGTGATCAAAGTTCACATCAAGGTCGCAGCGCCCGATGGCACGGTGAAAAAGGGAGAGGTTCACAACGCTGTTGTGGTGCGCACCCGTCAGATTACCCGCCGTGCGGATGGATCGTATGTGCGTTTTGACAACAACGCCTGCGTCATCATTGATGCAGAAGAAAACCCCAAGGGCACGCGTATCTTCGGACCTGTCGCCCGAGAATTGCGCGACAAGAAGTTCATGAAGATCATCTCGTTGGCCCCGGAAGTGATTTGAAGTTATGAAGAGTTTTCACGTCAAGAAAAACGAAGAAGTCGTTGTGTTGTCCGGTGCGCACAAAGGCAAGCGTGGTCGCATCATCTCGGTTCTTCCCAAGAAGGATCGCGTCGTCGTGGAAGGAGTGGCGATGATGAAGCGTCACACCCGCAAGAGCCAGCAACATCCGCAGGGAGCGATCATTGAACGCGAAGGCACGGTTCACGTCTCGAACGTGATGTCCGCCGTTCAGTTCGATGCGCGTGCGGCCAAGCGCGGTACGACGCCTACCAAAGCCTGATCGGGAATTATTTCAATGAACAGCCGGAGACGAAAGTCTCCGGCTGTTTTATTTATGGGACAGGATCACCACGCTTCAAGTTCTGCGCGCAGTCGTTCCACCGGTAGTCCAACCACGTTGCTGTAAGAGCCGGAGATTTCGGCGACGATGAGTTCGCCGTGTTCCTGAATGGCGTACGCGCCCGCCTTGTCCAGGGGATTCATCAACGCCAGATACTCCTGGATTTGTTTTGATGTGAGCGGATGAAATCTCACGTCTGTCCAATCGGCGAAGACTCGTTGCCGATGTGTGCGCAGATGCAGCAGGCAGACGCCGGTGATGACGGCGTGGGTTTTGCCCTGCAAGTCTGATAACATCCGTGCGGCGTCTTTGCGATCTGATGGTTTGCCGAATAATTTCGTTTCGCGATCCAGATAGACCATCGTGTCTGCACCAAGAACCAGTGCGTCTGGAGACTTTTTGGCGATGATGCGGGCTTTGCGGTAGGCGTTGACTTGGGCCATCTCCCATGCGGTGAGTTGTTCGTCGTGAACTTCCGGGGCGTCGCTGGGCATGACTTCAAACTTCGGGATGATCTGCCGCAGTAGTTCCACGCGGCGGGGCGAGGCGGTGGCAAGAATGATGGGTGGTATTTTCACGGTGTGTTCAGTTCGGGGGGGGGATTATATCTCTGTCATGGCAGGAAACAAACATTCTTGTTTTTCCCGCGGCATGGCAGGATGATGGCGATGGAAAATTGCTCTGATGAACACGTCCATCTGGAAACGGCTCAATACAACGCTCGCCACGTCAATCGCTTCTCTGATTGTTGCGACTGTGCTCGCGGCATGGATCGTCAATGTGCGGTCGCGGAGTGAGCATGTGAGTGAGCGGCTCAAGACCGAAAGCTTTCGCATCCGCTATGATGCCATGGTCATCAGCGAATCGTTGAGTGTCATGATTTTGGATCCGCGAAACGAGAATCTCGTGGAGACGGAGCGCGGTCATGTGAAAATGGCGTTTGAAGACCTCAAGGAAGCCGTCTCTGATTTGCAGACTGAATTTGCTGATGAGGATAAATTGAGGCAGCCGCTGAAGAACTTGCAGGGCTTTTTTCTGGTCGCACCAAATCTGCATATCACCAAGGTGTTGGAGATGATCAGCAGTGATCCTCTTGGAGCGCGGGACACCTTTCTCAAGGAGCATCCTTCCATCGCGGCCGATCGGGACAGGTTGGTGGATGATCTTGCCAGGCAGGTGGAGGAGGTGAACAGGGATGGCAGTGCGCGGGTTGGCACGACCACGATTTTGTGCATCATCGGGATGTTGCTGACCGGGTTCATTGCGCTTTGGGTGACGCGTCTGGGGTATTCGGCGGTCACGATTCCGCTGGGTCAGCTTGTGGGTGTGATTGAGCAGATGCGTAATGGTGATTTCACGCGACGGGTGGATTTGAAGCGCAAGGATGAGTTTGGTGTGATCGGTGATGGTTTGAACCGTCTGGCGGATGAACTTTCGGTGCTGGTGGGGCAGGTGCAACGTTCCGGGGTGCAGGTCAACATCACGGCGACGCAGATTGCGGCGACCTCTCGTGAGCAACAGACGACCACGACGGAGATTGCCGCGACTACGGCAGAGATTGGTGCGACCTCGAAGCAGATTTCCGCCACATCGCGCGAGTTGGACAAGACGATGAATGAGGTTGTGGAGGTGGCGCATGAGACGGCGGGGTTGGCGGGTAGTGGACAGAACGGCATCGCTCGGATGGAGACGACGATGCGCCAGATCATGGATGCTTCCGGCTCGATCACAGGAAAGCTTTCTGTGTTGAATGAGAAGACGGCGAACATCAATTCGGTGGTGACGACGATCACGAAGGTAGCGGACCAGACAAATCTACTCTCGCTCAATGCCGCGATTGAAGCGGAGAAGGCGGGTGAGTATGGGTTGGGTTTTGCCGTGGTGGCGATGGAGATACGACGGCTCGCGGATCAGACCGCCGTGGCGACGTATGACATTGAGAAGATGGTCAAAGAGATGCAATCTGCCGTGACCGCAGGCGTGATGGGCATGGATAAATTTTCCGAAGAAGTCCGTCGCGGCGTGGATGAGATCCGACAGGTCAGCACGCAACTCGCGCAGATCATCCATCAAGTGCAGACGTTGACGCCACGGTTTGCGACGGTCAGCGAAGGCATGCACGCGCAGGCCACGGGCGCGCAGCAAATCAGTGAGACGTTGACGCAACTCAGTGAGGCCGCGCATCAAACTGCGGATTCGCTGCGTCAATCCAACATCGCCATCGAACAATTGAACGAGGCTGCGCGTGGACTTCAGACCAGCGTGGCTCGCTTCAAGCTGGAGGAAAAGTGAGGAGCAATTCAAAATGAAAAATGAAAAATTAAAAATGACGGGACAAGGTAGGCCGATGCACATGGCGCAATGTCTGGTTTTTAATTTTACATTTTTAATTTTGAATTGAGTCCCATGCTGTTCGTTCTCTTCCATCTCGGTCAGGAACGCTACGCGTTGGAAGCCGCGCGCGTGGTGGAGGTCGTCCCGTTGCTCGCGTTGAAACGCTTTCCGCAATCGCCACGCGGCGTGGCCGGGGTGTTCATCTATCGCGGGCGGCCAGTTCCCGCGCTTGACCTCTGCGAACTCACTGTGGGGAGACCCGCTCAGGAAAACTTCAGTACTCGGATAATTCTCATCAACCACGGAAAAAATCCTGGCGATCAACAACTCGTGGGACTCATCGCCGAGCGCGTCACCGAGACATTGCGCCGCGAACAAAGTGAGTTTCTCGATCCTAGCGTGCAGTTGGCATCGTCGCCATTTCTGGGGACAGTGTTGATGGATGGCAGCGGCGTGGTGCAAGTCATCAACCCTGAGAGGTTGATGATGGATGGTCTGGCATTGATGGTTTCCAACCAACCTCTTTCCGCTCTCAATTCTCAATCAACCACGGAGGCACTGGATGCATCGCATTGAAGAAATCCTCCGCAAACAAATCGGGTTGGACGCCACATCCATAGGGTCGTCTGTCATTGAGCGGACATCGCGCCTGCGGATGAAGCAGTGCGGTTTGAAGGACGCTGAGGAGTACGACCGGTTGCTGGCGGAGTCGCCGGAAGAATTAAGCACCTTGGTCGAGGCAATCGTTGTCACCGAAACTTGGTTCATGCGTGGTCGGGAAGCCTTCGCCGCGTTTGCTGATCTTGCGATCAATGACTGGTTGCCGCGCAATCCCAAAGCTGAGATGCGCGTCTTGAGTCTGCCGTGTTCATCGGGGGAAGAGCCTTACTCGATGGTCATGGCGTTGCTTGACGCAGGAATGCCAGCGGACAGGTTCACAGTGGATGCGGTTGATATTTCTGCGAACGCACTCGCCCGGGCTGGGAATGCCATCTACGGAAAAAATTCGTTTCGCGTCAAGCATCTGGAGTTTCGCGACAAGTATTTCGTTCAGGTGGAAGACGGCTACGCGCTCAGTCCCGACATCCAGCGGCACGTCACATTTCACCGGGACAACCTTTTGCGGGAAGGATACAAGTCCGGCGTGCGGTATGATTTCATTTTTTGCCGCAACTTGCTGATCTACTTTGATCGCGTCACGCAAAGTGCGGCGTTGAACAAAATCCGCACGATGCTGGCGCCGGACGGCGTGTTGTTTGTCGGACCCGCAGAGATGCCCATCGTGACTGATTACGGATTTGCGAATGCAAATATTTCCCATGCGTTCGCGTCTCGGATGTTGGAGACAAGAAGTCAGAGGTCAGAGGTCAGAAGCTCGAAGTCTGACCTCCGACTTCCGGGCTCTGATTTCGATTTGCCTGCGGTAGCCTCGCTGGAAATGGATCGGGCGGTGTCGCCGCTGATTATTGCCAGGCGACTTGCCGATGCGGGGCAGCTCGCCGATGCGGAGATGCTTTGCCGGAAACATTTGGAGACGGACGACACATGCGCGGAGGGTTACTACTTGTTGGGCTTGGTGAAAGATGCGGCCAATGATCCCGAAGCCATCAACTATTACCGCAAGGCCATTTATCTTGAACCAAATCATTACGAGGCGTTGGTTCACGCCGCGCTGTGGTTGGAAAAGAATGGAGATGTCACCCGTGCGGATGCGTTCAAGCGTCGTGTCGAGCGGGTGCGTCCAAAACATCAGGTTGAATCGTGATCAAACGCTCCACAGAAGTCTCAGTGCCCAAGTCTCAAACCTCACATCAGGCTTCTGGTGGTGGACTTCAGGCCTTGGAGGTGCTCGATGATTGCTGGAACAGGATCGGCGTGGTGGGAGATCAAACTTGTCGCGAGCTGATGCGGCATATCCATTGTCACAATTGTCCGGTGTATTCGGCGGCGGCGGCTCAATTCTTGGATCGTCCGATCGCGCCGGATTATCGCCGTGAGTGGACGGAACATTTCGCGCTGGATAAACAGATCGCCACGCCTGCCAAGATTTCCGCCGTGATCTTTCGTGTCGGGGGTGAATGGTTGGGGATGCCCACACAGGCGTTTCAGGAAGTGGCTGAACGCCGGGTGATGCACACGGTGCCGCATCGTCGGCGCGGTGTGGTTCTTGGCATCGTCAATGTGCGCGGGGAGACTCTCATCTGCGCGTCTATCGGAAAACTGCTGGGGTTGGAATCCACGGCGATGGTTAAGCGACAGATCGCGGTGTTTGATCGGTTGCTCGTGGCGGATTGGAACGGGCAGAGGATTGCGTTCCCCGTGGATGAAGTCCACGGCGTGTATCGGTTTCACTCGGCTGACTTGCGGGAAGCACCCGCCACGGTGGCGCACTCCGCGATGAGTTGTGCGACGGGCGTGTTTCCGTGGCGCAACTTCACCGTTGGATTTCTTGATCCAGACACGTTGTTCGCATCGCTCAATAGAAACCTCTCGTGAAGAAACGCGACACAGACGATCACCGCAACCTGTCCATGCAGGAACTTTTCCGCACGGAAGCGGAGAGCCAGATCGCCGCACTCACGAATGGTTTGCTTGAGCTGGAGAGTGCTGGCTCGGAGGTTGGGGTACAGCAACTAAATCTTCAGACGCCCACTGCGGAACTGTTGGAGTCGTTGATGCGTGCCGCGCATTCGTTGAAGGGTGCTGCGCGGATCGTGAATCTCACGCTGGTCGTCCAGATTTCCCATGCATTGGAGGATTGTTTTGTGGCGGGACAGCGGGGCGCGTTGGAGTTCGGTCGCGAGCATGTGGATGTTTTGTTGGAGGGGTTGGATTGGTTGACGAAGGCTTGCGTCCATGATGAATCAACAATCGTTGTCTGGCAGAAGAAACACAGTGCAAGTGTGGAGGCGTGGATGCAAACCATCCGCGTTCTGATGCCGGTCGAAAATCAGACCTCTGACGCCAGTCCGATGCCTGTAAAATTGGAAACCCGTCAGCACACGGGCCTTCGCCGCGCCGGAGTGTCGGAGGGGATGGTTGTGGGTGAGGCTTCGGGCACGCAGGCGGGCGACACGACGCTCTACAAGGTTGCGGATATTCAATTGCCGAATGAGAACAAGGTGGATGAGCCGGATCGGTTTCTCCGGCTCACGGCGGAAAATCTGAATCGGCTGTTGGCACTCGCGGGTGAATCGCTGGTGGAATCACGGTGGTTGAGTCCGTTTTCGGAGGCGATGCAACGGTTCAAGCGGATGCAGGTGGAGATGGGGGAGACGATGGAGGCGTTGCGGCAGCAGTGCGGCAGCGAGGACATTTCTGAAGCGGCGAAGGCGAAGTTTGATGAGTTGTTCAGGCAGGTGACTGACTCGCGGCATTGCTTGAACGACCGGTTGCAGGAGCTTGATCTTTATGAGCGACGGGCGTCGGGACTCTCGAACCGGCTTTATCTGGAGGTGTTGCGGACGCGGATGAGGCCGTTTGGGGATGGGGCGCAACGTTTTCCGCGCATGGTGCGTGATCTGGGTCGGAGTTTGGGCAAGGCTGTGCGGTTGGAGATCACGGGTGAGGCGACGTTGGTGGATCGGGATATTCTTGAGCGTTTGGAATCGCCGTTGACGCATTTGATCCGTAACGCGGTGGATCATGGTTGTGAACCAGCGGAGGAGCGTGTGCGGCAGGGGAAGTCTGCCGAGGCGGTGATCCGGTTGGAGGCGCGGCATACGGCGGGGATGTTGCAGGTGATCGTGGCGGATGATGGCATGGGGTTGGACACGCAGCGTGTGCGGGATGTGATCGTGAAGCGGAAGCTCACGACGCCGGGTGTGGCGGAAAGGATGACGGAGGCGGAGTTGTTGCAATTTTTATTTCTGCCGGGGTTCACGTTGAAGGATACGGTGACGGAGATATCGGGTCGCGGTGTGGGGTTGGATGTGGTGCAGAACATGGTGAGGGGTGTGCGGGGTAGTGTGCGGGTCTCGACGTTGCTCGGGCGGGGGATGCGTTTCCAGTTGCAATTGCCGTTGACGTTGTCGGTGTTGCGGACGTTGTTGGTGGAAATCGGTGGTGAGCCCTATGCGTTCCCGCTGGCGCAGATTGGGAACACGCTCAAGTTGTCGCGTGATCGTATCGAGACGTTGGAGGGGCGGCATCATTTTCGGTTGGGGGATCAGCATGTGGGTTTGCTTGCGGCGAATCAGTTGTTTGATTGTCCGGAGATGAAGCTTCCCGATACGGAGTTGTCTGTGGTGGTGCTGGGCGAGCGGCATCGGCGGTATGGGTTGTTGGTGGATTGTTTTCTGGGCGAGCGGGAGTTGGTGGTGCAGCCGCTGGATGCGCGTTTGGGCAAGGTGAAGGATATCAGTGCGGCGGCGTTGATGGAGGATGGTGCGCCGGTGTTGATCGTGGATGTGGATGATGTCATCCGATCCATCGAGAAGCTGGTCACGTCGGGTGAGTTGAAGAACGTGAAGCACGCGGCGTTGAATCCGGCAAGCTACAAACGCAAGCGGATTCTTGTGGTGGATGATTCGTTGACGGTGCGTGAACTCGAACGCAAGCTGCTGGATGGCGCGGGTTACACGACGGATGTGGCGGTGGACGGCATGGATGGTTTGAATGCGGTGCGGAACGGCGAATACAATCTTGTCATCACGGATGTGGACATGCCCCGGCTTGATGGCATCGAACTCGCCACGCTCATCAAGAAGGATGAACACTTAAAGTCGTTGCCTGTGATGATCGTTTCCTACAAAGATCGTGAGGAAGATCGCAAGCGTGGGCTGGATGCGGGCGCGGATTATTATCTGACGAAGGGAAGTTTCCATGATGAGACGTTGTTGCAGGCGGTGGTGGATTTGATCGGTGAAGCGGATGAGTGAAACCTCGAAAGTATTCGGGGTTCACTCGCGATTTATCAGAGTTGAATTTTTAATTATTAGCCTATGAGAATCGGCATTGCCAACGACGCCATCATCGCATCCGAAGTGTTGCGCCGGGTGATCTTGCGCGCGGGGATGCATGATGTGGCGTGGATCGCGCGTGATGGCGCAGATGCGGTGGCGCGTTGTGAGCGCGACAAGCCTGATCTGATCTTGATGGATCTGTTCATGCCGAAGTTGGATGGGATTCAAGCCACCAAACAGATCATGGCCAAGACACCGTGTGCGATCATGATCGCCACTGCCAAAGTCGAGGAACACACCGGAAAAGTTTTTGAAGCGATGGGCGCGGGCGCGCTGGATGCAGTGAGTATTCCGGTGTTCACTGACTCCGAGAAGTTGGAGGACGCGCGCGAATTGTTAGGTAAGATCGAGACCATCAACCGACTCGTCGGCGGGCCGACGCGGGCAAGAAGTCAGAGGCCAGAGGCCAGAGGCCAGAAATCTGACCTTCGACATCTGGCTTCTGATTTCAGCCGTCCGACATCATTACCTCGCGCGCAGAATCTGATCGTGATCGGGTCCTCAGCGGGTGGTCCTGCGGCGTTGACGACGATTCTTGGCGCGCTGCCTGCGAATTTTCCGGCGGCGGTGGTGATCATCCAGCATGTGGATAAGCAGTTCGCGCATGGATTGACGGCGTGGTTCACTGCACACACAAAACTTCAGGTGCGAGTGGCGCATGAGGGAGATCGCTTGGAGCCGGGCAACGTTTATATTGCTGGGCAAGACCGGCATCTCGTGATGTTCAGCCCCACGCAACTTGGTTATGCGTCTGCGCTTGTCGAGTCGTCCTATTGTCCTTCAGTGGATGTGTTTTTCCGAAGCGTGGCAAAATTCTGGCCTGCACCGAGCGTTGGTCTGCAAAGCAAAGAGCAGCGGTCCAGTGAAAGTTGGCGCGGCAAGGCTGTGGGTGTTTTACTCACGGGCATGGGACGCGATGGCGCGGCGGGATTGAAGGCCTTGCGCGATGCGGGACATCACACCATCGCGCAGGACAAGGGCACGAGTGCGATCTACGGAATGCCGAAGGCTGCCGCTGAGTTGGACGCGGCGAAGGATATTCTGGCGTTGGAAATGATCGGGCCGCGTCTGACGATGTTAATACAGTCTCAAGGTCAAAGTTTAAAGTCTGGGGCTCGCGGCGTGACTGAGAGGCGAAAGCGGCAGTCGGGACTTTAGACCGAAGGCTTGGGACGATAGATTAAAAATTATGGCCGAAGAAAGTTCTCAACCGATCAATAGAGTCATCACTGACGAAGTGGATGAACTGCCGCAACAGCCGCCGGAGTATCACGCGATGGTGTTGCTGGTGGACGATCAGGCGATGGTGTGCGAGGCGATCAGGCGCGCGCTGGCGAGCGAGCCGGACATTGATTTCCATTATTGCGCGGATGCGCGTGAGGCGTTGAATGTCGCCACGCAGATCAGGCCTACGGTGATTCTTCAGGATTTGGTGATGCCGGGGGTTGACGGGTTGACGCTCGTGAATCAGTTCAGGACGAATCCTGTCACGCACGACATTCCCATCATCGTCCTTTCGACGAACGAAAATCCGCAAGTGAAAGGTCAGGCATTCTCGCTCGGCGCGAATGATTACGTGGTCAAGCTGCCTGACCGTGTCGAACTCATCGCGCGTATCCGTTACCATACACGCGCGTATTTGAACCAGTTGCAGCGGGATGCGGCATACCGCGCACTTCGCGAGAGTCAGCAGCAACTTGTGAATGGCAACACGCAACTGGTGGCGTTGAATCAAAAGCTGGAGGAAGCCACGCTCGCCAAGTCTGCGTTCCTGGCGAACATGAGTCATGAGATCCGTACACCGATGAACGGCGTGATCGGCATGATCTCGCTGTTGTTCGACACCGATCTCACCGATGAACAGCGCGAATATGTAGAGGGCGTGCGTGGGAGCGCGGATGCATTGCTGACGATCATTAACGACATCCTGGACTTCTCGAAGATCGAAGCGGGTAAGTTAGAGTTAGAGCATCATCCCTTTGAAATTCATACCTGCATCGAGGAGGCACTGGAGTTGTTGGCGGTGAAAGCCACGGAAAAAAAACTGGATCTCGCCTACAATGTGGAAGATTCCATTCCGAAAATTCTCGTGAGCGATGTCACGCGGTTGCGGCAAATTCTCGTGAACTTGATCGGTAATGCGGTGAAGTTCACGGCGACGGGTGAGGTGGTGGTGGAAGTGTCACCTGCGGCGCATGGGCAGCGGACGTTGGACGCGCGGCACGAGACGGAAACCAGTTTCATGCGCCATCCTGAGCAGTGGTTGTTGCATTTCAGCGTGCGCGACACGGGCATCGGCATTCCGTTGGATAAGCAGAACCGTTTGTTCAAATCGTTTCATCAAGTGGATTCCTCGACGACGCGGCACTTCGGTGGAACGGGACTTGGGCTGGTCATCAGCAAGCGGCTGGTCGAACTCATGGGAGGTCGCATCTGGGTGGACAGCGATGCTGGGAAGGGTTCGACATTTCATTTCACGATACTGACGCGCGGCGCGGCGGCGGGTTCGCCTCCGGCGTGGCAATCACCGCAAGTTCAACTGACTGGCAAACGCGCGTTGATCGCGGGAGATAGCACGAGCAGCACGCGCATTCTGCGACATCGGTTGGAACATTGGGGAATGGCGGTGGAAGTCACCGCTAAGGGGCGTGATGCGCTCCCGGTGATTGAGAGGAGCAAGCAGTTTGACGTGGTGGTGCTGGATGCGGGGTTGCCAGGTGGGGATGGTTTCGCACTGGCTCACGATATTCGGAAGGTTGAGGCGGGGCGCACTGTGCCGTTGTTGTTTCTTTCGGCAACGCGTTTGCGCGCGGATGATTTCCGTGATGCGAAGCTGGAGGCCGCATCGTTTGTCCATAAGCCGATCCGTCCAGCGCAATTGCTCGAATCGTTGTGTCGCGCGCTGAGTGTGCCGGTGCAGCGGGATAAAAAATCGGCGTTCACGCCGGGGTTGGATTCTGATTTCGCGCGGCGGCTTCCATTGCGTGTGTTGTTGGCGGATGACAATCCCATCAATCAAAAGGTGGGCGTGAGTGTGTTGCACAAGCTGGGTTACCACCCTGATCTGGCGGCAGATGGCAACGAAGTCATCAAGGCGCTTGAGCAGAAAACCTACGACATGTTGTTCCTCGATGTGCAGATGCCGGAGTTGGATGGGTTGGATTGCGCGAAGATTATTTGCCAGCGTTGGACGCGGGATCGTCGCCCGGTGATCATCGCGATGACGGGCAACGCGATGATGGGTGATCGTGAAAAATGTCTAGCGGCAGGCATGGATGATTATATCTCGAAGCCTGTGCGTGTGGCGGATCTTCAGGCGGCAATCGAGCGTTGGGGGCCGACGAAGGTGGTGAAGCATGACACGTCTTACTTCATTCAGAATCTTGGATCCATTTCTCCGGGATTGTTAGACGAGAGCGTCATCGCAGAATTACGCGAGATGCCTCCGACAAATGGCGTGAGCATGTTGCGTGAGTTGATTGATCTCTATATCGAGAGTGCGCCGCAGCGGGTCACTCAGATTGTTCAAGCCTCAGAAGACCCGAAGAAGCTCGCCTTCCACGCGCACGCGCTCAAGAGCATGAGCTTGAACATGGGTTGCAAACGCATCATCGAACTGGCGCAAAAGTTGGAGAACCTCGGCAACTCGGGCAAAGTCACAGGCGTGATGCAAATCATCCAAGAGTTGGAAGGAGCATTCACGCAGACGAAGGTTCAGTTGTTGGTGCTGCGTGACAAGGAAGTGCTGCCGCCCGGGCCGGAGATTTGATTCACAACTGAACCATGCTGATTCGTTCTAGACATCTTTCCCCTGGCGACACGTTGGGAATCATCGCGCCCGCAAGCGCGCCGCCGGAGCCGAAGGCGGTGGATCAAGCGGTGGATGCACTGAAACACCTCGGCTTCCGCGTGAAGCTCGCGCCCAACGTCCACAAGCGTCATGGCTTTCTTGCGGGCACGGATCGCGAGCGCGCATCCGATCTCATGCGGATGTTCACGGACAGGAATGTAAATGCGATGTTGTGTGTGCGTGGTGGTTATGGGACGGCGCGTTTGTTGCCGATGTTGGACTACAAAGTCATCTCCGCGAATCCGAAAATCTTTGTGGGCTTCAGCGACATCACGTCGTTGCATTGCGCGTTTCTGACGAATGCGAAGCTGGTTTCGTTTCACGGGCCGATGCTAGTTTCGGATTTTGCGAACATGAAGATGCCTGAGTTCGCGTTGAAAAGTTTTCTGGAGACGCTGTCAGGGCAGGGGACTGGGTTGGGGAAGGGTTACAGCGGCAACACAGTGAAAGTGCTTCGTCGTGGTGTGGCGCACGGTCGGTTGGTGGGAGGAAATCTCACGGTGCTGTGCACGCTGCTCGGTACGCCGTGGATGCCAACTCTCAAAGGCCGGATACTTTTCATCGAAGACATTGGTGAACTTCCGTATCGGTTTGATCGGATGCTGACGCAGTTGTTGAACTGTGGGTTGTTGCAACAGGTCGCGGGCGTGGCCATCGGATTGAATGCTGACTGCGAAGATCCGAAGGCGAAAGTGACGACGGAGTATCGCCAGAGTTTAGAAGATGTGCTGCGTGAGCGATTGCTGCCATTGAAGATTCCCGTGGTGATGGGATTGCCGTTCGGTCATGTGCCGGACAACGGGACTTTGCCGGTGGGCATCAAGGTGGAGTTGGATGGGGATCGCGGAGAGTTAAACTTCGTGGAGCGATGCGTCAGTTGACCGCTCTCTCAGCAAATCGAGGACACAAAACTAAAATGGCTGGCGTTTAGCCAGCCATTTTAGTTGGGGGCAAATCAGATTCAGCTTTTCCGTTTGCAACGCGTGGCCAGCATCAATCCGCCAATGCCTAGCAAAGCCACAGAGGTGGGTTCAGGAATGTTGGTTGCGGGAACAAGCGTGAGAGCATTCGCTGTGGCGTCGTCAATGACTGACGCATTGCCTAGTTGCCATGCGTAGGCGTCAGTCTGGATGATGAGCAACGCACTGCTGACGCCGGGTTGGAGGCGGAAGGGTGTTTCAAAATTGAAGGCAACCTGCCTTCCGCTGTTTGAGAGAGTGCGTTCCACACTGGTCGGAACTAAGCCGAGTCCGAAATAGCTGACGTCCGTCTGGAAACCATCAAAACGGCTCAGAGTCATTCTTACCAGCGGATCAGCGGACGAACCGTTGTTGGCTAACAGGTAGGTGAAAGTTAATCCGCCAACGAATGGGTTGGAAGTATCGCCCGTCCAGACCGTGCTGGTAAGTGTGCCAGTGAAGTTGATGTTGCCAAGGATATCCACGCCTGAGAATGGGCTGGCCAGGGAATTGAGGATGCTCGCTCCGACTGGTTCAGCTTCCGACGAAAGCGACTGGGTTAATCCCGGCAATAGCGTGGCGGAAAAGGTGGTGACCTCGGCGAGTGTGAAGGCTGAAATCAGCAAGCAAGTTCCGGTTGCAGAAACAAAATTTCGCATAAATAAACCGTGTGTTTTCTTGGTTTGGTTCGTCTTGAGCCGCTGCTTCTGACAGCCGGTTCACAGGTTAGACGACTGGTGGCGGAGTTAGTTCCCGCGAAAAGCGATTTTTTTGTAATTGTTTTGAGGCGTGATGGTTTTTGTGGTTCAGCGGGTTTGGTTGCTTCGGTTTCGGGGCGTGTTGGCGTGTTGGTTGGATTCCCGGCTCGACAGCGGCGGTGGCGAACCTGACAATTTTTCCCATGAGTTGGATTTACAGGCAGATGATCCGTCCAGCGTTGTTCAAGAACGACGCGGAGACGATCCATTCCCGCACGATGCACGGGCTGGCTTGGGCTGGCAGGAATGCGTTCGTCAGCGACGTGATGGAATCTTTTCTCTCTCCGCCAACGTTGCCAGTGGAATTGTTCGGGCTGCGTTTTCCCAATCCCGTCGGGTTGGCAGCGGGCATGGATAAATGTGGTGAGGCTGTTCCGGCGTGGGCGGCGATGGGTTTTGGTTTCAGCGAACTCGGCGGTGTGACATGGCTCGCGCAACCGGGCAATCCCAAGCCGCGCATCTTTCGCGCGGTGGCGGAGGAAGCCATCGTGAATCGCATGGGATTTAACAACGACGGCGCGGAAGCGTTGGCGGAGAAACTCAAACAATGGCGCGCGCTGGGTCGCTGGCCGAAGCATCCGGTGGGAATCAATCTTGGCAAATCCAAGGTGACGCCGCTGGACAAGGCTGCGGAAGATTACGCCAATTCATTTCGCGTGTTGCGCGATCTGGCGGATTTCTTTGTGGTGAACGTCAGTTCACCCAACACGCCGAATTTGCGTCAGCTTCAGGACAAGGCGGCATTGGATGAGATTCTTGAGGCGATTCAAGAAGTCCAAGGTCTTAAGTCTAAAATCTCAAGTCCAAAGCCAATCCTCGTGAAGGTCGCGCCTGATCTTACGTTCGAGGCGTTGGATGAGATTCTCGAACTGGTCGGTACTCGGAACATCGCGGGCATTGTCGCCACGAACACAACCATTGCCAGATCAGCAACAGACGATTCCAACGTGCAACGCGTTTATGCTGAGACCGGCGGGTTGAGCGGGCGACCTCTCCGTGCGCGCAGCACGGAAGTGATCCGGCATTTGTTTCGGCAAATGCGTGGCAAGCTGCCGATCATCGGCGTGGGCGGAATCTTCACTGCGGAGGATGCTTGGGAGAAAATCACGGCAGGCGCGAGCTTAGTGCAGGTCTATACGGGGTTGGTTTATCAAGGGCCGACGGTTGCCAGGGAGCTTGTCTCCGGACTGCGGGAGAAACTTTCTCAAGCTGGATTAACCGAAGTTCGGCAGGCGGTTGGAATTCACGAGTAAAATAAATATTGAGTTCGCTCTTGCAATTTATCGGGAAAACGTCAGGCTCACCCCGTCTGTAGATGCTATAGCTTCCACGTCATGGTGAATCCTCAGGTGAACGACGTTCAGTGATGATTTGAAACCCGGTATTTCGGGAACAGTCTGGAGAAAGCAGAGTTAGTCTAGGACAGTTAAACATCACATGAGCACAAAACTGTTTGTTGGAAATCTTTCCTTCAACACCACTGAAAACGATCTTTCCGACGCGTTTGCCGCACACGGCACCGTTGTGGAAGCCAACCTGATGATGGACCGCATGAGCGGCCGTCCTCGCGGTTTCGGATTCGTCACCATGAGCAGTGCTGACGAAGCACAGAAAGCAATCGACGCTTTGAACGGTCAGCAACTCGATGGTCGCGCCCTCACGGTCAACGTGGCTCGTCCGCGTGAAGATCGTCCTCCCGGCGGCGGCGGCGGCGGCGGCGGCAGCCGTGGACCTCGTCGTGAATACGGCGGCGGCGGCGGTGGAGATCGCGGCGGTCGTGGCGGTGGTGGTGGTGGCGGCGGCGGTCGCTACTAAGAAGTAAGTTTTCATAGCGGGGTTCAGCTTAAAACTGAACCCCGCTTTTCTGTAACAACGAGCGGCGTCATTGCGCCACCGGGGAAACATTTCCCGAACGTTCAAAGGAACATTCAATGAAAGAAGAACACATCGAAGTTGAGGGGAACATTCACACTGTTCTGCCGGGAACGATGTTCCGGGTGGAACTGGACAACAAACATCTCGTGCTAGCGACGATCTGCGGCAAGATGCGCAAACGGTTCGTGCGTCTGACTACCGGCGACCGTGTGAAGATGGAGATGTCCCCGTACGACCTGACCAAAGCTCGTATCACTTGGCGCTTGCGCTGAACGATCAAGATTTTAACAACCGGAGGCGCGCGTCCGCCATTCGACTTGGATGCTGCGCTCCGGTATTTTTGTGCCCATGAATGATTGCGATTGGAAGTTGCGCTC
The DNA here is from genome assembly GCA_945882065.1 of Akkermansia muciniphila. Classification (GTDB taxonomy): domain Bacteria; phylum Verrucomicrobiota; class Verrucomicrobiia; order Limisphaerales; family JADLHS01; genus JADLHS01. Next base: position 20,222 of record CAMCWI010000039.1, read on the forward strand.
GATTTCAGTTCTTAATCTTAATTTCCTCAACCAAATCAAACAGGTGATTCATAGGGCAGATTAAGAATAAGATGAAGACTATGATTAACAGCCGAACCCCAAACTTCTCACTGACTGCAATCCAGCCATGAACGAGCGACGAATCATTGTGGTGGGTGGCGGTGCGGCGGGATTCTTCGCCGCTATCACTGCGGCGGAAGCATCTCCTGACGCACAAGTGACGCTGCTCGAACGCGGACCGCAATTCCTCTCCAAGGTCCGCATCTCCGGCGGCGGCAGATGCAACGTCACACATTCGATGTTCGACTCGCGTGAGTTTGCGCGGCGTTATCCTCGCGGTGAACAGGCATTGATCGGCGCATTCAAAAGATTTCAAGCAAGCGACACCGTGGCGTGGTTCGCGGCGCGTGGAGTGAAACTCAAAACCGAGAGCGATGGTCGCATGTTTCCCGTCACAGATTCTTCCGAGACGATTGTAAATTGTCTAGTGACAGCGGCGAAGTCCGCGAAAGTTTCTGTGCGGACAAATTGCGGTGTGGATTCGGTGACGAGAGGCGGACATGGGTTTGACATCATCTTGTCGGGCGGCGAGAAAGTTTCTTGCGAGAGATTGTTGTTGGCAACGGGAGGTTGTCGCGCGGCGGTGGCAGGGCAGTTGGCCGCAGCGTTGGGCCACACGATTGAATCGCCGGTGCCGTCGCTGTTCACATTTCAGATCGCTTTGCCGTGGTTGCGTGAACTCGCCGGCGTGTCCGTGGAATCTGCGGAGGTGAGTGTGCCGGGGACGGAGTTACGCGAACGCGGGCCGTTGCTGGTGACGCATTGGGGATTGAGCGGGCCTGTGGTGCTGAGAGCGTCAGCGTGGGGCGCGCGGGAGTTGCATGAGCGCGATTACAAGTTTCAATTGCTCGTGAATTGGCTGCCGCAACTATCGGCGGAATTATTGTTGAAGGAAATTACTGCACGTCGGCAAGGGCAGGGCGCAAAGTTGGTGGTGAATGCGCCCATCGCTCCGCTGACTGCGCGATTGTGGGAAGCGTTGGTGCTGGCGCCGGGGTTGAGTCGGGAAACGCGCTGGGCCTCATTGACGCGCGCGCAACAACATCAACTCATCCAGCAACTCTCCCGCACTGAACTCGACGTGACTGGCAAGAGCTTGAACAAGGATGAATTCGTGACGTGCGGCGGCGTGAAGCTCGGCGAGGTGAATTTCAAGACGATGGAGAGCCGTGCGTGTCCGGGACTTCATTTCGCTGGCGAACTGCTGGACATAGACGGCATCACCGGCGGATTCAATTTCCAGGCCGCATGGACAACGGGATGGATCGCAGGCAACGCGATGATTGCGAGTTGAAACTCAAACTCACAACTGTCCGGTTTAGAAACCCTGTAAACATTGGTGATCATCGTAGTTGGGTGATGAGTCAGGGAGTGGTGGTTGAGAAAGAGCCTGTAGAATGGGGGTTTTCTCAAAAAGCGTGAGGCTCAAAATCTGTAGGATTGTGTAGAGGGA
>CAMCWI010000040.1 GCA_945882065.1 Akkermansia muciniphila
TGCAGCGCGCCCGCCATCCAGGAATTGCTCTTCAAGAAAACCGCGTGGACCTATTCCACCGTCCGCACATTCATGGATCGCATGGTGACCAAAGGTCTTTTGCGCGCGGAAAAATCCGGCAAGCTCACGGTCTATCGCTCCGCCGTCACGCGCGAACAGGCGCAGCGCGGCGAATTGCTTTACGCCCTCAAGCACGCCTTCAACGACTCGCTCGCGCCGATGGTTCAATGCCTGCTCGACACCAAGAACGTATCGCGCGACGAACTCGATCAACTCAAACGCCTCATCGCCGACCACGAACAGACGCGAAGCCCGAAGCGTCCGGCTGGCAAGAGCGGAGGTAAGGCGTGAACTCCTTGCTCGCATGGTTCAATTCGCCGGAGTGGATGATCGTCGTGAAGACACTGCTTCACACACTCTGGCAGGCGGGAAGTTTGGCATTGCTGCTGTGGATCGCGCTGCGGCGGGTGGCAACTCCATCTTCAAGATACCGACTCACACTCGGAACACTCGCCGCGATTCTCGGAACGACGATTCTCACTTGGGCCGTCTTGAACCAATCAACCGCCAAACCCGCCGCGTCTGACTATCCGCTGGAAACAATACCCGCGTATAAACCTTCCACCACCCCACGCACCGCAAACCTGGGCGAACCCAGCGTCATCGCTTACGCAACTCCCATCGCCAAGCCTGCCCAGGAAACGCGCTGGAGCGGCTGGCTGGCATTGGCTTGGTTACTCGGCTCAGCACTCATGCTCACACGCGCAGGAATCCAGGTCGCAGGCGCGGAACGATTGCGCCGCTCATGCAAACCGCTTGATGATTCACGCATCACACAACTACTCGCCGAAGCGCAACGCGCACTGAATCTCACCCGACGCATCCGCGTGGCCGTGACGGACAAGCTTACGTCGCCAGCCGTCGTGGGCGTGATTGTGCCCACGCTCATTTTGCCGCTCACGCTCCTCAGCACGCTCACGCCGGAGCAGATTCGCTTCATCCTGCTGCACGAACTCGCGCACATCCGGCGCGGCGATTATTTTGCGAACCTGTTCCAGCTTTTCATCGAGGCGTTGCTGTTCTTCAACCCCGCCGCCTGGTGGATCAGCCATCAAGTCCGCCGCGAACGCGAAGCGTGCTGCGACGCGCTCGCCATCGAACTGAGCGGTGCGCCCGTGGATTACGCGTGGACGCTGTTGCATGTGGCTGAAACCGCGTTGAACCCGCCGCCCGCCGCCGCACCTGCGTTCAGCGACAACCCGCGCGAACCCTCATCCCTCACCGACCGCGTGCAACGTCTGCTCGTCCCCGGCTACCGCCCTGCCCTGCACCTCACTTGGCGCGCGATGCTGGCGGCGACTGTCGTGGGTGGAACTCTGCTGTTCCTCTCCGCCGTCGGCGCGAGAAGCACGGTCGGAGCAGTGCTGTCGCCGAAAACAAAAACCGCCACAGAAGCTTCAAGTAACCCAATCAGCAGCAACGACGCGACAAAACCCACAGCCATACTCACAGAAGCACAATTCCGAAATGCGTTACGGACTATTGAACAACGAAGCGGAGTCACGTTGGATAACGATGCCGAAATTAAATTCTCAGGCGACCGGCATCCGCTGATTCACATGCCGTGGGTCAAGAATGGGCTTGCTGGGTATTATGGCTCAGAGCCGCCACCACCAGATATTTCTCTTCGTGCAATTGATCCGCAAAGCGATCGGAATGTTGAGCCGTTTTATTTCAGAGTTGGATATAGCAGCGAGGAAATAAACACACAATCAGTCCAACCACTAGAAACGCGCGTCTTCACCCTAGACTTAAACAAGTATGCCGCCGCCGTGAGGAAGATTGCGGCTTTGCCGGATTCAACCTCGCTCTCAAACACGTATCCGCTCTTCAGAATGTTCCTCACCAATGCCGGAGTGGATATTGACGACCGAGCCTTGGGCAGAACTTTCTTTTTTAGCACCAGTCGGGGTGACGTTCACATTCGGGCCACGAAAGAAGAGTTAGATGCGATTGAGAAACTACTTCAGCCATTGGCTGGCGTGCCGCTGTCTTACCGAACGATCAAAATTCCACCTGAGACACTCGCTAAGGCGACCAATACATTGCCCCCCGAAATCAGTTCCATTCTCGCCACCAACTCCGTCGCCGGATTGCGGGCCTTGCTCGAATCGTTCGACCCCAGCGATCCACGACCAAAGCGCATTCAATACAAACCTGAGACCGGTGAAATCAGCGCCCGCGCAACGGAGTCGGATTTGAAAAAGTTTGAGGCGGCTTTGAACCCCAACGGGCAAGAACTTGTTCGGTTGGAATCTCGCGTGTTCCACGTGGACCCAAATCTTTTCTTCCAAGGTTTAGAAAGCGCCGTTCCGCCGGAAAGTTTCAGTCCGTCGATTTCAAATCCTCAAACTTATGTTCAAAGTGCCGTTAATAAATTTTTCGCGACGATGGGAGTCCCTCTTGATCCGACCGTCGGTAAGACTGTGTTTTTCAATGATCGCGAAGGCAGCCTGTTCGTGCGCGCGACGAGCGGGGAGTTGGACAACATTGAGCAGATCATCCGAGTGCTGAACATCAAGCCACCCCAAGTTAACATCAAGATTCGCTGGGTGGAGATTCCGAAATCAATCGCCTTCGATATATTCCGCCCGAACCTCACGAACGCATTGCTCCCCCCGATTCTTCGTTCTCTCGATCCATTCACCGCAAGTCTTAGAGGTATGTCCAGCATCCTAAGCGAAACTCAAACGGCCGAAGTGATTCGACGCATCGAAAGTGGAGACGGCATCAAACTCTTGTGCGAAGGCCAAGTCACCACATTGACTGAACGACAGGCGCAGATTGCAGTCAACGAAGTGAAAACCATCGTGACCGGCATCTCGACCAACAAAAATGCGTCGGTCGAGACCGAAGCTCAGCCTGTTTCACTTGGTCCAGTCTTCGATGTACTGCCAACGGTGACAAGCGACGGCGCAAGCATCGACTTGGCGGTAATCCCTACGTTGTCGGAGTTCGTGGGATATGACACCAATACCGCCCACCTATTTGTTCCCCTCACTGTGAACGGCGGCACAAATTCTACAGTTCTTCCCTTACCAATTTTCCGCACCAAGACAACCACTCATAGTGCCGTTGTCCCCGATGGTCGGACCTTGATCCTCGGCAACTTCACCGTCACCGAAACCGCCAAGCAACCCAACGGAGAGTATAAAACCACCGATGTCACACGCACCCAAACCAATCTCCTGTTCGTCCTTATCACGCCCACCATCACTGATCCCGCAGGCAACCGCGCCAAACCCGCACCGATTTTGAACCGCTGACACTAAACCGGGACATTACAGAAAAACCTTTGACGCTAATTCCGCGAATTGTCGCGAATTGAAACAGCCCGATCAGAATTCGCGTCAATTAGCGGAATTCGCGTCAAGCCAGTTTCGGCTTCGTGTGTATTCGTGTCCATTCGTGGTTTAGCTGAGTTGCCCATCTCCCCTCATTTTCCTTCACATTAAACCCGCCGCGAATATCATCCTCCCCCATCCGGCAAAACCCCCGGACAATTTATTTCTGAATGAGCAACAAACCTCTCGTTGGTATTTTGATGGGCAGCGATTCCGACTGGCCCACGATGAAAGCCGCCGCCACCGCGCTCGGCGAATTTGACATCGCATCCGAAGCCAAAGTCATCTCCGCGCACCGCGATCCTCACGGTCTGGAGGAATATGTTTCCAGCGGACCTGACCGCGGCATCCGCGTTTTCATCTGCGGAGCGGGTGGCGCGGCGCATCTCGCCGGTGTCACGGCAGCGTTCACCACATTCCCGGTCATCGGCGTGCCCATCCTTGGCAAGGCCACAGACGGACTCGACTCGCTGCTCTCGATGGTGCAGATGCCACCGGGCGTGCCCGTGGCCACCGTCGCCATCAACGGAGCACGCAACGCCGGGTTGCTCGCAGTTCAAATCCTCGCCGTGGGCGACGCGCGACTGCAGGCGGAGTTGAAGAAGTTCAAAATGAAATTGATGGAAGAATCCCGCGCGAAGAACAAATCGCTCGTTGCCTGATCGCACCCAATGGAAAAGCTCACTGAAGGCGTCCACAAGTTCCGCACTGACGAGTTCGGGAACTATCGGAAGCTTTTCCGCAAACTCTCGCAGGAAGGTCAGAACCCTCACACGCTGTTCATCACTTGCTCGGACTCGCGCGTGTTGGCTGAACTCATCACGCAGAGCAAACCCGGTGATCTGTTCGTCGTCAAAAACGTCGGCAACATTGTCCCGCCATCAAGCGTTGTCGGCACGACCAATTCCACCGCTGCCGCCATCGAGTTCGCCGTCGAAACATTGCGAGTGAGCGACATCGTCGTCTGCGGCCACACGCAATGCGGCGCGATGGAAGCTCTGCTGCGCGGCCTTCCTGCACAAGCCAACCAGCCGCATCTCCACCAATGGCTCGCGCTCGCTGCGCCGGTGCGTCAGGTCTTGCAGACGGAATACACGCACTTGAGAAGCCATGAAGAACGCGTGACGGCTGCTGGCGAGGAGAATGTCCTCTTCGCACTCGAAAACCTCACCAGCTACCCGTGCGTGCAGCAACGCCTCGCGGATGGCTCGCTCCGATTGCATGGCTGGTTCTTCGTGATCGCCACAGCGGAATTGTTCGCGTTCGATCCCGATTCAAAACAATTTCTCCCGCTCGGCATGGACAAGTAGTGAGCCGGAGTGTGCCCGTCCCCGGGCACAGCAACTTCCGCATTTAAAGCTGACTCGAAACTGCGAGGATCTTCCTCACCTGAGTGCGTTGCTGTGGCCGAGGACGTCCACACTCCAAAAAAAATCCCGTACACCTTGCGGCACGCGGGATTTGTAGCGGCGGTCTATGACCGTCGTGGAATTTATTTCCCCAGCAACTTCAACGCAGCCTCGGCCATCTTCGGCGCGGTGAGGCCGTGCTTCACATAGAGTTCTTCGGCAAGATACGAGGATTGGCCGAACTCGTTGTTAATGCCAAGCGTCTTGACCGTGTGCGCGATGCCCGCGTTCGACAGTGCGTGCGAAACTTGCGCGCCCATGCCGCCAACAATTTGATGGTCTTCAATGGTCACGACCTTGCCACAGGCTTTGACTGCCGCACCGATGGTGGCGAGGTCCACTTGATTCACGAAGGGATTGCTGATGACGGTGGCTTTCACGCCTTTCGCCGCGAGAAGTTTCCCGGCTTCAATCGCCTTGTTCACCAGCACGCCGCAACCGATGAGCACGACATCGCTGCCGGTGGAGAGGACCTGCGCCTTGCCCCACGGATATTGCGCGCCTTCAATCCACGTCAGCGGATAATTTTCGCGGCCGACGAAGAACAGGTAGCTGTTGCCGTCCTTGCCGGCGGCGCGGTCGGCGGCGAATTGTTTGATGGCTTGATACATCAACGACTCCGCTTCATCCGAGCAACTCGGCGCGATGACGACAGTGTGCGGAATCGCACTCGTTGCCGCGATGTATGTGGTGGCTTGATGCGATGCGCCGTCCGCCGCGTCTTGAAAGCCGACATGCGAGAACATCGCGATGACGGGCGACTGCGAGAGGGCGGCCATCGTGAGCGGAAGATTGCCCTTGGTCACGCCGAACTGCCCGAACGTGTCCACGATGGGAATGAATCCCGACTTCGACAAACCAGCGGCGGTGCTGATCATGTTGGATTCCGCGATGCCGACTTCGATAAAGCGTTCGGGGAAACTTTTCTGAAACAAGCTGATGCCCGTTGAACCTTGCACATCGCACGACACGGAATAAACCGGCAACCCTTCCTGCGCGGCCCGGACAGCGGCTTTCGCCAAGCCAGCCTGGACTTTATCCGTCTTCGGTTTCGCGGGAACAACAACGCCCGACGCAGTAGCCGCGTCCGCTTTGGCTTTCTTGTCGGCTTCCTTCTTTTCCCAATCGGTGCGGAGCGCTTGCGCCCACGTCGCCAAGTCGGCAGGCACGGTGTCGCCTTTGAACAACTCCGTCATCCAGTCCATGATCTTCTCGCCGTTCGCAAGCGGGAATCCGTGGCCGCCAGCGGAATTTTCTTCGGTGGCCTTGATGCCGTAGCCCTTCACCGTTTTCGCGATGATGCAAACAGGCTGCTTCGGATTCGCTTTCGCGGCCGCGATGGCTTTCTCGATGGCGAGATAAACTTCCTGCAAATTATTTCCGTTCGGAACATTGATCACATTCCAGCCGAGCGCGGGCATCGCAGCAAACGACGGTTGCATGGAGAACGAATCTTTTGTGATACGACCAGAGAGCTTCGTGTCGTTGTCGGAAATGAGCAGCACGAACGGGTTCACGCGATCCTTTGCAGCGAGACCAGGAATCGCGGCGAATGCTTCTTTGGCTTCGCCTTCCATGCTCGCACCGTCCGAGACGACGCAGATCGTGACGCGGTCGCGCTTGGCGACTTTGTCGCCGATGGCGAGACCTTGCGCCTGCGGGAGCGACGAGCCGAGCGGGCCGTTGCTCATCAGCACGCCTTCGGGATTGATGTGCGACTCACCGTGGCCGGTGAGTTTGCTGGCGATACTGCGGAAGCCTTTCAACGTGTCGAACGTCATGCCGTCGAAACCGTAGAGAGAGCGCAAGGCATAAACGCCATTCTCCGCGTGGCCGGCGTCGTTGATGTAATTGAACGCCTCGTGCCATTGGTGGCCTTGCGTAGCGAACATGATGCCGTGAATCGCCGCGTTCATTTCTGCGAACGCCGCCGGGCCGCCCCAATGACAGGCCGCGCCACCGACGACCGCATGAACGTCCATCAGCGCGACGAGTGCGCGGGTGGCGCGCGGATCAGCAAGCGTGACGTCCGCGCCCGCAGAATTTTTGACCTTCACCGAATACTTCGGTGCGGACTTGGGCGTGGGTGCGAGTTTGGTTTTGAGAGTGAGCGGGGCGAGCGGGGGGGCTTCGACGGGTTTAACAACGGATGTATCGGCTGCCATAATTGGTAGATAGGTTTCGAGTCAATTGGTTGAACAGTGAAGCAACGCTGAAAATTTAGAAGTTCGCGGCGCAAAGCGAAAGCCTGAACTGCGGACAGAAAGTTGGAGTTCAAGCTTTAGCTTGTTTCCATCACCGCACAGGCAAACAGCCGGGCAAGCTAAAGCTTGAACTCCAACAACACACTCACTTCGCCGCAGGCTCAAGCCCCGTCACCTCGGCATCCTTCATGGTGAGCGGATTGCCCTTCTTCGTCGTCACCTTCACGTTTTTGAAAACGACGCCCTTCGCATTCCGAATCTCCAACCCGCCCTGCTCTGCCGTGATGTTCACATTCTCGAGGTGGCTCTCCGGCAACCCCACGATCACGCCCGCCGCCTTGACACTGTTGCCGCTGATGTTGCGCAGTGTGATGTTGCGATACTTCGGCGTCGTGTCCGGTGTGGACGCCGCTGTGATGTAACCCTCCTTCAAGCAATGAATCTTGCACCGCTCGCAATAACACGTCGCGCCGCCGAAGATGAAATCCACATGACCCGCGATGTAACAATTCTCGAAGTAATGCCGCCCGCGATTCGCCAGAATCGTATCCTGCCAACCGAGGAAGCGGCAGTTGCGGAACACCGCGCGGTCGCCATGAATCCGTATCGCCAACGCCTGCCCCACCGGCCCGGCGGAGTTCTCGAACGTGATGTTCTCCGCGGTGAAATCCTCCGCATCAATATAAACCGGCGGCGTGCGGAACGTCCCGATGGGTTTGCCCGCTGGCCCGACGATGTTCGCGTTGAGATCAAACGTGAGGATTGTTTCTCCGCGTCCTCGCCGATGAGATGGAAGAAACGTTTCTCGCGCTGGATATAAATCTGTTCCTTGTAAGTGCCGGGCTTGATTCGGATGACCACCGGATTCGTTGCGAAGCCCATCGGCACAGACATGATCGCGTCCTGCACGTTGGTGAACTTCCCGCTCCCATCCTGCGCTACAATCACCTCCATGATCTTCATCGCGGTCTTGATTGGAAAATCTTCCGAACGACAAACACTTTTGCATCCGACAATGAGCCTCGGGCTCAGTAGTGCGAAAATGAAAGCGAGCGATAAAAATATTTTACCGATGACAGGAAACGATTTCATGCCACGAAGGCTAACAGACAGGGCAACCAAGTCAGTCCGCCTCCTCTGCAAAACGGATTGAAAATAATGCAGGCTGATCCCTAAAACATTCTTCCCGTTGCCCTGCGGCAATGCTTTGCCATACTGCGCGCATGAAATATCGCCGCTTTGGTCACACAGAATTACAGATGCCTGTCATCTCGTGTGGAGGAATGCGTTATCAACACAAGTGGCAAGATGTGCCGCCTGCGGAAATTCCGCCAGAGAATCAGGCCAATCTGGAAGCGTGCATCCATCGCTCGCTGGAACTCGGCATCAATCACATCGAGACGGCGCGCGGCTACGGCACATCCGAGATGCAACTCGGCTGGGTGTTGCCCAAGTTGCCGAGAGAGAAATTGATCGTGCAGACGAAAGTCGCCCCGCAGTCCACCGCAAAGAAATTCATCGAGATATTCAACACCTCGATGAAGTATCTGAAGCTAGATCATGTGGAGTTGCTGACGTTGCACGGGATCAATAATCGCGAGTTGCTGGACTGGTCTGTCAAGAAAGGCGGTTGTCTGGATGCGGCGCGGCAGTTGCAGCGCGAAGGGCGCTGTCGGTTCGTCGGCTTCACCACGCACGCCACCACGTCCATCATCAACGATACGATCAGCGGCGGTGAGTTCGATTACGTGAATCTGCATTGGTATTTCGTGAACGACTTGAACTGGTCGTGCATCGAAGCCGCTACCGCCAAGGACATGGGCGTGTTCATCATCAGCCCGAACGACAAGGGCGGAAAACTTTACGAGCCGCCGCAGAAGCTGGTGGACATGTGCGCGCCACTGACGCCGATGGCGTTCAACGATCTTTACTGTCTCGCTCGTCCGCAGGTTCACACGCTGAGTTGCGGCGTCGCCAAGCCGTCGGACTTTGATGCGCACATTGAAGCACTCAAGCATTATGACAACGCAGCGGCAGTTGTCGCACCGATTGAAAAACTGTTACGCGCGGAGATGCTGAGAACGTTGGGCGCGGATTGGTGTGCGCGTTGGTGGGAAAGCCTACCGGAATACACCGCCGTGCCCGGCCAGATTAACGTCACGGAAATCCTGCGGCTCTGGACTTACGCGAAGTCACTTGATCTCACCGCTTGGGGGAAGATGCGTTACAACCTGCTCGGCCAAGCGGATCATTGGTTTCCGGGAGAGAACGCCAGCCGCACCGCAGAAATGCAACTCGCTGCTGCTCTGGCGAAGAGTCCGTTCGCGGAAAAGATTCCAGCGATCTTGGAGGAGTCTCACCGGATGCTCTTCCAAGCACCGGTGAAACGTCTGAGTGAAAGCTGAGTCTCTGACTACTTTTTCCCTGAATCAATGGGCGCGGCGGCGTTGAGTTGTTTAAGGATGGCTTCAGTCAGATCGTTCTCGCCACTGTTGAAGAGCATCACTTCTGTCTGCGAGAGCGAACGCGCGGAGCTGTCGAACACGTAGGAAAATCCGCCGGACTTGGCTTTAGATTCGATAGCCTTTTTGATGTCAGTCACGACTTTATCCATCATGCGCCCGGTTTTCTGTTTGAGATCAGCTTCACTGCGCGCCAGCGTTTCCTTGAGAGCGGTCTCGCTGTCCTTGAAGTCTTTCAACTTGGGTTCGAGTGCCTTCTTGCGCTTCTGCCGCTCCTCATCCGATACGGCTTGATCGTTGGATTCCTCGACGAGCTTTTTGCAAGTCGCCAGCAGCTTCTGGTGCGCTTCGTCCATCGTCTTCAATTCGCCCTTCAAGTCCTTTTCCGTCTCTGCGATGGCCTGCTTGGCCTCCTTGGTCATGTAATACTTGTCGAACACCTGGACAAGATTGACGGTGGCAACGCGCCCCTGCGCCTGAGCCGCACCAGCGGCCAACACCACGAGGGTTGCGGTCAAAAACAGTTTGCGAAACAATTTAGTCATGGACACAGGAAACCAGATTCAACCCGCAGCGCCAATATCAAATTGGCGAGTCAAACATTTAGGTTCTCCGTTGTTTCCAGTGAAGCTGTAATCCTTCGACGCGAAGTCACCGAGCGGTGACGCGTTGTATTCCCTCTCCCCGCGATTTTCGGAGTTCGGGCTAATACCAAACGGGATTGTCCAGCTTCAGTTGTGACCACATCGCGATGATCAAGATCATCCCACGCAAAGAAAAAGGCCGCGTCGTGAGACGCGGCCTTTTTGAATTCCACTGAACCTCCGCTCGACTAGGTGCGAGCCGCAGGTTTGTTCTTCGCAGTGTCGAGGAGTTTTTCCGCGACGCTGTTGGGCACTTGCGCGAAGGTGAACGGCTCCATCGAATACGAGGCGCGGCCTTTCGAGAGCGAACGGATCGCCGTCGCGTAGCCGAACATTTCCGCCAGCGGCACATGGGCATTGAGAACGGTCTGCCCGTTCTTCGCTTCGATGCTGACAATCGTGCCACGACGGCGGTTGATGTCGCCGAGCAGATCGCCCTGATATTCGTCCGGCGTTGTGCATTCCACTTTCATCAGCGGCTCAAGCAAGATCGGACCGGCCTTCTTGAAGGCGTCTTTCAACGCGAAAATACCAGCCATGCGGAACGCGAGTTCGTTCGAGTCAACTTCATGGAACGAGCCGTCCACAACCTCGACTTTGATGTCAATGACCTGATAGCCCGCATACACGCCGCCCTTGATGGCTTCTTCGATGCCGTCAATGACCTTGGGAATAAATTCCTTAGGAATCGAGCCGCCGACGATTTCGTCAACGACTTCCACGCCCTTACCCTTTTCATTCGGATAAACTTTGATGCACGCGTGACCGTATTGGCCTTTGCCGCCGGATTGACGGATGAATTTGCCTTCGCCTTCCGCTTCCTTTGTGATCGTTTCGCGATACGCAATCTGCGGCGCACCGGTGTTCGCCTCGACTTTGAATTCGCGTTTCAAACGATCAATGATGATTTCCAAGTGCAACTCACCCATGCCCGCGATAATGAGCTGGCTGGTTTCTTCATTGGTGAAACAGCGGAATGTCGGGTCTTCTTCAGCGAGACGTTGCAAGCCTTCAGACAACTTATCGCGGTCCTGCTTGGTCTTAGGTTCGACGGCCATCGAGATAACCGGTTCAGGGAACGTCGGCGGTTCGAGCGTCACGTCGAAGTCTTCATCGCAGAGCGTGTCACCGGTGGTGATGTTGCGAAGACCGACGAGCGCGGCGATGTCGCCCGCATACACAGCGTCAATATCCTTACGTTCGCTGCCTTGAATAACCATGAGGCGGCTGACACGTTCGCGTTTACGTGTGCGCGGATTGTAGATCGTGTCGCCCTTCTTGAGCGAACCGGAGTAAACGCGGAAGAACACCAGCTTGCCCGCGAAAGGATCGGTCCAGAGTTTGAATGCGAGCGAGCAAAACTTCTCGCTGTCAGTCGTCGGAACATTGACCACGACGTCCGTGCCGAGTTCATGACCGGTCGCGCCGGGAATGTCCAGCGGGCTAGGCAGGTAATCAATGACCGCGTCCACGAGCACTTGAACGCCCTTTTTCTTGAACGCCGAACCGCACAGCACGGGCACGAGTTCAATCTTGCAGGTCAAGCGGCGAATCGCTGCCTTGAGGATCGGCGCGGTGATCGGCTTGTCTTCGAGAACAAGATTGGCGATCTCGTCATCTTTGTTCGAGACGGCGTCAATCAATTCCGCAAGAGCGATCTCGGCGCGTTCCTGATCTGCCGGAGCAATGTCCCGAATTTCGTAGTTAAGACCTTCGTTCGCTTCGGTAGGCCCCCAATAAATCGTCTTCTGGTTGACGAGGTCAATCACGCCTTCAAAACCACCTTCGACTGGCTTGCCTTCAAACTCGCACGGTCCTTGGCCGAGCGGCAGGAAAATCGGGAACGCATAAGCCTTGAGCTTATTGCGCATGTCGCTCAATGCGTTGTCAAAGTTCGCGCCGATGCGATCCATCTTGTTGACGAATGCAATGCGCGGGACGTTGTACTTCGTAGCCTGACGCCAGACGGTTTCGGATTGCGGCTGCACGCCCGCCACGCCGCAGAACACAGCGACCGCGCCGTCCAGCACACGCATGGAACGCTCGACTTCAGCGGTAAAGTCAACGTGTCCGGGCGTGTCAATGATGTTGACGCGATGCGGGATATTGTTGAACGCCTTGAAAATTTTGTCTTCGCCAGCTTTGGCGGTTTTTTGCGTCCAGAAGCACGTCACGGCGGCGGAAGTAATCGTGATGCCGCGTTCTTTTTCCTGCTCCATCCAGTCGGTCACGGTGTTGCCGTCATCCACGTCACCGATCTTGTGGATGAGTCCGGTGTAAAACAAAATACGCTCGGTAGTCGTGGTCTTGCCAGCGTCAATGTGCGCGGCAATACCGATGTTGCGTGTGCGTTCGAGCGTGTACTCGCGGTGGGGGGAGTTGGGCGAAGTGGGCGTTGCAGGAGCTGTCATAAATTTTTGTTCAGTGATAAAAAAAACGCCCCGAGCAGTGCTTGCTTCCGGGGCGCGTTAAACTTTTGGGACTACCAGCGGAAGTGCGCGAAGGCTTTATTGGCCTGCGCCATCTTGTGAACATCGTCACGCTTGCGGATCGCACCGCCCTGACCTTGGAATGCTTCCATGATCTCGGTCGCGAGTGCGGCGGCCATCGGCGTGCCTTTGCGGGCATCCGCGAAATCTACAATCCAACGCAACGCGAGCGCAGCCTGACGATCAGACGGAACTTCGAGCGGCACTTGATACGTCGCACCACCCACGCGGCGGGGCTTGGTCTCAATGCGGGGCTTGGCGTTGTCCACAGCGCGCTGCAAAATTTCAACGGGGTTACTCGCCGGATTTTTCTCGGAGAGAGTTTCAAACGCACCATAGACGATGCGTTGTGCCGTGCTCTTCTTGCCGGAGAACATGACGGTGTTGACCAATCGCGCTACGAGAACGCTCTGGTATTTTCCGTCCTTTTGTGCGGGACGACGTGAGGCTTGACGACGACGTGACATGTGTTCGTTAAATTCTTTTGGGGTGAATGATTACTTGGCAGGAGCGGCTTTGGCAGCCTTCGGGCGCTTCACGCCATACTTAGAACGGCTCACGCGACGCTTCTCAACGCCAGCGGCGTCGAGCGTTCCGCGCACGATATGATAACGCACACCGGGCAAATCTTTCACACGACCACCGCGCACGAGCACGATGCTGTGTTCCTGCAAGTTGTGACCTTCGTCCGGGATGTAGGCGATGATCTCGAAGCCATTCGTCAAACGAACCTTCGCGACTTTACGCATCGCGGAGTTCGGCTTCTTGGGCGTACGAGTCATGACCTGGATACACACGCCGCGTCGGAACGGCGAGTTCTGCAACGCAGGCGACTTGGACTTATACTTGATCTTATTGCGGCCCTTACGGACCAATTGATTGATTGTCGGCATTTGCTAAAAGTTTTATCCGCTCTACTGGGTCAATAATCGCCACTGAAACGGACGCAGAGAGTAACAAAGCGAAGTTCACCCGCAACAAGTTTTTTTGGGAAAAACACGCAGGAAGCTCTCGTCTATCGTAATAACCGGATGCCTCTCATTAACACCCGGCTTCAACCGGGTGGCCTGTGCTCGGGTCATATGAAACGGTTTCAACCGCTTTCGAGCAACAATGTCAGTCCACGTCTCGACCAAACCGTTGAAACGGTTCTGCCTCTCCACGCCTTCCCACCGGGATAAATCTCGGTGTTAATAAAAATGGGTTGCGCCTCTGGATCAAACTTCTGCCACGACACGCTTCTTGTTTTTGCCACGCACTGTTCACGAAAATACTCTCGCCTCAAAAATTTCTGCAGAGCATTCTTCCGCCATCGCCGTCTAATTCATTGTGCTGACAGTTCACACCAACAAAAACTTTATGAAGACATCGCATTTGAAAACAATCGCCCCTGCCCTGCTCGCTCTGGCTTCGCTCGTCACACTGAATGCCACCGCAGAACCCGCGCTCACTATCTATAATCAAAACTTCGCCGTCGTGCGTGATGCTGTGCCGCTCGATCTTAAATCCGGCGTCAACGAAGTCCGCTTCGCTGGAACGACCGCGCATCTTGAACCCGACTCGGTCATCCTGCGTGATCCGCTTGGCAAGCGCTCCTTGCAAATCCTCGAACAGAATTATCGCAACGATCCTGTCTCGCAGGAATTACTTCTCTCGCTCAACGAAGGCAAGACGATTGATTTCCAGAATGTACGCATGAAGGACAACACGACCGTGCGCGAAATTATTTCCGGCAAGATCATCCGCAGCGGCTATGTCCCCGGCGGCGGCGCGGAACAACCGGTCATCGAAGTAAATGGCAAGTTGCAATTTACCCTGCCCGGCCAGCCGCTCTTTCCCAGTCTCGGCGACGACACCATTCTCAAGCCCACACTCAACTGGCTCTTGCGCGCCGACAAACCCGGCAAACTCGACGCCGAAGTCAGCTACGTCACCTCAGGTTTCTCGTGGGAATCAGACTACAACCTCGTCGCGCCGGAGAAAGGTGACACCGTTGATCTCATTGGCTGGATCACGATGAACAACCAGAGCGGGAAAACTTTTGAGAACGCGAAGATCAAATTGATGGCGGGCGACGTGAACAAGATTCAACCGAGGAATGCACCGCAAATGTCAATGCTCGGCAGATCAAGGATGGCGATGGCAGATGGCATGGAAGCCCCCGTCTCCGAAAAATCATTTGACGAGTTCCACCTCTACACTTTGGCGCGCGCCACCACCTTGCGCGACCGCGAGACCAAACAAGTTGAGTTCGTCCGCGCCGAGTCAGTCAAAGCCCCCTCCATCTACGTCTATGACGGCGCAGACGCGGGTTATCGTTACTACGGCGGGCGCAACAACGATCCCGGCTACGGCACGCAATCCAACAAGAAGGTCTGGGTCATGCGCGAATTCGTGAATGCGGAAACGAATCGCCTCGGGGTGGCGTTGCCCAAGGGCAAACTGCGCTTCTATCGCCGCGGCGATGACGGCCAGCTTGAGTTCACCGGCGAAAACGAAATTGACCATACCCCACGCAACGAAACCATCCGCGTCGGCACCGGCAACTCCTTCGACCTCGTCGGCGAACGCAAACCGACCGACTTTAAGACCGACCGTTCGGATAAGTGGATGACTGAAACCTTCGAAATCAAACTGCGTAATCGCAAGAAAGAGGCCGTGAAAATCCGCGTGGTCGAACATCTCTACCGCTGGAGCAACTGGAACATCACCGCGAAGTCCGACGAGTTCAAAAAGACCGACGCCCAAACCATCGAGTTCCGCGTCTCCGTCCAACCCGACGAAGAGAAGACCCTCACCTACACCGTGCATTACTCGTGGTGAACCTGTAGGCGACGAAGTAACGAGTCGTCAAGCTAAGTCATTTTCTTAATCTCAGACTGAACGGGAGATTAAGATTATGATAAAGATTAAGAGTAAGAACTGAAGTGCGGGTTCACATCTCAGAGATGAACCAGCCCTCTACCTTCTCTCGCGCCCACGGCGTTTTCCGTAGAAATGTGAGACTCGATTTCACCGTGGGATTGAACTGAAAACAGCGGATCGGGATGCGCCGCCCCATCTCGCTCCAACCATGACGCTGCACGAGTTGATTGAGGATGCTTTCCAGCGTGACACCGTGCAATGGATCACGCGGATGATTGATGGATTCTTTGATGGGTTCTGACATGTTCCTGACAGAGTAAGGAAAAATCGCCCCGCCGTCAAAGCAACCCGCGCCGCCGGATCGAACTCAAGATTCGCCTTTCACGTCTGCGCCGGTGACTTTACTCTCACTGAAATTCAACAGACTCAAAGCAAGATGCCAACAACACGAGCGGCCAGCAGCACATCAAAAATCCTCACGGTCAAATTCGACGGCCCGCATCCTGCCTATTCTGAAACGCGGGATGTCCTTGCCGATTGCAAGAGTCGAAAAGCGGGCGGAATTTATTTTTGGGCCGTTCGCGTGGGAGATTCATTTCGCATCACCCATATCGGACAGACCGGCACGTCGTTTTATCACCGGATGAAGGAGCACATCATTAATACACTCGGAGGCAATTACCGCATCAGCGATTCGGAAGCCCTCGCCAAAGGTGAGTCGAAAGTTTTATGGGACGGACTCTGGCGCGAAGGCAGGCGCGAGTGTCTGCCGGAATTTCTCCGCGACAGCACTCGGTTGCTTGAGGAGGCAAAGCGCAACTTGAAGCTGGAAAAAATCTTTGTCGCGCCGCTCGATGTGGAGGATCGGATGCGTCGCCGCATCGAAGGCGGCATCGCCAAGGAAATCCGCAAGGACAAGGTCGCCACCAGTTTGTTCCCGCCCGATATTCGCGTGCTGGGACAGTTGACAACTGAATCCGCCATCCCCATCCGCATCGACACAAGCGTCAAGATACTCGGACTGCCGAAGCAATTGGATGTGTAGCAGGCGGGCGGGACTGATGTGGGTTTGATCGCACACTGCCAGCCACCCATCGCGAATGTGGAGTTGCCTGTCGCGATTGAAATGTTATTCAGTCGCCATGCGTTTTCCCATCGCTGCGATCCTGTTGTGCCTGAGTCTTTCTCTCGCGCCGGGTGAAACCAATCCCGTCGTCCACATGCTCGTGCCCGGCTTCACCGTCCAAGAGTTGCCGGTGAAACTTTCCTACATAAACAATCTCCGCTTTGCGCCCGATGGCCGGCTCACCGCGCTGGGATACGACGGACGCGTGCATCTCTTGCGCGACACGGACGGCGACGGTCTCGAAGACGAGGCCAGATTGTTCTGGGACAAACCCACCTTTCATGTGCCGGTAGGCATGGCGTAGTCGAGTGCCGGACTTTACGTGAGTTCGCCCGGGAAAATTTCTTTGCTACGCGATACCGACGGCGACAGTACCGCAGATGTTGATGACATCATCGCGACCAACTGGCCGCCCACGGACGTTCCCACCGGAGGCACGGATGCGATGGGCGTGACGCTAGATCGCGAGGGAAACATTTACTTCGGCCTGCTCACGGCAGATTACTCGAATCCCTTTCGCATCAAGGATGGTGTCTCACACAACAACTTAAACAGCGTGCGCAGGAGGATTCAGAAGCTGTCACGCGATGGGAAGAAGATGGAAACCATCGCCACCGGCATCCGAGTTCCCTACACGCTGGCGTTCAATCGGCACGGAGATTTGTTCATGACCGATCAAGAGGGCGCGACGTGGTGTCCGGGCGGCAATACGCTGGATGAATTGAGCCACATCATCCCCGGACGCAACTATGGTTTCCCGCCGCGCAACGAAAAATGGCTGCCCAACTTGGTGAGTGAAGAACCGGTCGTCGCGTTCGGCCCGCAACATCAGTCAACGTGTGGTCTGGTATTCAACGAGCCGGAGGCGCTGGGTGGAATCAATCCAGGGAGGAAAGTTTTCGGCCCCGCTTCATGGGAGGGCGATGCGTTGGTCGCGGGTGAAGGACGAGGAAAAATCTGGCGTGTGCGAATGGTCAAGACTGCGAATGGCTACACGGGTGAAAAGTTTCTGATCGCACGACTCGCGATGCTCACGATGGATGTGGCCATCTCGCCACGCGGCGAACTTTACGTTTCTGTCACAGTGGCCAGCCGGACTGGGGCACGAGGCCGAGCGGCGAGGGGAAGATTTTCAAAATCTCCTACACCGACAACAAATCTCCGCAACCGGTCAAAGCGTGGAGCGAGTGGAAAACGCGCAACGCTGGCGACGCGAGTTCCGCAGAGGTGCGCGTGGCATTTGATCGCGCCATAGACCCTTCGATCATCACACGCACGGCGGAGATGCGGCTGGAGTTTGGCGAGTTCGTGGACGCGGCGGATCGCTTTGAGGTTTTGAAGCCGCTGTATGAAGCGGTGAAACGGCAGGAAGTCGCACCGCGCGGAATCGCGTGGGCGGGCGGGGTGGAATCGTCGCAATTCGAGAACGTTGTTCAGCCGGAAACCAGCATGAAGTAAGCAGATTGACGGTCGCAGCGACATGGAAACGACGAGCCGTGTGACATATTCGGTTGCGCCTGGAATGTTCACGCTGCTGCTCCCGAGGACGGGAGAACTCCGGCTACGGGTTCGGCGAGGCGAAGAGATTGAACATGCTGATGAGGTGCTTTGCTTCATCGCGCAATCCTTGCGGGAGAAAAATCCAGATGGCGGCGGCGGCAGCGATGTAGGGACCGTAAGGGATGCGCGCAAATCGTTCGCGGCCCTTGACCGTCATGCCGATGATGCCGACAGCCGAGCCAAGAAATGAACTGACGATGAGTGAGAACAGCGTGGCTTGCCAGCCGAGGAACGCGCCAATCGCAGCCATGAATTTCACGTCGCCAAAGCCCATCGCCTCGCGCGGCAAGGTGATTTCTGTGCCGACAGCTTCCATGTGATGAACGGTTTCGGGATCAAATTCTTCTTCTTCGATCCGCAGACGCTTCGGTGAGAGGCGTACCTTCACGTTCATGTAACTGCGATCTATCAGTTCCAGTGTTTTCGCCTGGATCACTATCTCGTCGGACTGGCGATAGAAGAGTTCTTCATACGGAATATCGTTGCCGGGAAGGTGGACGGCTGATTCGGAGAAGATGATTTTTGTGCCGAGAGGGAGTTCAACCCGTTGGCGACCGAACATCAGTTTGCCTAGCCGCACGATGGCATACACGATTCCAAAGCCCACGCCCGCACCGACCAATCCTTGCCACAACCCGCTGCCAAGATTTGTTTGCGCGTGCACCTTTGGCAACGCGAGCGAACAGATCAATCCCGCCACGACACCGCCGATGGTGATCTCGTCTGGGATGATGTAGTGCTCGAAGTCAATGAACGTGGCGGCGATCATTCCGGCGAGCACGAGGGAATAGATAAGCGCGAGCATCGGAGAGTTTTGTCCGTGACTCCACCATGCAAAGAGGAACATCAGGCCCGTGAGCAGTTCGACGAGGAAGTAGCGGGCTGAGATGGGTGCGGAGCAATTTTTACATTTGCCACGCAACACGAGCCAGGTGATCAGCGGCATGTTGAGAAACCACGGGATCGAATACTTGCAGTGCGGACAATGCGATGGTGGCGAGACGACGCTCAAGCCCAGCGGCATCCGGTAGATGCAGACGTTGAGAAAACTTCCCACCATGCTGCCGAATACGAAGAACACGACCGACCAGAAGTGGAACGGCACGCGTGACCAGTTTTCAGGATCGAAGATGGGAGCAATCATCGTAGATTATTTCGCGCCATAGACATTTTGTTCCAATGCAGCACGCATCACGGTGATGGGCGCGGTTTTGCCACTCCAAATTTCCAATGCTTTTGCGCCTTGATAGAGCAACATGCCTAGACCGTTAGCAGTGTGACTACCGGCGGCTTTGGCGGCTTTGAGAAATGGCGTTTGTGCTGGGCGATAAACCATGTCGTAAGCTGTGCGCGCCTGCTTGAGCGAGAAGTGTCGGTCGTCGAACGGCAGCGCGTCGTCGGATTTCAGGCCGAGAGACGTGGCGTTCAGGACGAGATCAACCTGCAACTTCGGATAACCCACGGTAACCTTCACGCTGGGATTGCGACGACGAATCTCATCAGCCACGGCGGCAGCTTTCGATTCCGTGCGATTCACAAGAAACAATTCACCCACGCCTTCAGCAGCGAGTTTCAACGCCGCCGTGCGTCCCGCGCCACCCGCACCGAGCAACAGTACTTTTGCGCCGCGCAGCTCCAAACCCAAATCTTCGCGCAACGAGCGAGTGATGGCGTCGGCATCAGTGTTGTATCCGCGTGCCAGAGTTTTGCCACTGGCGTCCGCCTCGAAGCGGATGGTGTTCACCGCGCCCCAAGTTTTTGCGGAATCATCCAGAGCATCCACCATCTCCATGGCGAGAAGCTTGTGAGGCACGGTGAGATTTAATCCGACGAAACCCATCGTGCGCGCGCCTTCAATGGCGGTGCGGAGTTGATCGGGATGAACATCGAACGCGAGGTAGCGCCAGTTAAGGCCGAGCGCGGCGATGCCAGCGTTCTGCATGGCGGGAGATGCGGAGTGCTTGATGGGATGGCCAAACACTGCGCAGAAGCGCGTGCTGGCATCTATCGGCGATTGAAACGGCGCTGACACGCGAGGGTTATACGGGTGACGCGACGAAGTTCAAAGCGCATTTTCGAGAATGAGACCGGGTGGGTGCGATGAAGCCGGGTGAAGAAAGGTAGGGCGCGTCAGTCCCCTGCGCGCCGTCGTGGTGAATCCGAACGCTCTCTTTACTACCAATGTTCGGCGCGCACGGAGTGACGCGCCCTACCAATTCAGTCAGGCGATGACCCTCACCGGACTCTAGTCACACCCCTCGGTGCGATTGTGAATAAAAAGTTTTTGCTTTTTCTGAACACTCCTGTCCAAACTACGTCGAAGTGTTCGTAACCAATCGGTGCTGGCGACTCGTTGTTCCTCACGACCAAGTTTAAGCACACGGATTTTCGCATGAATGTACCATTATTGTTTTCCGTCGTGGGGGCCGTTTCTTCCGAATCGGAACTCGTCTATATCCTCAAGCGCGCGACGCCTGAGGCGAAGATCATCATCTTTCTGCTGCTGATATTCTCCATCGTGGCGTGGTATAAAATGATTTTCAAAATCATCCAGATGCGCCGCGCTAAGAAGCTCAATCAGTTCTTCACCGAGGAATTCAAGAACCAGAAAGGAGTGCTCGATCTCTACGACAGGCGAATCCAAGCGGAGGGTTGTCCGCTGTTTGCCGTCTATCAAACAGGCAGCGTGGAACTCGATGCGCGATTGAAAGGCGCAGCGGGTGAGGCGCGGAAGAAACATATTTCTCTTAAAAGCATGGAACATGTGAAGCGGCTCATCGAAAATACCGTCGCGCAGGAATCGTTGAAGCTGGAGTCCGGCCTTATCTGGCTCGCGGCGGCGGTGAGCGGTGGGCCGTTCCTCGGATTGCTCGGAACGGTGTGGGGCGTCATGGATACGTTCAGCGGCATCGCCCGCACAGGCAGCGCCACGATGGCGGCCATGGCTCCGGGCGTTTCGGCCGCGCTGGTCACGACGGTTGCCGGGCTGTTGCTCGCGATCCCGGCGATGTTTGGTTACAACGCGCTCGTGCATACGCTCCGGACGTTGACGGTGGAATTGGATAACTACGCGCAAGAATTGGTTTCCAAGATGGAGACGGAATATCTGAAGGACGAATGAAGCGCTTCTCACAACGCAGTCATCTGGTCACGCTGAGTGAAATCAATGTCACTCCGCTGCTCGATCTTGCGTTCGTGCTACTCATCATCTTCGTCATCACCACACCGCTCTTGGAGCAGGGTATCAATCTCAAACTGCCCGCTGGCGGCAAGCCGGACACCACGATCAGCAAATCCGACATCCGCACGGTGGAGATTGATACGAGCGGCAGCTACATGCTGGATCGAAAGCGCATGTCGTTGAATGATCTTGAAGCCGCGCTCATCGCGGCGAATCGCGCGAATCCCAAGACGGTGGTCTACATCCGTGCGGACAAAAAGGGTGAGATCGAAAACTTGTATGCAGTGATAAACCGTTGCCAGCGCAATGGCATCACGCGCTTCTCGCTTCGCACTGAACCCACCACGAACCGATGAGCCGCCTCCA
>CAMCWI010000041.1 GCA_945882065.1 Akkermansia muciniphila
CCATCCAGTATCAGCGACATCACATCCGTGAACACGAGCAATCAATTGAGCATGGCAGACCTCCCCGTCGGAAGAGACGGCGTCGTCGAGATCAGCACCAACTTTCTCAACTGGGCCACTGCCGCCAACGTCACCACGACGAACTTGAATCAATCCATCTTGGTAGATGCTCCCGGCGAACACGGATTTTATCGCCTGCGCTTTCCATTCCTCTGGTCTTGGCCGTGATTTCTGACACGCTTCCCTGAACAACGCATGGCGCATCGCGATTTCACCCACAACGAGCAGGCATTCAATCTCCTGCCGGCTCTCGATGATCTCGTGCAACCAGAAACGATCGCCGTGGATTCGCTCGGACAAATCCTCTCCGCCTCGCCCGAAGCACGAACACTCCTTAGCCTCGGTGCTTCAACTGATCTACCCGCGACGATTCATCAACTCGTCCAAACAACCGTCGCCTCCAAACAACGCGTCATCGTTCCTGAACTCCAGATTCAGACCGGCATCGGGCCGGGTAGCAAATTTCACGTCAGCGTCCTGCCTCTCGCCATCCCCGGCCAAGACCTGTTCATCATCACGCTCACAGACATCACCGGCCTCGCGCAACTCCGCCAAAGCGCCGAACGCCTGAACCGCCTCGCCACCCTCGGCAACCTGTCCACGAGCATGGCGCACGAAATCAAAAACGCGCTCGTCGCCGTCAAAACATTCACTGATCTGCTGCTAGAAAAAAACAAGGACGCCGAACTCGCCGAGATCGTCGGACGCGAAATGAGCCGCGTGAACAACATCGTTCGCCAGCTTTTGAAGTTCGGGAGTTCCACTCCGCCCACACGTTCGCGTGTTCAACTCCACGATGTTCTCGAACACTCGCTCCGCATGGTGCAG
This sequence comes from Akkermansia muciniphila, assembly GCA_945882065.1. Taxonomy (GTDB): domain Bacteria; phylum Verrucomicrobiota; class Verrucomicrobiia; order Limisphaerales; family JADLHS01; genus JADLHS01. The sequence goes on from CAMCWI010000041.1 coordinate 889, forward strand.
CATCAATTGGATGGCAAACTCATCTCGCTCAACCGCTCCTTCAACGCCACGCACGACGCCGTCCACGGAGACAATCACCAGCTCGAACAAGTCTTCGTGAACCTGTTTCTCAACGCCGTGGACGCCACCGGAGTGAACGGCTCACTCACCGTCCACACAGAATTTTTGCCAACGACTCCGCACGACATCGCGCCGCCCCAACGCGCAGGCCAACCCCACGTCCGCATCACCGTGGCCGACACCGGCGCAGGCATCGCTCCCGAAAATCTGGATCGCATGTTCGAACCTTTTTACACGACCAAGAGCAACGGCACCGGACTCGGCCTTCCCATCACGCGCAAAATCATTCACGAACACGACGGCCTCATCACCGTCGAGAGCCAACCCAATCGCGGCACCACGTTCAGCATCGTTCTGCCCGCAGGCACTCACCCCGCTTGACCGGCCATGAGCCGCCGATTTCGCATCGCCATCCTTAGCGACGTCCACTACGCAGGCCCGACCGAAAAAGCCGAAGGCGACGATTACGAACATCGCGTCATCGAGAATCCCCTCCTCCGTTTCGCGCTTCGACAATATCGCCGCAATGTCTGGCTGCGTTACCCGCTTCAACAGAACGGCCAGTTGGATCGCTTCATCGCAGACGTTCCCGAAGTGGATTACGCCATCGCCAACGGGGATTACTCCTGTAACACCGCCGCCGTGGGACTGAGCGCAGACGGCGCGATGGAAAGCGCATCCGAGTGCATCGGCAAACTGCGCGGCAAATTCGGCGGGAAACTTCACCTCTGTTTCGGCGATCACGAACTCGGCAAACTCCGTCTCATGGGAACACGCGGCGGCTTGCGATTGGAAAGCTGGCGGCGCGGCATCGAACAACTCAGCATCCAACCGTTCTGGAAGATTGAACTGGGTAATTACGTGCTGTTCAACTGCACCTCAACACTCATCGCGCTGCCCGTATTCGCCCGCGACATGCTTCCCGACGAACGCAGCGCGTGGGAAAAACTTCGCGAGGAACATTTCGCCGAAGTCCGCGCGGCGTTTGCAGGGCTTCGGCCAGAACAACGCGTCTTGTTTTTCTGCCACGACCCAACTGCACTTCCATTTCTTTGTCGCGACGACATCGTGCGTGCAAAAATTCCGCAGATCGAACAAACCATCATCGGCCATCTCCACTCCAGCCTCTACCTCCGCGCGAGCCAGATTCTTTCCGGCGTGCCAGTGATGAGTTTCTTCGGACACTCGATCCGCCGCATGAGCGTTGCCGTCAATCAAGCGCGTCACTGGAAACCCTTTCACGTCCGGCTCTGTCCCTCACTCGCTGGCATCGAACTGCTGAATGATGGTGGTTACTACACGGCGGACGTGGATGAAGAAGCGAAATCTCCTGCGAAATTTTTATTTCACCCACTCCGACGCTAACGAAGATTCTTCCCCCTCTAACTGTGGCGCAGAAACGACTGAAACATCATCTCCACCAACCAAAGAGATTGTCAAAGCGTCGAACACATCGCGGTCCTTGAAGTCGTGTAATGTTGAATTGGCTGAAGACGAAACACCCGCAAGCCTGCGGCGATGCGGCAATGCATCGCACACCTCACAACCCAACGAATCCGCATCCCGAAGCTCATCAGCAACCTCACGCGGCAGACGAAATCTGAAATGGCGACATGTCCTCACTCATCTCATCTATCGGCAACTCTTGTGCCGGATTGAGGACGTTCCTGCGACAAAGTTGAAACACGTCTTTTCCCATAAAACAAAAAGGCGAGGCCTAGGCCTCGCCTTTGAAATGTTGCAGGCCAGAATTACTTCTTGGCCGGAGCTACCACTTTGTCCTTCTTTTCCTTCACCAACGTCGCGCCCTTGCCGAGGCGGTTGCGGAGGTAGGTGAGCTTGGCGCGGCGCACGGCACCTTGGCGTTCAACTTCGATCTTGTCCACGCGGGGCGAGTGTAGAGGGAAAATACGTTCCACACCCTCGCCGTAGCTGATGCGGCGCACGGTGAATGTCTCGTTGAGACCGCGACCGCGCTTGCCGATGACGACGCCAGAGAAAATCTGGATACGTTCCTTGTCGCCTTCGACGACCTTGGTATGCACTTTCACGGAATCTCCGACACCGAACTTGGCGTCATCTTTCCGAAACTGTTCCGATTGAATTTTGTCTAGCAATGCCTGGTTCATAAATTTTTCCTAAATCAAATCTGGTCTCTGTTCTTTCGTCCTCAACTTCGCCTGTTCGACTCGCCATTTGGCGATCTCCGCGTGGTTTCCCGAAACCAACACGTCGGGAACTTTCATCCCGCGAAACTCCGCTGGCCGCGTCCACTGCGGATACTCCAACAAACCATGACTGAACGATTCTTCCGTCGAGCTGGCATCGTCCCCCAGCACACCGGGCAACAACCGCGCCACCGTATCAATCACAACCATCGCGGGCAGTGCGCCATTCGTCAGCACATAATCGCCGATGGACAATTCGTCGTCCGCCAGTCCCACGCGAATCCGTTCGTCAAATCCTTCGTAGTGGCCAGTCACGATCAACAGGTGTTCCTGTTGGGCCAGTTCGCGGGCGATGGCCTGATCGAACTTTCTTCCGGACGGCGACATCAACACCACGCGCGTCTTCTCGCGCTTCAAACTTTCCACCGCTTCAAAAATTGGTTCAGGCTTCAACAACATTCCCGGACCACCACCGAACGGGCGATCATCCACTGTCTTGTGCCGGTCATGCGTCCAGTGCCGTAACTGGTGCATCTGCAAATCCAACAAACCCGCCTGCCGCGCACGCTTGATAATGCTTTCGTCCAGCGGACCGACGAACATCGCCGGAAAGAGTGTGAGCACGTCAATTTTCATGCTCAAGGGAGCTTGATGCACTCCAAAAAATCAACCCTTCGCGGGTTTGTCCTCAACAATTTCCATCGAACAGCGGATCCCTTTTTTCGCGCTGCCAGCCGTCAGCAAGGAACGGATCGCATTGATCGTCTGTCCTTGGCGGCCAATCACCTTGCCCACATCTTGCGGGTCGAGGCGCAATTCGTAAACCGTCATCCCTGCCCGATCAGTCGGCTTGACTGATACCGCGTCGGGAAATTGCACGAGTCCCTTGACCACAAATTCGAGGAACGCCTGCATGACGGAAAAGCTCTTAAGCCGCGACTGCCGTCTTGCCGAGCTTCTTGATAAAGCTGGCCACGGTTTCGCTCGGCTGCGCGCCTTGACCGATCCAATACTTGGTGCGTTCGAGGTCGAGTTTCACGTTCTCGCCCTTTTGACGGGGATGATAGGTGCCGATCTCTTCGATGAACTTGCCATCGCGAGGACTGCGGCCATCGGCCACGACAATGCGGAACACGGGCGAATTCTTCGCACCGATGCGTTTCATACGGATTCTGACTGGCATAAATTAACTTTCAATCGCGGCTTGAATACGTTTTGCACCAACAAAACACCAAGCCGTTCCCTAAAAACGGGAGGCAGAGATTAGATACCCTGTGAATTCCTTGCAAGCACTCATTTGGTTCAATCCGGTCTATTTTGCATTTCCCCACCTCCGCCCTCTGAAAATCACAACATCGGCTTGGCCCGCTTGAGCAATTGCAGCGTCAATCCCCACGGATCGCGCACCATCGCCAGAACATCTCCGTCATCGTTCGTTGTTACTTCCCCATCCGCTGTCCCGCCCGCCTTTACCAAACTGGCGCGTGCCGCAGCCACATCGTCCACATTCAAAGCCACATGCAATGTGATAGGATGGAGATTGCGATAATCCGGCACGGGAGCTTTCGAGTTGTGATAAAACTCCAGCATCATCTTGCCGCGCGTGTCCGCGAGGAAACGACCGTTCGCTGGCGGACCAAATTGCCGCGCGATGATCATGCCGAGATGTTTGCAATACCACTCTGCCGCAGCCACAGGGTCAGCGACGTTGAATCCGATGTGTTCAATATTCATGCAACTATCGTTGTGGAAAATTTTAAGAATGACAAGCAGCGCGTCACGCCGTGGTTTGACTGGAAGTGGCGATCAGTTGCTAACGGACGGAGCACGGCTGTGTCGAAGACCAGCCGCAGCAGCGTGGCAACGAGTGTGTGTGGCAAACATCCATGCGTGTCCCCTTCACAAGTGCTGCGGGTGGTCGAGGACGACACAGCCGCACTCGGTCAAATTCGTGACCGCCACTTCGGGTCACACCCAGTCACACCCATCAAGCTGCCGTGAGCGCAGCGCGCTCATCCGCCATGCCGCCGGTCTTCTCCAAGAAATATTCGTAACCACCGGAGTAAGGCGTGATCTGTCCGGCGTTCACGTGCAGCACCTTCGTCGCGATCTGACGGATGAAATGCACGTCGTGAGAAATAAAAATCAGCGTGCCCTCGTAACGCTCCAGAGCCAGAGTGAGCGACTCGACAGTGTGGATGTCCAAGTGCGTCGTTGGTTCATCCATGAGCAACAAGTTCGGCGGATCAACGAGGAACTTCACCAGATTCAACCGGCTCTTTTCGCCGCCGCTCAACACCGCTGTCTTCTTGAAGATGTCGTCCTTGCGGAAAAGAAATGATCCAAGAATTCCGCGCGCCTCGTTCTCAGGCAGCAACGGCGCACTGGCGATGACTTCTTCAAGCACGTTGCGCTCTGGATCAAGCGTGTCAGCGCGATGCTGACTGAAGTAACCGATCTTCGCGTTATGACCGAGGTCGCGTTCGCCTTTCTGAAACGGCACCACACCCGCGAGGATTTTCAACAACGTGGATTTACCCGCGCCATTCGGCCCGACCAACACGGTGCGCTCACCACGTTCCACCGTAAGATCAAGTCCCGCATAGACCTTGTTTGGACCGTAAGCCATATGAATTCCTTCCAGCGAAACAGCACGCTGACCGCCGCGTGGTGGTTGCGGAATCTGGAAGCGAAACGGCTTCTTCGGTGCTTGCGGCTGTTCGATGAGTTCCATGCGCTCAATCTGCTTGAGCTTGCTCATGGCCTGCGACGCCTTGCTCGTCACTGAACGGAAGCGTGAGACGAACTCCTGGAGCGCCGCGATTTCCTTCTGCTGATTTTTGTAGGACGCGAGTTGCTGTTCGTAACGCTCCTCGCGCTGCCGCAGGTAATCCGTGTAGTTGCCCGTGTAAGCGATCAGTTTCTTGTCGGAGATTTCATGCACCTGACCCACCACTTCATCCATGAACTGGCGATCATGCGAAATCAGCAGCACCGCCCCGGAATAGTTCTTGAGATAATCTTGCAGCCAGAGCAGCGACATCAGGTCGAGATGGTTCGTCGGTTCGTCGAGCAACAATAAGTCCGGCTCCATCACGAGCAATCGCGCCAGACGCGCACGCATGATCCAACCGCCGCTCATCTCCTTGGCCTTGCGCTCAAAATCCGTGTCGCGATAACCCAGCCCGCGTAACATCTTCTTCGCCTTCACGTCCACCTGTGGATCGTTCAACTTGTCGTGCTTGGCGTGGATCTCCATGTATTCCGGCGTGGACACCTGGCCGAGTTTTTCCAACTCATGCAAACGCTTTTCCAACGCAGGCAACTCATCCACACGACCCGTGGCGACATCGAGAACCGTCTCGTCTCCGTGCGCTTCGCCTTCCTGCGGAAGATAACCAACCATCGTCCATTCATCGCGCTCCACCGTGCCGGAGTCCGGCTCACGCTGTTTGAGAATGATGGAGAACAAAGTAGTTTTGCCCGTGCCGTTCGCTCCGACGAGCGCCACGCGTTCGCCATAATTAACAGAGAATGAAGCGTTCTCGAACAGCGTCCGCGCGCCGAGCGTTATCTTAAGATCACGAATGATGAGCATGGAATAAAAGTGATGGCCGATGATCCACCGGCACAACACAAGCCGCAGAGGATATGGGCGAAACGAGCTTCGTCAATCAGGCTTTTGGAATGATGCGGCTGATTTGAAGTGTTGGATGCGTTGGCAAATCAGGGCAGCCCCAAGGAATCCTTGAGCAATTTCTTTAGCAGTTCCTCCAGAACTGAGACGGTCACTTGAATGCCGAATTGTTTTATCTTCTCGCCCGCTTTCTTCCAGACGGTGTCGTTGCTTGCGGCGTCGAGAAATTCATGCCCGGCCCAAGTCAGGCGCGAAGCGCAAATAGTCGCAAGCTCATCATTGCTGTCTTTGTAATGCTTCCGTGGACCGGGACGTTGCCTATGCCAACATGCCGCAACACACGAAGCCCGGATCGAAAGTGCCTCGGGGTGGCAATCAGGTTTTCATTGATGGCTCGGCGCGTTGGATCAAAGCCGAGACCATGCTCTTACTCACGTCGTGGATTACGGCGAATCGTGCCGGCGATTTTTTCCAGGAGTCATCTAATTTCCCACCAACCTTGGTAACCGCCCTGCCTGGGTTGGAATTCCCCTGAAGCAATTGCTTCTCGCGTCGTGAGGCTGCTGTAACGCAACTGATTTTAGCCTCCAACGCTTTCAATTTTCGGGCGTCTCCCGCTCTGCCATACTGTTGCACACGGGGATGGCGCACCCCAAAAGCGACATGATGTTGCGAATTCAACGCAAGATGATGAAAACAGACTTGCACCACGCGCCAATCGTTAGCCACTGTTTCCAAAAGTAAAAGTACGCTTTCAAACTCATGAGCCAGACATCCGACCAACGATCCGCTGACTTTCTCAAGATCGCCGACCAGTTCAAACTTGGCGCACTCACAACTGAATGGTCACATCCCGTCACGGCTGAACTCAGCGAAATCGCGCGCAAAGACATCGCTGCTGGGCTGAAGTTGCTCCTCGACGTGGACGATGATGTGGTGCGCAAGTATCGCGAGTTCGCGGAGTCAGGCCGCGCGCGACAGATCGCGGACGCAGTGCTGGCGTCACTGAAGAATGGCGGGAATATTTATTTCACCGGCTGCGGCTCCACCGGACGATTGAGCATCCAGCTCGCTTCCATCTGGCGGGATTTCTGGCAGCAAAGCAGTTCGCCTGCGGCCAAAGACTGGGAGAGCCGCGCGTTCCCTGTGATGGCTGGCGGCGATTTCGCGCTCATCAAGGCGGTCGAGGGCTTCGAGGACTTCACTGCTTTCGGAAAAAAACAGATCAACGACCTCGGCGTGAACAGCAGGGACGTGGTGTTCGCCATCACGGAAGGCGGCGAGACTTCGTTCGTCATCGGCACGGCGTGGAAGGGCGTTGATGTCGGCGCGAAAGTTTATTTCGTCTATAACAATCCCGACGACGTGCTGTGCCAGCATGTGCAACGAAGTCAAGAGGTGATCCAAGACGCACGCATCGAGAAAATCAACCTCACCACCGGGCCAATGGGCATCACCGGCTCGACGCGGATGCAGGCGACATCCATTCAACTTGCAGTGATGACTACGATCTTGGAGATGGTCGTAAGAGAATTGATCGGCGGTTTGGATTCAAACTCGGTTGCAAAGACGTTTCTCGCCAAGTTCACCGAACTTCACACCACGCTGAAATCCCCTGCCGTGCTGACGCAACTCGCCAAGCTCACAGCAATGGAGGAATCCGTCTATCGCGCCGGGCGGAAGAACAATTACTTCGCCGACCGCGCGGGCATTGACATGCTCACAGACACCACTGAACGCTCACCGACGTATTGCACGCCACCCTTCCGCAAGTTCGATGACACATCGGCCACCGAGTCGTGGGCGTTTCTCTACGTGCCTTATAAGAATTCCGACGAAGCGTGGGAACGCATCTGCAAACGCAAGCCGCAGTGTGTCCAGTGGCAGGCGGACGACGTGCGCGGACTCGTGCCAGATGACAAGTTTGTCCGCACCGCCGAGATCATCGGCAAAATTAGCTACCCGGAATTGATGCGCTTCCGAATCGGGTTGGATGGAATCGTGGACACACCGCAGCATACAGGCAAGGGCGCGGTGGCACTCGTGGTCGAGGCGGAGAAAAATTCCCTGCTCAAGGCAGATGGATTTCATCACATACAACTGGACGCGGAAAGCAATCGTGGCGCAAAGACGGGATTGATCTACTTCGGCAGCGCGGAGAGTTGCCGTGAAATCGGCGAGTTCGCGGCGAAGTGGAATCCTGATTGCATCACCGTTCTCGTGCCCGTGCCACAGACAGATTTGTTGCTCAACGGCGTGATGCGTGTCGGACTCAAGATGCTGCTCAACACTCTCTCGACTTGTACGATGGTGCGGCTCGGTCGCGTGATGGGCAATTACATGATCTGGGTCGTGCCAAGCAATCTGAAGTTGATTGACCGCGCAACACGCTACATCCAAAAACTCACAGGACTGGATTACGCGGCGGCGAATCGTCTGCTCTTCGAGGTGTTCGAATACGTCGAACCTCGCATGAAAGCGGATCAAGCCTATCCGCCGGTAGTCGGCGTGAGCGTGATGCGTCATCGCTACGGCTTGAGCAATGAAGAAGCGGAGAAGCGCTTGATGGCAGAATTGAAATAAGCCGGAACTCATAAACTCAAAAGCCCTTCTGAGTTTTTGAATTTTGGCTTTTCTGTCGTCTCCCGACTACTTCAAAAACTCCACCTTGGCGCTCAACTCTGGCGTGAGAAACTTGTCCGGGTTGCGAACCTGCACCTTGATCTGCAACGTGCCTTTGGCGCGATTCGCTTCCGGTGCGATCTCCGCCACGTAGCCTTCATAGACTTTGTCGAGATAGGCTTCGGGGCTGACCCGGCAATTCTGTTTGAGAAAAATCTTCGAGAGGTCAGCTTCGTTCAAATCAATCTCCACCTGCAAGTCCTGCGGATCGGCCACGGCGATCAATGCCGTGCTGGGGCCGCGTGTGCCGCCGAAACTTTGCGGTGCGACGAGTTCATTCGGATCAACAAGCTTCTCCAAAACCACGCCGTTGATCGGTGAGCGGATCGTGCACCAATCGAGATAAGCCTGAGTCACATCACGCGCGCCTTGTGCTTCCTTGAGCGTGGCGCGCGCTGATTCGACTGCGATGCGCGCATTGTCCAAGGCTTCTTTCGACGCGATGTCCGACTTGTTCAGTTGGCTGACACGCTCAAAATCCAACTCCGCCTTACTCAACACCGCCGTCGCATTCGCCACCGCACCTTCCGCCTGTCTCAAACGCGCCTTGTATTCCGCGTCATCCAACAGCACGACTACTTGGCCATTTGTCACCACATCGCCTTTCTTCACACCGATCCAAGTCACGACGCCCATGAAACGCGGACTGAGTTCGATGCGCTCGCGATTGATGATGTAACCGCTGACCGTCAGCACCGAATCTTTCGCCAACGCGGGCGCCGCATTGGTGGCTGGCGTAACAGAAGCAGTCGCTGCCGCAGTCGTAGAAATTGGCGGCTTTGCGCCTGATTTCACCATGCGCGTCTCTGTTCCCTCTATCGGACGCGCCATGTAGATCGCCCCCAAAGTGAACAAGACGACTACGATGACGATTGTCCAGATGACGCCCGTCGGACGTTGCTTTTGTCCGCGTTCAATCTGCAATGATTTCAATTTGTCTGCATTCATGAAATTTTTCCTAGTTAATCCGAAACGTGTTCCGGTCAAATTGACTTCAACGCCGAGATCACCGGCAGTCGCGCCGCGCGAATAGCTGGGAACAATGTTCCGATCAATCCCACGATAACGGCGAACGCGAGTCCTTCCAATACGAGTTTCGGTGTCACTCGAAATTCAAACACAATCTCACTGAACGTCTCCATGCCCATAGTCGCCGTTGTGTAACCGTTCCAGTAAAAAGCAATCGCGCAACCCAGCACTCCACCCACCAGCGCGAGCAGTCCACCTTCCAGCAACAACGCTGCGACGACCGCGCGGCGGCGAAAACCCAACACGCGCAGCGTCCCGATTTCCCGCGTGCGTGCGCCGACTGCCGCATACATCGTGTTCATCGCAGCGAACACTGCGCCGACGGACATCATCACTGCTAGAAATCCGCCGAGCCATTTGATCGGCGCAGCAGTCATCGTTTGTTTGCGATAATACTCCACTTCCTTTTCAGCTTTGAGCTTAAAGCGTCGGTCCGCCTCAATGCGGGTGATCAGTTTTTCTCCAGCAGCTTCGTCAGTCGGACGGATGAGAAAACTGGAATACATGTCGCGCTCGAAAGTCGAGCGACACTCATCCGCGTCCAGCCAACATTCGGAATCGAATGCGCTGCCACCGCCGTCCAGCCAGCCGACGACAGTGAACGTCGCGCTTCCTGTCTTGAACGATTGTCCAATGCCGAAATTGGCAAACCGCTTGGCCAGCTTGGCTGAAACCACGATCTCGCGTTTGCCCGCCTCGAACCAGCGTCCCGCCGCGAGCTTCACCTGCGGGCGCAATTCCATCCCTCGCGCCGTGACACCACGCAACAGCACGTTCGCTTCGCCGCTGTTATCGCGGCGTGGAAGACTCGCCAGCACCAACACGTCAGCGGAGATGATCGGCTCGCCATTTTCGTTGCGTGCGATCTCCTCGAAGTAACGGATCTCCGTGAGCGTCTGTCGGGAGATGAGGCTGGCGGATTCTGCGGTTGAACCTTTGCGCACGACCATGATGTTGCGAGGGTCGCCGGTGTTGCTGCTGCTTTTCTCGATGCCTGCCGCGAGCGATTGCAACAGCACGAAAACAAAAACCACGAGCGCGATGCCCAACACCGTGGCGATGGTCGAACGCCAGCGGACGAGCGCATTGCGAAAGCTGTAATTGAGCGGGAGCGCCATATCAGTCGAGAGTTTTGAGTCCCTGCACCACGCTGGTGCGAGCGACGTTGATCATCGGCAACAGCGCCGACAGCAATCCGAGCAAAGCCGCCACCGCAAACGCCAGTCCCAACATCTGCGGTGTGACTTCAAACATGAGGAACATTCCGTTGGTCATCTTCTGGATGTTGATGTTGTTGAATAACGCCCACGCTCCGCCCGCCCCGAGGAGCGCCCCGAACATCGCCAGCCCGAAGCTCTCGGCGAGGATCAACACAAACAATTCGCGTCGCTTGAAACCGATGGCTTTGAGGATCGCGAGTTCGCGGAAGCGTTCACGGATCGCCATGCTCATCGTGCTGACGGTGACGAGAATCAATGCAAACACCACCACGATGCTGATGCCGCTGATGAGCGTTTTGATGTTCGCCCACATGGAAACGAAGCCCAGCACGAAGGCGCGCTCGGACTCCGCGCGAACTTCCGCGCTCGTATTCGCAAACGCTTTATTGATGCGGTCAGTGACGAGAGGAGCTTCAGCGATGGAAGCAGCTAGCAACCACCACGTGCCGACCGTGCCAGGGTTTCCTAACAATTCGTCGAGATACTTCTGATGGAACATCAGGTTGCGATCATCCGCCGTGCCGTAGTAGATGCCAGCGATCTTCAATTCCAGATCGCACGGATAAATCTGCCCGGTGAATTGCATTCGATCGCCAACTTTCAACCCATAACGATCCGCAGTCATCTTGCCGAGGATGCACGAAGTGCGGTCGGCGATCCATGCTTCAAGTTGTTCCTTGGTCACGCCCTTGGCGTCGCTGATCAGCGGCAGGGAACGCTGAGGATCAACAGCAAATTGGGCGAAGCTGGTGAACTTCTCGTCGCCTTTATAAAGACCGCCATAAAATGAAAACGGCGTCACAGCAACGATGCCGGGGATGCGATCAATCGTCTGCAACTGCCGCGCGGGCAACGGCTGGGCGAGGGAAACCTTGTTGCGCACGATGATTCGCAGACTCGAACCCTCGTCGTTGATGGGATTGGTCAGCTCGCGCAATGCGACTTGCAGCGTGACGAGCAGGAACAGACTCATCGCCACGCTCAACACGGACAGGAGCGCGCGACGCTTATTGCGCAGAGCGTTTTTTAAGATGAACGACGGCAGATTCATCTCACTTCGAGAGTTCGCCCTTCTCCAAATGAATTTGCCGCGAGCCGAACGCAGCAGCCTTCGGATCATGCGTCACCATGATGACCGTTTTCCCAGCATCACGGCTCAAAGTCCGCAACACACCGAGAACTTCCTGTGCGCTGTGCGAGTCGAGATTTCCCGTAGGCTCGTCAGCGACAACCAGCGCCGGATCAGTGACCAAGGCGCGGGCGATGGCAACACGTTGCTCTTGGCCTCCGGAAAGTTGTTTTGGCAAATGCTTCGCGCGATCTGCAAGCCCGACGATTTCAAGCGCAATCTCAACCTGCTTCCGGCGCTCGGCACGATTCATCCGCGTGAGCAACAATGGCAGCTCGACGTTTTCATAGGCCGTCAGCACCGGGATGAGATTGAACGTCTGGAAAACAAAGCCGACATTTTGATTCCGCCAGTCCGCGAGTTGAGATTCATTCAGCTTGGCGACATCAATGTCCTGCACACGACATTCGCCGTTTGTAGGACGGTCAATGCCCGCGATGATGTGAAGCAATGTGGATTTGCCCGAACCGCTCGGCCCCATCAGCGCAAGAAACTCTCCCGACGCGATGTCGAGGGAGATGTTGTCCAACGCGGTCACGTTGATGTCGCCTTGTTGGTAAATCTTCGACAGGTTACGGATGGTGACGATGTTGGCGCTCATAACTCAGTCATGGTTTAGGCGAAGAACGCCCGAAATGCAAACCGTGGTTGAATTAGAGAATTATCCAAATTGTAGGGCACGAAGTAAGCAGTGCTTTGCAGGAACGACTCTTCACCTCGTCGCCTTAAAACCCTATTCTACGCCACCGCCGCTCTCGGTGGTTTTCCGTCCTTTGTCTTCCACCGGTTGTGTACCCAGAACCAATTTGCGGGATCGCGGCGCACACCGGCTTCGAGGTTCGCATTGATGTCACGCATGATGTCTTCCACGACGCGACGCTTGCCGTTTTCTTCCATGCGGATCGGTTCGCCGATTTCCAAAACCCATTTCGCTAGGCCCACGCGATAACAGATCGGGGTGAAGATGACGCACTTGTAGCGTTGCGCCAAAACCACCGGCGCACGAGTCGTCCACGCGTAATAACCCATGAAGGGAAGTTCGATGCCGTTGCTGCGATCGGCCTGATCAATCGCCAGTGTGAGCAACATGCCGCCCCGCGCCATCGCCGCTTTCAATTCCTCCGCGCCGGTGCGCCGGTCAAACAGAAGATTGCCGGACACCGTGCGCATCTTGAACACGAGACGATCCAGCTTCGGCGGGTTGATGCCGCGATACGTGGCGAGACAACGATAGCCCGGAATGAACGCCGACACGCGCGTGAACAACTCGAAGTTCCCGAAGTGCCCGCCCGTGAAAGCGCGATTCGTCAAGCGACCGTCTGGTTCGGTGGCAAGAATTTTCTCTCCACCTTTGACAGCGAAGATGGTTTTGATCTCGGCATCACTCATCGCCGCGCTTTTGACGGAGCAGCAATAGACCTCACCGAGACGCCGGAAGTTTTCTTTGGCGATAGTCTTGATCTCTGCGGCGGATTTCTCGCCAGCGAAACAGCGCGTCAGATTTGCCAATGCCATGCGGCGATGTCGACTATCCAGCCAGAATGCCACCGCGCCGCCGCAACGCCCAAGCCACGCTACCCAGCGAATGGGCAACGCTTGAATCAGCGCGATGGCCGTGCGCGCCACGAGATAGAGGATGTGTTCCATGAAAACGATACCGGGCGCGAGGGTTGTACCTGCGAGGGTTCAGACAGTCAATGCGAGGTGAGAATTCTTACAGGACAGAGCGGTCTAATTATTTCATTATCACCCGGCTTTAGCCCGGTGTTAGAGGGGTCGCAAGGCGTTTCCAGCCGTTTCAACGGCTTCGGCGATAGACGTGAGAAACCGTTGAAACGGTTCTCATGGGTTTCCCGCACGCTTTCCCACCGGGCTAAAGCCACGGTGTTAATGAAATCCGCCCCAACCATACAATTTAGATACGACTTCCTTAAGAGTCTGTCGGACTTTTTTTGAAGGCGGGAGATGAGAAGTGAACAAGAGAGTTGAGGAGCGGTCGAAGAGAGTAACATGGGACATCGCTTCAAGTGGCTGAGGACGGCACACTCCGTCGGTTCTAAAATCCTACTTCGGAGTTCGGGTTAATGTCATCAACGTTACGAATTGCTCCCAAACCGTTGAACTGGCGTTAGCGTGGTAAGCAACACCCGAAACGCCAAATAAAACTTGGCAAAAGGTCGTGATTGGGATCAGCGGATTATTGCGAGTAGGGTAGAGACGGGGTTGGTTTCATCAAGATTGAAGGAAAGAATCTTGGGGCATCAATCCGTTTCTTGCGCGCGAGCAAGTCTTTGACTCCGCAGTGGGCACGGTGATTACTACGAAAATAAAAAGGCGCAGACTCAGGTCTGCGCCTTGGAAAAGGATTCTTGGAATCAGGCCTTGCGGCGGCGAAGCAGCGCAGCACCTGCGCCAACCATCACTAAGCAAAGCGATGTGGGTTCGGGAACAATGACCTGCATGTCGGCCAAGGTGGTGCCGATATAAAGATCGTCAACCGAAAGCGTGGCACCTGTAGTAGTCCCACCCTGACGAAGGTTTACGGCCCCTAAAGTTACCGTTTCGGCCAAAACACTCGTCCAACTGTCGGTGAGATAAGGAGTGTTGTTACCTTCCACGACATAATCAGTCGGGTTGACATATACATTAGCTGTGTCGTTGACACCGCCAGCCACCACATTGTAACCAACTACCACTCGATAGTTCTGGTTGAGATTGAGCACCGTTGACCCGTAAGTAAGGCTTGCACCTGTTCCCGATGTTTCGAGATAACCCAACTGGAATCCACCACCAGAAGACCTAGCGTGCAAACGAGAAATAAATACAGAGCTTCCTGTGGCGGGACTCCAATGCAGGAAGTAATCGCCAGTCGCGGTTGCAGCAGAAATGTTGATTGTCGAACCAATATAGAACGAGATGCCGTCAACCAAGCTAAAGGGGCTACTCAACGCAGCATTTAAATCCTGCCCGGTTGGAAGCATCGTTGCCACGCCACCGCTCGCTTGAATCGGATTAACTATCGATGCGCCATTTTGAATCCATGGCCCCTGCCCGAGCAAGTTCCCGTTGGGATACGAGAAGCTATCGGAAAAAAGAGTGGTTGCGTGGATATTGGCTGTGGCGAACAGCAGCCCGCATAAGAAACAAATAATTTTTTTCATGTTTTTTCTGAGTTACACGTTTTGAAATTTGGGTCTAAGACTGTTATCCTTCAAATGGCCAAAAAGGCAATACTTTTCTTTCCAAAGATTCCGCGTAAAAGAATTCAGGTCAAAAAGCTCAACGGCGATTACGACGAGCGGTGATCAAGCCCATGATGCCAGTGCCCATTAGCGCGGCGATTGTGGGTTCAGGGACAGTCGTGGTTTCGACTCGGAACAGCGTCGTGTCGAAGCTGGTAGCAGTTAATTCCGGGGTTTGAGGACGGAGCGCAAAGGTGTCGAATGAGAGTGCCTGAGCCGTTGCGTCGGAGTAGCTGAGATCAAGGACGCCACGCCCGCCAAGTGGACTCTGCGCGTGAACGGCAAGAAGGTTTCCTTCGATTCTCCCCGTAGCAGCGGTCGTAAGTCCGCTCAAATCAAAGCCGCCGGTGGTCAGAGTCGACTCACGTCGGCTGCTACCTACGAAATCAGAAACGGCTTCGCCACCATCACCCGCGAGTGGAGAGCGGGCGACGAAATCACGCTCGATTTCCCGATGCCCGTCCGCCGCGTCGCCGGCAACGCGAAGATTGCCGCCACGAAAAATCAAGTCGCCCTCGAACGCGGCACAATCGTTTATGCGTTCGAAGGTGTGGATAACGACGGTTCGGCCTTTGATGCTGTGCTGCCAACCGATGCGAAGATCCAGCCCGAGTATCGCGCCAAATTTCTCGGCGGCGTCACGGTGCTGAACATCTCCAAAGCCCAACGGGTGGCAGTAAGCAAAGACGGCAACGTCGCCACCAAGCCTGCGAATTTTACCGCCATCCCCTACGCCGTCTGGGCCAATCGCGGCCTCACTCCAATGGCCGTCTGGCTCGCGCGCGACGTGACCGCTGCGCACCCCATACGTCCGCCCACTCTCGCTTCGCAAGCCCGCATCAACACCTCCTTCACTCGCATCGGTGATCCACAACGCCGCTGGCTACGCGTTCGGTTATTGGTTCAGTCGGCAGGCCAAGCTGGATAAGTGTTCGGCGCGGTCAGTGTCATTTGAGGTTGGTTTGCAAAACGGCGGCATGGCGGCGGCGATCGCGAACTCGATGAACATGCTCGGCACGATGGGGCTGGCGGCGGCGATCTTTAGTCCGTGGATGAATATCAGCGGGTCAATTCTTGCGAACTACTGGCGAAAGAAAGTTGAGACGGAAACAGCGTCACCAGCGAGCACCGCGCAAAGCAAAGAGAATTGAGACCAGCGCAGTCCCGATGCAGAGCGCAAGTGACGACCAGAGTTGATTCACCGCCGCGCTTGTTCCGAATAAAGCGAGCAACAACACCCAAACAATCAGCGGATGAAAGTCTGTCGGAAGTTTTCTTGAGCGCGAATGTTTGTTGATCAGTGAGGGCGTGGCGAAGGCGAGTGTGAGGATTGCCACCAAAGCCCAGCCGAGCGAGTTGATCAGCGGCATTCCATTCCACGTCCACGGAAATTTTGTGGGCAACCAAACCCAGTAACCGTTGGCGCGTGTGGCGAAAGGTTCGAGCGCGAGATCAAACAGGACGACGAGCGCAGCCGCAACACCAATGACCCAGAAGCCGTAGTTCTTGATTTTGCGCCAGGGTTTGAGAATGAGTCGTGCGACGCCGCGTGCGTTAAGGATGACGATGACCCAGATGGCCGGGATGGGCCAAGCGAGCGTGCTGAAAAACATCGGGCCTGCGCCGCCCGAATACGCGAACGGCCCAAACGGAATTCCCGTGATCACGCCGACGGCGTGGGCAACTCCTCCCGCCACGGCGATGATCGTTGCCGCGAGCATCACGTTTTGTCCTGCCAACTGGCGCGACATGGAGGTAAGCGTGGCGAAGGCGGCGGTGATGACCAGCAACGCGGTGGGCCACCCGGATTTTCCAAATGCAGTAGAGCGGAGAAACATCTGTGCGAACACCGCAACCAAACACAGCAACGCAATAAACGATGCGGAGCGCGCAAACCAGTCGAACAACGTAGCCGACGGGCGCGGGGCACTCTTGCGTCTGGATGTGATGTCGGAACTCATTTCGGTGGAGGCCGAAGCTAAACATTTTTTTTACGAAGCGAAGCTGAAAAATGGACACGACGACGGGCGGTGCAATTGGCTGAAGCAACTCTGCAGTCGTTTTCCGAATGATTTTGAGGACGAGGGCGAGAACGAGGACGAGGAAGAACCGACGGTTGGATTGGCATTAAAACTGTTCAACGAGGTGTCACTACGATGAAAGAATCTATGAATCTGGATGAAACGATGCAGCAAGTCCGCGCTTGCGCGACTCGGATGGATGCGGAATACGGCAGCACGGTCTTTGACGAATGGGTGGTGGTGTCGCTCCGCCAACCACAGGCGCGTGTCCTTGCATACTCCGGCCCGCGTGGTCAGGAATTCCGCCAGAACTTTTCGCGCGATCTTGGCACGCTGAAGGGCGCACTGCTCACCGGCGGCCATCAGGTCGGTGATTTTGAATTCGCGCGTCACGCCACGGGGACTTGCTTCGAGGGATTCATGGCGTTGGGCAGCGATGCGTATCTGATCTGCAACAACACGAGTTCCTCGATGGATGAAATCGCGAAGAATCCACGCTGGTTAAGCGCGCAGGTGCCGTTCGCTGATCTGAGCGAAAAGATGTGCGCGCGTCAGGTGATGGTAGAGGCGTGATCAGACTCTCTATCAAATAAATCACGCCACCCTCCCTGCCCTACTGACTCAACTCTTTCGGCGAGCGCACTGGCTTCACAACTTTGCTCTCGCCGGAACTGCGCTTCGCTTCAGCAGGTTTTTCCGCGATGTCATCTCCGATCACCGCGATGTCATCCACGCCCACCCACTCATCGTTGCTTTCAGCATTCGCAGTGATCCAGCGGACTTGCACATGAGCTTGGTCGTTCGCCGCAGCAGGCAACACCACCACCATCGGCGTCACCAATGTCGCCACGCCCGGCCCGGTCGTCGCATCGGGCGCATACGCATCCGCCAGATCAATGAACGCGGCGTTCGTCGCCACGCGATACTGCAACGCCACAGCCTGCACAGAGTTGTTCGCCGAGCCGTCGAGATCGCGCAGCTTGAAGCCCACCGCGATGTTTTGTTTTCCCTTCGTGTCGAGATTCAACACGAGCATCGGCGCACTCGCGTTCGCAGAACCTTTCAACGCCACGGTCGGATTCGGAATGTTGTCGAACTCCGCCACGCCGCCTGTGCGGAGCGTGTTGGGATTCTTTTGATTGGCGAGAATGTTCACAGGAGAAGAGTGTCCATCCGCCGTAATCGTCTGCGGATTCACGCCGGGCCTTGAGGCGAATTTATCCCCGCGATAACCGACGAATCCCGCCACGCCCGACCAATCATTTTCCATCGTGATCAACGCGACGTTGGACCAATCCTGCACAAACGGGAGCTTCTGCGGCGCGTCATCGCCTCGGACACTCAACGCCATCGTCGCCGCCATGAAAACGAACACAACCACGGGATTTGAAATGATTTTTGCAGCGGGGATCAGATACGGTTTCATAGATAGACTCGGTTGAGGTTGCCAGATTGACGATTTCAAGTTTAGTCACGCGCGAGCCTTTGGCAAGACGTGTCAACGCTTGCCCCAGAACCGAAACCGAATATTGAACCGCTAATCTGCCCCAATCTGGGCTGATAACTGGATTTCGCGAGGACCGCCACGAATCCATTCGCACGATCCCATTCAGTCATCCTTCAATTTGCGATGATCAGTGCAGATTAGTGGTTCAAACTTCTTTTCGGTTTCAATTTCAGATTGACCACGCGCCTCGAAACACAGATACAGCCAGCATGAACTCGCGCGCCCTTATCCTCGTATTGTCCCTCGCTGGCAACGTCGTGCTCGCTTCCTTCGTTTTGCGTCAGCGCGACAACTCCACTGCCAACACTGAGTCATCTACTCGCTCACAGCAAAACGCGACGGCTCAAGACACTCTCTCGGTCAACTCTGAATCCCCCGCCGCGATCCTCGCCACTAACAGCGCTGATTCGTCTGGAAGTTTCCGTTGGTCGCAACTCGAAGCCGCCGACTACAAGGAATACATCGCCCGACTCCGCGCGTTTGGCGTTCCCGAAAAAGTTGTGCGCGACATCATCATCGCCGATGTCGCAAAACTTTTCCGACCGCGCTTTGCCGCCTTACGCCCCCCAAAGAAACCCACGAACCCGAACTTCTGGGAAACACGCGGTTTCAGCTACAACACCCAAAACGCGATGACCAAAGAACAGCGCGAACAAACGCGCGCCTTGAGAAAAGAGCAAACCGATCTCATCAAGGAACTTCTCGGTACTGGTGTGTATGAAGAAATGGCAAAGGAGTCTGGTTATCCAGATTACACGGAGCGCATGTATGGCCCGCTCTCCAAGGAAGACCGGGAAAAGATCAGCACCATGCAGGAGCGGTTTCAGGATGAACAATCAGCGATCTACGCAAAAGCAGAAGGTTACATAGATCAAGACACGCAGGCCGAACTCGCCGCCATCCGAAAGAAGTTCCGCGCTGAACTCGCCACGGTTCTCACGCCGGAACAACTTGAGGATTACGAGCTCCGCTCCTCCGAAACCGCACAACGGATGAAGTGGGAACTCTCCTCGTTCGACCCCGATGAAAAAGAGTTCCGAGCTATCCACGCTTACAAGCAGGCTGAAGACGAAATCAAGGGTCTGCTAAATCCTGAAGTTGAGAACACTGAAGCCACCCGGGACCAGATCAAAGCAATCCAGGAAAAACAGAGGGCATTAAAAGATTCACTCGCTGAGACACTCGGCACAAACCGCATTGCGGAATATCACCTGATGGATAAGTACGAATATCGAAACCTGCTGGACGCCGGAGTCCCAAAAGAATCCGTCTTCAAAATACCCGACATCCAAAAAGAAGCAGAAGCCGTTGCATCGAAACTTCGCAACGATAAGACACTCTCCTCAGAACAACGCACCGCCGCCTTGCAAACTGTCAAATTAGAGACTACCCGAACTCTCAACGAACTTCTCGGCGAACGCCGAGCCAACTACTATCAGCAAAGTGGCGGCTGGTGGTTGCGAAACCTTGCACCCCAATCTGATCAACCATGAAACCACTACGCATCCTGATCATCCTCTCCATCACGGCGAACATCGCGCTCGCGGGGTGGTGGTTCAAATCTCGTGACGCCGCAGCCAATCCCGACTCCGCCGCCGCTGAGTCATCGCAGAGCGC
>CAMCWI010000042.1 GCA_945882065.1 Akkermansia muciniphila
GCGCGGACTCACGTCCACGACTACGAAGTTTTGAAAGAGCCTCCCATTCGCGTTAATTCGTGAAATTCGCGTCAAACCCTCCGTCTCCTGTGCCAAAGTTTGCAGAATCATTGAAGTCATCTGAATAAGACGAGTATTGCGGAGAGGGAGGAGCGCCGACGTTTCGTCGGCTTACGACTTCCGCAAACCTGTGCTGTGCGACGAACAAAGCAGATAGGGCACGAATCGAAACACGCACATCCAAAGCCGGTGACAGACCGGCGCTCCGCCAGAACCTCACCCGCCTTTAATCACAGCCGAAGCCGTAGTGCAGCCATTCTTCCGCTAGACAGTATTCCGCTATCAACTATCCCACTAGGACCACTAGGATGTGACGCCCTCGGCCTATTTTGGGTTCAGTGGCAGCACGACGCGGAAGCCCGTGTTATTGGCACGGTGGCTCGGGGACAGACTATCCCGGTAGGCGGCCCGACAGTAGACCGCGCCATCATTCCAACCGCCACCCCGCACAATCCGGAACGAACCCGATGCCAAGCGTATGGGGTCGATGGCCAGCCCCGTTCCATAATCGCCGGGAGACTCGTGACACCACTCGAGAACATTGCCATGCATCTCATGCAATCCCCAAGCATTCGCCGGCAGACTGCCGCAGGCCACCGGGGTGGCCCGGCTTGGACCGGTCGGTGCTCCGCCATAAGGGAAGTTGCCATCAAAGTTGACTTGCCGCGGAGACAGGGTCTTGCCGAATGAAAATGTGTCGGTGCTTCCAGCCCGGCAGGCGTACTCCCATTCTGCTTCCGTGGGCAGGCGCAACCCAGCTCCGGCGTTGCGTAAAAACGTCTGGCAGTCTATCCAAGTTACATTTTCAACTGGATGGGCCTGAGCCTCAAACTGACTGGGATTATTCGTCATCACGCGGCGCCATTGCGCTTGGGAGACTTCCGTCAGCCCCACGTAGAAGGGTTGGGTCAACCGACAGCGATGGGAGACTTCGTCACTGCCGCGCAATGTCTCGCTGCTGGGAGATCCCATGGTGAATTCGCCCGGAGGGATGAGCACTAGGACAATGCCGGATTGGGTGTGCCGGATCTTCCACGGTTTGCCGAGGGCCGCCAGCTGCTGGCGTGCGGCCGCATCGGTCACGACTGCCGGGTCTGGTTTAGCTGCCACCACTTCGAACCCGTCCAATGGGGCTGCCACAGTTGCCGCCACAGTGGCGGGCGGAGGAGATGCCGCACTTGCGGCGGGCGTGGCGGTCTGTTGGCTCACCCCCTTCAAGGGCAGAATAAATCCTAGGAGCGCGACATAAACGCCAGGGTAAATTGAAAACCGCGTCAGTCTTGCTTTCATCACGTTTCATCCTTAACCGCTTCAGGTCTCCCTGTTCT
Organism: Akkermansia muciniphila; assembly: GCA_945882065.1. Lineage (GTDB taxonomy): Bacteria > Verrucomicrobiota > Verrucomicrobiia > Limisphaerales > JADLHS01 > JADLHS01. The sequence goes on from CAMCWI010000042.1 coordinate 1,389, forward strand.
GTTAACCCCGAAACAGTGCAGCGTTCTACCCCGTTTGGAAAGCCCATTCAATTCTCCCCTTCAATCCATTTTTCTGAATCGAAAAGCACCTAGGAGAGCGCCCCCGACCAGAACCATGGCGGTCAGAGACGGCTCTGGCACCGCTAACGCCGGGGCAAAGGTCGGGACGTTCACGCTGCTGGAATTGATGATGGCGGCCGATCCGAGCTGCCACGCCAGAGCATCGGTCTGGAGAATCAACACCGCACTGGTACCGCCTTGGACCAACGTGCCTTCAAAGGGACCGGCAAAGTTAAAGCTCACCTGATTGCCTGAGACGCTGCGCGTGACGGAGGTGGTGAGTATCCCCGGCAGGTCGTAACTCGCGTCCACCGCAAATCCGGTGTATCCGCCCAGCGTCACCCGATCGATGGCGTCCGGGCTGATGAGATTATTACCGATCTGAAAGGTGAACGTGAGCCCACCCAACAGGTTGGCGGTGTCTCCCGTCCACACTTGGCTGAGGAGCGTGCCGCTGAACGTGGCCGCTGTAAAAGGAACGCTGGAACTTTGGAGGAGCGTGGCGCCGACCGGCTCAGATTCCTGGCTCAAGGTGATGGCGGAGGCTGGCGACAAGGGGCTGGCAACCAGCGCGCCCACTCCCAGCCAGGTGCTGGCGAGGATCGTGCAGATTTTTTGGCTCAGAGGATTCATAGGATTCATAAGGGTTGTTTTTAGAGTTAGGGTTTTATCAGACGGAAAAAGCGGGCTGGGACATTAGCATCCACGGGGCAGACGACGCAGTTCGTCTGCGGCATGTGATGGCGCGTCCAGTTGGTTTGCATCGCTGCTGCTGAAACAGCCGGATAATTTGTCGTGCTTTCCAAGACGTAATTCCCGGCCCAGCTCAGCACCAAATTCCCACCTTCCTGCGTGGCGTTCAGAAAGACTTCAGGTTTTTTCACCACCACCCGAAAGCCAGCAGCCGCCGTTTCGGTCGAGGGAAGCGTGCTCTGAGTGTCGATCGCGCGCATGTGAGCATCTTCGATCGTGCCATTGATGATCCAGGTCCCTCCTCTGAGGCCGCGGCTCGTTCCCACCACAGCCTCATTCCATTCGTCCACATTGCCAGCTTGATCAAACGTGCCGTAATAACTTTTGGCAAGGGTGAAGGAGCCTACGGGCAGGAGTGCGCTTCCGGCCGGAAGGGTTGTCGCGTTATTGACGGCATAGCCGCCGTTGAACCCGTTGTCGGCGGCATCATACCGAAAAAAGTTCACGCTGTTCGCGTCGGTGGTGCTGCCGTTCCGGCTGTTCGGCTGGTTATTGCTGGCGGTGGGATACAGCCAATAGCCATCGGCGTCTCCCCCGAGCGCTGCCGGCTGATAAAACGCGGCCTTATACCATTCACTCTCACTGGGCAGACTGTAATTGCAATTCGTGTTCCTTAAAAACACTCCGGATTGGGCGCCATTCAACGTGTAAGCTCCGGTCTCCGTCGTGGCTGGGCCTTGGTTGCCTTTTGGTTGGCCCTTGTTCAGCCAATTCACAAAGCGAGCGGCGTCAAACCAGCTCACGTAGGCCACAGGCCGATTCCCATCTCCCATGACTTGATAGCTGAAATTTCCATTCGTTCCCTGCCGGCTGATCCCGCAGGTGTTGGCGTTGAGCGTCATCCAGCCCGCATAGAGCCGGTATGAATCCGTCTTGGCTACGGCGTTGAGAAATTCCGCGTATTGCGCCAGGGTCACTTCGTGTTTCCCGATGCAATACTCATAATCCACGCCACCGAGTCCGGTGTCTTCATCATTGGGATTTCCGACATGGCCCACGGGCACGGCTTCGATGTTTACCCACGCATGGCACGGGAGGGCCGCCACGCTGGCCGCCGCGGCCATCAGGGTGAACGTCTTACGGAACAAGGAAAAGAATGTCGATTTCTGCTGCTCTGTTTTCAATTTGTTATGTTTCTATGGAATCGAGATTGACTGATAAAATGGGTCTATGTCCTAGGCGACCTCTACTACACTCTCTGCGGTTTGAGCTCTGGCTCCAGTGGCCGCAGAGGAAATTGTTTTTAGTGTGCTGCCTGCCCGCTGGCGGCGCTTCACCGTGCCGACTCCAACGAATGCCCGGTCCTGTGACTCCTGTTTAACTCCGGCTCTGACTCCTGACACTACCTCCTACAAGGAGCCGGGGTGTCGCACAGACACCCCGGCTTGGGTTACACTGAGTATTGACTCACGACTTACAGCGCCCGGAAGGCCGTGGTGGTTGTCGCTGTCCCGCCGAGCGTGGTCACCGTGATGGCTCCCGTCAGAGCATTCGCCGGAACGATGAACCGCAACGTCTGCGCTGTCCCCGTGCCCGCCCGGGTGAACGCAACGGAGAGCGTTCCCAGTTTGACATCGTTGACATATTGCAGGTTCGTGCCGCTGATGGTCACCGTCACATTCGCATTAGGACGACCGGTCACCGCGTTGGTCGTTCCCTGCCGCGTCCCGCTGGTAGGCGTGAAGCCGGCAACCGTCGGATTGCCGACCACCGTGACCGCCGCCGCCCGGTTGGCCGCAGTCTGGCTCAAGGAGCTGGTGACCGCCACCGCTTGCGAGCCGTTGCCCGTGCGAGGGCCGACCACCGCACTGATTTCATTCGCACTGACGACGGTGAAGGAACTCACCGCGACGCCGCCCACTCTTACTGCCGTGACGTTGACAAAGCCCGCACCTTGGATTGAGAGGGTGCGGCCGATGGCCGTTTGGTTCGTGTTCGCGTTTACAATGGTGAACGTGCCGGCGGCCGCGAAGTTCGTGGCTGAGGCCGGGCGTTCGCCTAATACGACTCTGATCACCGGGGTGCTCGCGACGTTGAAGCCGGTGAACACCGTGCGGCCTGCAGGGCCAGCCACTGTGATCGGACCCGCGAGGGCGCCCACCGGAATGGTGAGCGTGACTGAGCCATTCGCATTACGAGTAATGGCCGTGACGGTCAGCGGAGCGGTGGCCCCCGGGAACGTGACCGAGGTGAGGGATTGCACGTTGGTGCTGCCCGTCACCAAGCGCAGGTTAGCGCCGGTGAAGGTCACCGCCGTTCGAGCCGGGGCGGAAGTGGCCGCCCGACCCGCCACGGTCGCTGCAGCGAAGGACGGAGGTTGAGCCACAGCGATGGCTGCTGAGGTGGCCGTCCCCCCCGCACTGGTCACACTGATCACCGAGCTCGCCGGAGCATTCGTCGGGATGATCACGTTGATGTTCGTGGCGCTGGTGACGGTGAATTGTGTGCTCGGGAGGGCAATGCCGCCGAAGGTCACAGTCGTCACATCCGTGAAGGAGCTACCGCGCACCGCGACCGTGTTCCCCGCCAAGACAGGGCTCGGCAGGATGAGGCTGGTGATGAGCGGAGCGCCCGGCAACATGGTGAAGGCATTGGCTCGTGTCGCCGTGCCCGCCACCGTGGTGATGCTCACGCTGTAGAGGTTGTTGGCAGTCAAAGCCGGGACGACCGCCGTCACCACGTTATCGCTCACTCGCGTGAAGCTGGCGGCCGGCACAGCACCGAAGGAGACCCCGGTGACGGCCACGAAGTTCGTGCCTTGCAGGGTGATGGTGTTACCCAACCCACCGCTGGCCGGAGACACCACGGTCAAGATGGGCGCCCCGATAGCGCGACCCACCAGGCGGTTGAATTCTGGGCTGTTCGCTCCGGTGTGACCCAACCTCAAGCTCGCTTCACGGACGCCACCGTTGGTGGCGGCAATGGCTACTTGGAATGTTGCCACAGCGCCCACAGTGAGCACCCCATCCGCCGGGGTCATGCTGAGGACGCGGAACTCACTCGGATGCGCGCCGCAGATGCCGACGTTGGTGATGGTCAACGACTGGTTGCCGACGTTGGTCACCGTGATGGCCACGGGCAAGCCCTCGCCGGTATTGATGCCGGAGAAGCCGACATCCGTTTGCACCGAGACGAATCCCTGCGTCGGTTCACCCGCAAACTGCAACTCACCGCGGTCCATGGGCAGTGCCTGGGGCTGCTGCGGTCCCGGGATTTCATTCCATTCGCAATGCGTGGCTTCCACGGCCCCGGCTGTACGGCCGAGCCAGAGGAATTTCGGATCCGCACCCAAGGCAAGGGCCATATCGGCTGGAGTCAAGCCCGTGAAGACGCCCTTGAAGTGATACCCCTCAGCATCCAACGGGATCAGTGACCCTTCCACAGGGGTGCGCAAAGACGACGAGTCACTGGTTGTAAATGTGCCTCGGACCGCTTTCGGAATGATGCGGCATTCCACGACGCCGAGATCCAACGGCAGGCCGGTCCGGAAATCCGCACCGTAACCATAGACTTCCACGGTGTTGGCGTTGACTTGCACCACGCCGGATTGGGCTTCGATGTTTTCCACGTAGGACTGGTTACGTGTCAGTGGCGTTGGGTTGAGATCCGTATCATTGATATCAAAGGACATCGCACGGATGAGGTCGCCCACCGCGATATCCGGTGTCGCGCCTTCCCACGGGGTAGCGCCGACATGGTTGATTTCCACGACGCCTTCAAAAATGGTCGGCGTCGCGGGATCGTCCACGGGCAGGATGTTGTTTGCTGAGCCGATCACTTCATACACACCCGAGGCTGGATTGAAGCGCTGGACTTCCACATTCACGAGTTCGTTTTCTTTGAAGCCGTCGCAAAGAACATAATCGCGCACATGGAACACGCTCAGAAGGCGGTCCACGGGAGGATCACTGAACCCATCTGCAGTGGTAGAAGAACTACCGGTCAAGGAGATGGAGTTTGTGATGAAGGGCGCATTGGTACTGGCATAAGGTTGATACACGATCTTCATCACCGCAGCCGCCGCCCCCAGACGCGTGGGCACGTAGCGGAGGGTGATGTTGGTGGAAGCACCGACCCCCAAGGCCAGGGCGCGGCGGGTGTTCGGCACACTGGCCGCCAAGCGGAACTCCGTCGTATTCCCCTCAAAGTACACAAACTCCACGCGGCCGAGCGCCAGGGCCAACTGGCCCTCATTTTTGACGTTCAGCAACATATTGAAGGTGCCCCTCACGGCAGTGTCCGGGAAGGCCAGCGCTGTGGGGGTGGGCGTGAGATAGGAATACACGCGGCTCACCACGTCGCCGTGCAAGGCCACGGTCACCGTGCCCGCGACGTTATCCAGAATGCTGAGAACGGCATCCTTAGCTCCCAAACCGAGGTTGTATCTGAGGCGAACGGTGATGTTCGTGCTTTCACCCGGCAGCAATAGGATGTCGGTGTTGCCGAGCACACTGAAGTTGGCTGCGTTCGCTCCAGTGATGTTGAACCCAGAGATACGCACATCCCCTGGGCCGGGATTCCGGATGTTGAGCACGCGGTCAAATGTATTGGTGGCGTTGCTCGTCCTCGGCGGGAACAACAGCTCGCGAGCGCTGAGGATGGTATCGCCGGTGGGCAGTTCCAATACGGCCGGCACCCCGCCGCCCTCTGTAATGCAACCCCCCTCAGGGCCAGAGCCAAATTCATTGATGGTGATTTGACCTCCATCCCCCGCCTTATTGGCTGAACAGGTGGCACGACGCAGGGCGCGCTCGATGTCATTGTCGTCATCCGGCCCATTGTGCAACCCGGTGAACGTGGCGATGAATCCATCCGGACGGGACGGGTCACGGACAATCGTCCCATCGCCTGGCGCGCCAACGGCGCGGGCGCCGATGGGTTGAAACTGATTATTCTGACCGGCTCCATCCACAAAGCGGAACTGGTCGGCAGATCCGGACACGAGCTCCACCTCAATCTGATTGAGGGGCATCGGCGAGCCATCTTCGTTGGCCGCACGACCGCGCAGCTCGATGGTGTTCGTATTGACCACGATGACGGCCGTTGTCGGGTCGGTGGGCGACGCGAACAATTCCACATCGGCGACATAGCTTTGATAAACCGGGCCCGCAGACGAGATGAGCCGCACACGGTCACGGGCACGCAGGTCCGGGATGACGTTCAACCAGCAGGGAGCACCCGGGTGACTGACTTCCACCCCGCCAGATACGGCGGACAGGGGCGGACTCTGGGACACCAATTCGCCATGGCGCAACACTTGGATGACATAGGTGTCAGTGGCGGAGGGAGGGACGTCGGCAGCAACAAATTTCCGTCCCGTGAAGGACGCTAGGCGAATGGTCGAGGGCGGGGGTTCAATGATCGTTTGCTGCTCCAAGCCGATGGCATAGAGGTCCACCGTTTTGGTGTCCACACCGGAAGCTCCGACGAGCAGGGTGGCGGTACTGGTGCCCACCAGCCGAGGTTGAGACACGAGACCCAACGACACGCCCGTGGAGCCCACCGGCAAGGACGTCGGGACCGCACCCTGGATGCGGAACTCATTGGTGGCGCCCGTGAGGGCGGCGGCCACATTGGTGGCCGTAGCATCACCCAAGTTATAAACCGTCACGTTGTAAGGCGCGGAGATGACCCCGACGAGGCGACTGCCCAGGTCCAATGACGTCGGACGGACCACCAGATAAGCAGCGTTCGGCCTCGCACCCTCATAGACATAACCCACTAGCGGCACGCGCACGTCTCCAAAACGGCTGTTGCAATGGATCACGAGCGTCGCATTTTTCTCGCCCGCCGTCAGTGCCTGCATGGACACCGCATAAGAGAGGTTTGCGCCGACCTCCACAGTCGTGCCGCCGTTGGGAATCGTGGGCGCGATGAAAGAATCCGCATCAGCGCCTTCCAGGGTCATGCCCGTGATCTGCAATTGACCGAAGACACCCGCGCCCGTGTTCGTGACGCTCAGAGTGCGTGTTTCCAAGGCGTTGATATTGGTGGACGTAAAGAACAAGCCAGCCGCTTCGGTGCCCAAGACGGGAGCATCCAAAGGCGCATTACAAGATAACGCAAAAGGTCCCGGCTGATCGCCAGAACCCGCGATGGTGGTGGTCAGACCATTGCCGCTTATGTCGATAAATTGAATCCCGGCATCCCCCTCCAAGGCCTTGAGGACATCCGCTTCGGTAAGGGCGGTCACTCCATCGGACAGCACGGTGAACGTGGCCGTCCAGTTGGTATTCGCACGGTTGTTCAGGTTATCAAACCTCGCAGTTCCGAAAATGATACGGTTACCGTTGCTGAAGCGCGGACTGACGATATCGACGGTGAACGGCTCCAATTGCCGACCATCTCCCCCACCGCCGGCGGGATCGTTGGCATACCCTTTGACTTGCACCACTCCCACGGAATTAGTGGGGAGAAACGGCCCCTGAGTAATCCAGATATCCGCTACCGTGCTCTGCTCGATGAACGGAGTCGGAATCGGATCGAACACCAAGAAAGTGGTCGGATCGTCGGCTAGCTTAGTGCCGCTGACTTGGACGATGTCACCGCCTTTGATATCCGGCGTCACAGCGACGCCCAAGGAAGGCACGATGCCCCAGCAGAGGCCGCCGGGATGGTTGACCTCGGCGAAGCCGTCCGTGTCTGGTATGATGCCGTCCACATGGCCGGTGACCACCGGCAAGCCGCCGCCCGCAGGAGCGCGAAGCACTTCCAACGTCAACGTCGTACCCGGAACCAGGTTGGTGTAGCCTTCCAAGGACACGAAGTCGCGGGCAGGGAAAATAGTCATGAAATGGGCGTCCAGTGTCCCCGTGGGGATGGGCGGAGCATTGGTCGCCACCTGAGCGTGGGCACTAAAGCCGCACAATAAGGCGACGGGCAGCGCGGCCAGCGCCGTCACGCGCTTTGCCGTGGCGCAAAACCAGCGAGAGACCGTTTGGCAATCTTGCAGATCAGTCACGTCTGAGACATGCGCTGCCTCCGTAGGTGGAGTGTGCTGGATTGGGTGAGGTGTGCCCACGGCTTCGAGGCTATACCCCGTTGCATCGCTTGGTTTTTGTTTCTTATAACTATTCATAATTTCAACGTTGGTTTGAAGAGTGGGGTTCTTTTAGAGATACCTGTTTACACTCCTCTGGCTGGGACTTTACTTACCATGCCAAGTGCCAAGCGTGGGGGTATTTCCTGATTTTTGATCCACGCTCGGAATCGCTGTTGTCAGAGAGACGCTGGAGGTGTTTTTCACCCAATAAAATCAATAGTTTTAGCTCGCTTAGGGGATTATCCCGGGGTCGCCATGAATTATTACTTAAGCGGCTTTCACGTCATGGGTTTCATGTGGGGATTACGCAATGCTTTCTGGGGGGCATAAAACGACGGCGTCTTTTTTACAGTCGTATTTTTGTTGGACTGGAGAAAATACCGTTAATTTTTGACGTGACTCGCCTTTTGCAGGCCCTGTGACGTGTTAGAGAAACACTGATTTGATTTTTTGGTTTTGAATTTACAAGGAGACGTGGTGGTGGGTTGGTTTCGTAAAATTGGAGGCCTGACCCACCCGGCGAGTTTTTCTCAAGCCCAGTTTGCCGATAAGAAGAAGATCACCCGCCGGGAGAAGTTCCTCGGGCGCATGGAGGAAGTCATTCCGTGCGCGCCGGGCTTGGCCAGGCAGACGGCGGCGCGCCGGGGACTGACGCGCCCTAGTCTGTCCCGTGATTACCCTCACCCGTCTTTAATCCACCCGGATTCAACTCGCTGTTTGTGGGTGTGATTAAAGACGGGAGAGGGCAGCATTGAAGTCATCTGAATAAGACGAGTATTGCGGAGAGGGAGGAGCGCCGACGTTTCGTCGGCTTACGACTTCCGCAAACCTGCGCTGTGCGACGAACAAAGCAGATAGGGCACGAATCGAAACGGCACATCCAAAGCCGGTCACAGACCGGCGCTCCGCCAGAACCTCACCGGTCTTTAATCTCACACCCGGATTCAACTCGCTGTTCGCATCGGCAAAGTTTTTAACTTTAGACCGCAGTCTTCAGTCTTTAGACTTTCGAAATGTCGGCAATCGAAGTCAACGGCCTCACCAAAACGTTCCGCACCTACAAGAAGCAACCCGGCTTCAAAGGCGCGCTTCGTGGCCTGTTCAAACGCGAATACGAACAAGTCGCCGCCGTCAGCAATGTCAGCTTCAAGGTTGAGCCTGGCGAACTCGTCGGCTTCCTCGGCCCGAACGGCGCGGGCAAAACGACCACGCTCAAAATGCTCGCTGGATTACTGCATCCGTCCACGGGCACGGCGCGCGTGCTCGGCCACGTCCCGTGGGAACGCGCGGATGCTTACCGGCGACAGTTCGCCTTGTTGCTCGGAAATAAAAACCAACTCTGGTGGGATTTGCCTGCGCGCGAATCGCTGGAGTTGAACGCGAAGATCTACGGCATCCCCAACGACCGCTTCGAGCGCACCGTCGCCGAGATGACCGAGATGCTCAACGTCCGCGAGAAACTCAACATCAGCGTGCGCGAACTGTCCCTCGGCGAACGCATGAAGTTTGAGCTGATCGCCTCGCTCCTGCATCAGCCGAAAATCTTGTTCCTCGACGAGCCGACCATCGGCCTCGACGTGGTTTCGCAGAAAGTCGTGCGCGAATTTCTCAAGCACCACAACGCCACGCAAAAGACCACCATCCTGCTCACGAGCCATTACATGGCGGACATCCAGGCCCTATGCGAACGCGTCATCATCATTGACCACGGCAAGATTTCCTTCGACGGCAAACTCAGCAAAATCGTGGATCGCTTTGCCGACTTCAAACTCATCACCATCCAATGCGACGGCGCAGAAGCTTGCACCAAGGAGAGCTTGGCCAAATACGGCGAACTCGTGGAGCACACGCCCGGCAGCATCAAGCTCAAGGTCAAACGCGACCGCGTGATCCCCGTCTGCAAAGCGTTGCTGGACGAACTTCCCGTGCGCGACATTGATATCGAAGAAGTGCCCATCGAAGACGTCATCCGGCAGATTTTTGCGCGGTGATTCAATACAGATGAAACACAGATGCCGAACCAGAGGCACGGAATTTTGACACGAATTGCACGAATTTACGCGAATTTAAACTGAAGGGCTGAAAGCCTGTAAGATGATAGCCCGGGGTGAAGCCCCGGGAACGGTTCACGCCCCACAAACATTCCAAGCCCTGTCAGGGCGAAACAATTTTTCTGACCGCGAAATACCCGAACCACGCGAAACCTTCTCCCTCTCCTCGCCCAACGAGGAGAGGGCCGGGGTGAGGAGTCAAAAAATTACCCATGCTTGAAGCACTGACTTGGGCGTTGAGTCGCCCACGCCCTGTTCCTTTGAGAACGCAAGCAGAGTCACGTAATTCTCGTGACCCGATGCTTGCGTTCCCGTAGCTTGCCTGCGCTTGAACATCCTCGGCATCTCGGCCTTCTATCACGACAGCGCGGCGTGTCTCGTGCGCGATGGCAGGATCATCGCCGCCGCGCAGGAGGAACGGTTCACGCGCAAGAAACACGATGCGGCTTTTCCCAAAAATGCCATCGAGTATTGCCTGCGCGAAGGGGGAATCAGTTTGCGCGACGTGGAGATCGTGGCGTTTTACGAGAAGCCGTTCCTCAAGTTCGACCGCATCCTGCACAGCTATCTCGCTTACGCACCGAGTGGGCTGAAGACTTTTCTAATGGCGATTCCACTCTGGATTCGTGAACGCATCTGGATGAAGACGCTCATTCAGGAGGAGCTTCAATCCATATCTCGTAGCAGCGGACATGAGTCCGCTCTAACTGGAATCTCTGAAATTGAAATGAGCCTCCTCACGTCGGCTGCTACGGAGGGAGAGTTCACCGGCAAGATTCTTTTCCCGGAACATCACGAGTCGCACGCAGCTTCGGCGTTCTTTCCATCGCCGTATCAGGATGCCGCGTTTCTAACCGTGGACGGCGTGGGCGAGTGGACGACGACCAGCTATGGCGCGGGGCGCGGGAACAAGATCGAGATGCTGGGCGAACTGCACTTCCCGCATTCGCTTGGATTGCTGTATTCGGCGTTCACTTACTTCACGGGCTTCCGCGTCAACTCCGGCGAATACAAGCTCATGGGCCTCGCGCCGTACGGCGAGCCGAAATACGTGGACGTGATCCTGCGCGACTTGATTGATCTGAAGGAGGACGGCTCGTTCCGTCTCAACATGACGTTTTTCAACTACGGCGTCGGCCTCACGATGACGAGCAGCGCGTTCGCAAAGCTGTTTGGTCGTGGCCCGCGCCAGCCGGAATCCAAACTCACGCAACTCGACATGGATCTGGCGCGTTCGATTCAGGACGTGACGGAGGAAATCATGTTCCGCATGGCGAAGCATGTGCGGCAGCAAACCGGTCTGAAGAATCTCTGCCTCGCTGGCGGCGTGGCGCTCAACTGTGTGGCGAATGGAAAGATTCTTCGCGAAGGCATCTTTGAGAACATTTGGATTCAACCCGCGGCGGGCGACGCGGGCGGCGCGCTGGGCGCGGCATTGTTCGCCTGGCATCAGGTGTTGGGCAATGAGCGCGAGGCCGACGGTGTGCATGATTCGCAACGCGGTTCGTATCTCGGCCCGGACTTTACGCGGGATGAAATCCACGCTTACCTGACGACGAATAACATTCCGTTCACCGAGTTGAGCGACGCCGAGTTGCCGGAGAAGATCGCCGATCTCATCAAAGCGGAAAAAGTCATCGGTTGGTTTTACGGGCGGATGGAGTTCGGCCCGAGGGCGCTTGGTGGACGCTCCATCATCGGCGATGCGCAATCGTCCAAAATGCAGGAGGTGATGAATCTCAAGATCAAGTTCCGGGAGAGCTTTCGACCCTTCGCGCCGAGTGTGCTGCGAGAGAAGGCTGCCGAGTGGTTTGAGTTGAAGGAAGAAAGCCCTTACATGCTGCTCGTCGCGCCGGTGAACAAGTCACGCCAGCGCGAGATGACTTCCGACGAACAAAAAAAGTTTGGCCTGGAAAAACTTCTCGCCATCCGCTCGACGATTCCCGCAGTGACGCATGTAGATTACTCCGCGCGCGTGCAGACGGTGACGGAAGATCACAACCCGATGTATTACCGGACGATCAAGAAGTTCGACGAGAAATATGGCTGCCCGGTGATCATCAACACGTCATTCAACGTGCGCGGCGAACCCATCGTCGGCACGCCGGAACACGCCTACCTCTGCTTCATGCGTACGAACATGGACTATCTGCTCGTCGGCAATTTCCTCCTTGAGAAGAAAGACCAGAAGCCGCTCGACAAAGACATCAACTGGCTCAAGGAGTTTGAACTGGACTAAGAATCCGCCGGACGCCACGCCTGACGTCCGGCGAACAGATCATTTTCCCGAAGCACTCCCTGTTTTGCCCTGTTTTGCGCTGTAACGCAGTTGCCTCACGCGTGCTGAACCAGCCCCGCTGCCATTGACGGTCACCCGGCGATCGTTTCCGCTAATGTCAGGGACGGTAATCGGGATCATCTTTCGCACTACCCGCCCGTCGCTCCACGGATTGTTATCGCCAAAGTTGCCGTCGCCGGAGGCAATACCTCGGCCAGTGTTCGGGTCAGCATAACGGAGCGATTGTTTGGCCCTGCCGGATTTGCCGGTCTTGGCTCCGTACAGAACCATACCGGGATTTGCGGATCCGTCGTGGAATAAGCCGGTCTCGCTGTCCCACTCTATGCCGTGGAAGAGGAAGGGATTTCCGGTCGGCGAAGCATTGGTCGCAATCGGGAATCCATCGCTGGTCAGGAAAATTGGCAGACTGAAGTCGTGATAGTCGGTGCGTTCAATCACGTTGCCGAACTCGTCGGCGTGGGAGATAGGTTGCCGCTCCTGCCGGGCTGAATCTGACGAGAGGTGGCGCGGACCGGCTCACACTATCGTTCTCCCGAATTTGATCATGAAGTCTAAAGGAGGCGTTTGGGTGAAAAATTATCAAACCGTGGTCGGCTCAACCTACGTCATCCAACTCAAGACCAACTTGAGCGATGCGGCGTGGACTTCCATCGCCACCAACGTCGGCACTGGAAGCCTGACAAATTATTCCGCAGCCAAGTCGAGCACGGGCAGCAGATTCTTCCGGCTGCTGGTTCAATAATAGTTGCGAGCTATGGGGGCGTGGGAGAGCGACAGCAGAACCAAAGTTGAATCTCACCCGATTGTGGTCGGCTCAGATATTCTCGCCCATTGTGGGGGGCGGTTGATACTGCAATTCCAACTCCGGCGCGAGTGCGGCGGCATCACTGGCAAGCACACGATAATTTTTAATCTGGAAGGAGACCTCGCGTCCGTCTTCAAGTCCTTGTTGCGCGTATTCCTCCTTGGTCATACGACTGCGGACAATCAGGCCGCTCGGCAACTCCAGTTCCAGTCGCAGCAAAATCCCGAGGAAGAACGTGTGCCGCAGCACCGCGCGATATGGCAGCAGACTCAAGTCGTTGGAAACCTGCACCGCATACGGGCGGAAACCAATCCGCAATCGCGCGCCATCTGCGTGACCGTTGGAGGGGAACTGCAACTCATTCAACCGCGCCACGCCGCCGCGCACTTCTGTATCAAGCACGTTCATCACTCCAACAAAGCGTGCGACAAACTCATTCGCGGGCTGCTCATAAACTTCGCGCGGCGTGCCGATCTGTTCGAGATTGCCTTTGGAGAAAATCACGATGCGATTGGACACTTCCATCGCTTCCTCCTGATCGTGTGTCACGAAAATCGTCGTTACGTTGAGATCGTGATGCAATGTCACCAGCCACTCGCGCAACTCTTGACGGATCTTGGCGTCCACCGCACCGAACGGTTCATCAAGCAACAGCACACTCGGCTTCGGCGCGAGCGCACGCGCAATGGCGACGCGCTGGCGTTGCCCGCCTGAGAGCTGATGCGGAAATCTTTTTTCCAATCCGCTCAGGCCGAACAACTGGATCAGCTCCGCCACGCGGGTTTCAGCGTCGGCCTTCTTCCACTTCTTGATCTTGAGACCGAACGCGATGTTCTTGAACACGCTCATGTTCTTGAACAACGCGTAGCTCTGAAAAACAAATCCGATGTTGCGCTGCTGCACCGGAACATCATTGACGCGCTGGCCGCGGATGAAGATGTCGCCTTCGGTCGGCAACTCCAGCCCGGCAATCATCCGCAACACCGTCGTCTTGCCGCCGCCGCTGGGGCCGAGCAGTCCGACGAGTTCGCCATCGTTGACGGAAAAGTTCACGCTGTTGACCGCAGTGACTTCGCCGAATTTTTTTGAAATGCCTTTTAACTCGATACTCATTCGCTTTTACCCTTCGCGATAAATTGTGTTTCTCCCGATTCCGAAACGCTCGCCTGCTGTGCCAGTTCAAACTCCCGATGCTGCCGCCACTCCAGAAATGTCTTGAAAGCCAGCGTCACCAGCGCGAGCAACGCCAACAAGCTCGCCACGGCAAATGCCGCCGCCCCCTGAAACTCGTCGTTCAAACTCTCCACACGCAGCGGCATCGTCTGCGTCTTGCCCGCGATGTTGCCGCTCACCACGCGCACTGCGCCGTATTCACCCATCGCGCGGGCGTTGCACAGGATGACGCCATAAACCAATCCCCACTTCACGCTCGGCAACGTGACGTGCCAGAACGTTTGCCACCCGTTCGCACCGAGCGTGAGCGCGGCTTGTTCCTGATCCGTGCCCGTGGCCTGCATCACCGGAATCAGTTCGCGCGCGACAAACGGAAACGTGATGAACACCGTCGCCAGAACGATTCCCGGCACGGCAAAAATTATTTTCAAATCGTGATCGCGCAGCCATTCGCCGAAGAAACCTTGCAGGCCGAACAGCACGATGAACATCAAACCCGCCACGATGGGCGACACCGAGAACGGCAGATCAATCAGCGTGATAAGCAGCGTCTTGCCCCGGAATTCGAACTTGGCGATGGCCCACGCTGCTGCCAGTCCGAAGATCACATTGAGCGGCACACAGAATACGGCGACGAGCAACGTGAGTTTGATCGCCGACCACGCGGCGGGATTCGTCAGCGCGTTCCAGTACACGTCCCAGCCCTTGCTGAACGCCTGCGCGAACACATTCACCAGTGGCAACAGTAGGAACACGACACAGAAAAGCATCGCGATGCTGATGAGCGTCCACTTGGCCAGCGGCGATTCTTCCGTTCCGCGCTGGGATTTGGTGCGACCGGCGGTGAATTGTCTTTTGGTGATTCCGGCCATGTTATTTCGCGAATTTGTTCGCCCACTGTTCGATGACATTGATCACCGCCAGCATCACGAAGGAAAACGCCAGCAACACCACCGCCAGCGTCATCGCTCCGGCGTAATCGTATTCCTCCAGCCGCATTACGATCAGATACGGCGCGATCTCCGTCTTGAACGGCAGATTGCCGGAGATGAAAACAATCGAACCGTATTCGCCGATAGCCCGCGCAAACGCCAGCGCAAATCCCGTGATGATCGAGGGCAGCAACGATGGCGCAATGACGCTGATAAAGGTGCGCCACCGCCCTGCGCCGAGCGTGGCCGAAGCTTCTTCAACCTCGCGCTCGAAATTTTCCAACACCGGTTGCAGCGTCCGCACTACAAACGGCATTCCCACGAACGTCAACGCAATCACCACTCCCAGCGGCGTGAACGCGCCCTTGATTCCAAGCGGCACGAGATATTGTCCGAGCCAGCCATTCGCGGCGAACAGATTGGCGAGCGTCAAACCCGCCACCGCCGTCGGCAACGCGAACGGAAAATCCACGAGCGCATCCACTAATCGCCGCCCGGGAAATTCATACCGCGTCAGCACCCACGCGAGCAGCGTGCCGAAGACGGCGTTCGCCAATGCGGCGATGAGTGATGCGCCGAACGTGAGTTTGTAGGCCGCCAGCGCGCGTTCCGTGGTGGCGAGCCGCCAGAATTCGCTCCACGGAATCCCCAGCGTCTTCACGATCAACGCGCCGATGGGAATCATGACGATCGCGCTCAGATAAAAGAGCGTGAAGCCCATCGTCAGCCCGAAGCCGGGCAATGCGTTGAATTTTCTTTCGTATTTCACTCAGGACTCAAATGGTTCTCAAGTTCTCTGTTGCGAGCAGACGCCCCTCACCCCGTCCCGTTCCATGAACCATCGGGGCTGGTAGGGCGCGTCACTCCGTGCGCGCCGTCTTCCGCATTCCAAGAGGCGGCGCGCACGGAGTGACGCGCCCTACCCTTCAACGATCTCTCAAAGTCTCACCGCATCACGCGCTCCACTGTTTCATACGAGCCGCCCTCGCCAAAGTGTGTCTTGTGCGCGTTCTGCCAGCCGCCGAACAATTCGTCAACCGTGAATATTTCCACCCGTGGAAAGTCCGCCGCAAACTTCGCCAACACTTTCTCATCACGCGGACGAAAGTGATGTCGCGCCGCGATCTCCTGCCCTTCCGGCGTGTAGAGGTATTCCAGATACGCCTTCGCCAGTGCCGCCGTGCCGCGACGGTTTGCATTGTAATCCACCACGGCCACCGGCGGTTCTGCGAGAATGCTCACGGACGGATACACGATTTCAAAACCGCCCGCGCCCGCTTCCTTCAACGCCAGCATCGCCTCGTTCTCCCAACCAATCAGCACATCGCCGATGCCGCGCTGCACAAAAGTCGTTGTCGCGCCTCGCGCGCCGGTGTCGAGCATCGGCACGTTCTTGAAAAGTTTTGTCACGAACTCCAACGCCTTCGATGCGTCGCCTCCATTCGACTTCAACGCATAACCCCAGGCCGCGAGATAATTCCAGCGCGCGCCGCCCGACGTTTTCGGATTCGGCGTGATGACCCCAACCTTCGGGTTCACCAGATCGTCCCAATCTCTGATGTTCTTTGGATTTCCTTGGCGCACGAGGAAAACAATCGTCGAGGTGTACGGCGACGAATTATTCGGCAGCCGCTGTTGCCAGTTTGTCGCGAGTAGATTTCCCTTCGCCGCGATCATGTCCACGTCATACGCCAATGCCAGCGAGACGACGTCCGCGTCCAGACCGTCAATGACCCCGCGCGCCTGCTTGCCCGAACCCCCGTGCGATTGTTGCAACACGAGGTTCGTTCCCGTCATTTTTTTCCAGTGCGCTGCAAACGCGACGTTAAACTCCGCATAAAGTTCGCGTGTCGGATCGTACGAAACATTGAGCAACTCGCTCCCGCGCGACGCACGCGAACAGCCACCGCCGATCACGGCCAGCAGCGTGCAGAGAACCCATATTGTTGCTTTGAACTTCACAACGATTGCCGGAGGTTAAACACAATCTCCACTGATGCAATAGATTTTTAATAACCCGATTGTTTCGAATTCACCGAAGCGTTTCGAAAGTTTAAACACATCCTTGACTTGTTTTGTAGAGATTATTAACTATGCGCCATGAAACTCTCTGTCCGTGGAGAATACGCCCTGCGTGCCATGCAGGTCTTGGCGCGCGATTATCAAGAGGACGATTCCGTCGTCCGCATCCAGGAAATTTCCGAGAAGCAAAATATCCCAAAGCGTTTTCTCGAACAGATTCTCAACGACCTCAAGTCTGCGGGTGTCGTGCAAAGCAAACGCGGCGTCGCGGGCGGCTATCGTCTCAAGCGCAACCCGGATCAGATCACGCTCGCGGAAATCATCCGGCACATCGAAGGCCCGCTCGCGCCGGTGAGTTGTGTCAGCGAAAAATATTACGAGAAATGTTCCTGCCCCGATGAATCACGCTGCGCCATCCGCGCGGTGATGAAAGAACTGCGCGACAGCATCGTGCAAGTCATGGAAGCCACCACGCTCGCCGATCTCGCCGCCCGCTCCCGCGCGTTGGAGCAACAACCGCTGAATCCGCATGACTTCATGATTTAGCCCGAACTCCAAAGAAGGGAGTTGCAGGGGGCAGAGTGCGGCCGAGGTCGGGCGCTCTCCGGGCTGGAGTTTTGAAACAGGCTCTTGGGTCATCAGCGCAGAATCCGCAGCGCTACCGATCACCCATAAGTCTGTAGATTCCATTCATCCAAATGATCCTTGGGAATCTCGTCGAGGAAGCGCGAAGGCTGCTGCATGGTCGCGCCGGTGTTGCCGTAGCCTGCGCGGATGAGCGGGTAGCAGAGATATAGTTCGTTCTTCGCGCGTGTGATCGTGACATAAAACAAACGGCGCTCCTCCTCCAAACCCTCGCCCGATTCCATCGAGCGCGCGGAGGGAAATAATCCGTCGCAGAGCATGATCGAGAACACGACATCGAACTCCAAACCCTTCGCCTGATGGATCGTGGAGAGCTTGATCTTTTCGTCGTCGCGATTCTTGGTTTGTTGCTCGTCCTCGGCTTCGACGTTTGTGAGCAATGCCATCTGCGTGAGGAATTCGTCCACGCTCTGGAATTGTTGCGCGAAGATGGCGAGTTGCTTCAAGTCGTCTAAGCGCGAGCGGTAGTTGGCGAAGTTCGCCTTCAAGTGATCGTCGTAACCGGCTTCGATGACGAGCGGGATCATCTTCGCCGCGCTCGTTCGGATGTCCGGTGCTTCCAGTTGGGAAACCGTCGTGGTGAACTGCGCCCACGCAAGCGTGGCTTTCTTGGGAACAGCTTTCACACAGCTTTGCAGCGCGGCGGTGATGTCGCAGCCGACGTAAGGAGTCTCTATCTTTTTTCCGGCTTCAGAATGAGCCTCCTCACGTCGGCTGCTACTTTGAAAAGTCTGCCACAATTTGCCCGCCCCCTTGCCACCAACGCCGGGCAGAAGTTGAGTGAGCCGCTTGAACGCCAGTTCATCGCGCGGATTCGTCACCAACTTGAGATACGCGGTCACATCCTTGATGTGCGCCTGCTCGAAGAACCTCATGCCGCTGGTGATGCTGAACGGAATGTTGCGGCGCGTGAGTTCGAGTTGCAGTTCCAGCGCGTGAAAGTGCGAACGATACAGCACCGCCATGTTGTTCAACGCAATGCCTTCGTCGCGGAGTTGCAATGCGCGTTGCGCCACGAACGCGGCTTGCTGCGCGGCATCTTGACACGCCACGAGCACGGGCTTCATGCCGGACTTGCGCGCGGGGGCGAGTTCTTTGGCGAACTGCGCCACGTTCGCGGCGATGGCGGCGTTGGCCACAGTCAGGATTTCCGGCGTGCTACGATAGTTTGTCTCAATCTTGTAGGTTATTGAGCCAGGATAACGCTCTGGGAATTTGAGGATGTTCTGAAAATTCGCGCCGCGCCAGGCGTAGATGCTTTGCGCGTCGTCGCCCACCACCATCACGTTCTTGGTGCGCTCGCCCAGCAGATCAATCAAGTCGCTCTGAAGTTTGTTCGTGTCCTGATACTCGTCCACGAGGATGAACTGGAAGCGCCGCTGATAAACTTCGCGCACATCAGCGTGGTCTTGCAGCAGCTTGAGCCAGAGCACGAGTAGGTCGTCGAAATCCATCGCGTTGGTGGCGAGCTTGCGGGCGACGTAACGCTTCCAAACGTCCTCGATCTGCGGCGCGAGCGTGTCGAAGTAACCGTATTCCGTGCCGAGAATTTCCGCGACGGACTTCTGCTTGTTGACCGCGAGCGAGAAAATATCTCCGCACACCTCAGCCTTCGGAAAGCGCGTGGCCTTCACATCAATCTCCGCCTCGGCGATGCAGGTG
>CAMCWI010000043.1 GCA_945882065.1 Akkermansia muciniphila
GGTTGGGAGTTCATTCTTGCCCAGATAAGTTTGATTACCGAACCTCCAGCCATGCGATTCGCCATCTGCAACGAGATTTATCAAGGCTGGAAGCTGGAAGACACGTTCGCTCATGCGGCGCGTGTGGGTTATGCCGGAGTCGAGATCGCGCCGTTCACGCTCGCCGATGCGGTTACCGACATCTCGGCGACGGAGCGCCAACGCATCCGCGATCTCGCGGCACGGAACAAGATCGAGATCGTCGGCCTGCATTGGTTGCTCGTGAAGCCGGAGGGGTTGTATCTCAATCACACGGACACAAACATCCGCGCGCGAACGGCGAAATATTTCGTGGAACTGGTGGATTGCTGCGCTGATCTCGGCGGCACGATCATGGTTGTCGGCTCGCCGAAACAGCGTAACGCGCTGGAAGGCGTCTCGCATCAACAGGCGTGGGATTGGACGGCGGCGACGTTTCGCGACGCAGTGAAGCGTGCTGAAGATCGCGGTGTGACGATCTGTTTCGAGCCGTTGTCGCCTGCGGAAACTAATTTCATCAACACTGCTGCGGAAGCCATCGAGTTCGTGAAGCCATTCAATTCGCCCGCGTTCAAAATCATTCTCGATGTGAAGGCGATGTGTTCCGAGACAAAGCCAATTCCGCAAATCATCCACGAATCCTGGCCGCACTTCGCCCACTTCCACGCGAACGACAAGAATCTCAAAGGCCCGGGCCTCGGCGATGTGGATTTCAAACCGATCGCGGCAATGTTGCAAGAAGTCGGCTACAACGGCTACGTGTCTGTGGAGGTTTTCAAGTTTGAGGAAGGCGCGGAAACAATCTCGAGCAAGAGCATCGAGTATCTGCGAAGCAGTTTTGCATGAGCACGTTTGAAAGACAGAACGATGGGATAAGGTGGGTGTGATTAAAACTTAAGGGGCTGATCTTTATCGGGGACTGATTAAGCAAACAATTAAGAGGATGCGCATGCCCGCGTTGGTCTGGACGGATAAATTGCAGACATCCGGGCATAAAAAAACCGGGCCAAACAGTCAGGGGGTGACCGAGAGGCCCGGGGAATTTTCGAATTGGTACTTCAGTAGTTATCTGGAGAACTCCGATGTGCGCCTGTACCCGACGCATACCGAAAACCTAAAATTTCTTCAAAGATCAATCGCAGGAAGTTCTTTCCAGTCCTGCTTGCTGGGGTCATTTAACCATGGTTCTTAATCAGTGTCAAACTTTGTGAAAAGATATTAGCAGAACTCTCGCTGGTAATAAGTCATTGGTTAGGCTCATAAAACAGGCCGGAGAATAATGTTCTCCGGCCTATTGCAAACTGCTTCATCACTGCGGTCTATTTATCTTCGGGAATCCGCATGCTGTAGAACGAGCGATAGACGAACACCAGCGCCACGATGAAGAAGAATGCGCCGATGCCGGTCTTCATGGTCTGATCTTTCATGGTGACGGCGATCTCGACGGCGAGCAGGCCGAACAGTGTGGTGAACTTGATTACCGGGTTCATCGCCACGGACGACGTGTCTTTGAACGGATCGCCCACGGTGTCGCCAACGACGGTGGCGGCGTGGAGATCAGTTCCCTTCTGGCGCATGTCCACTTCCACGATCTTCTTCGCGTTATCCCAGGCGCCACCGGCGTTGGCCATGAAGATGGCTTGGAACAAACCGAAGAACGCGATGCCGATCAGGTAGCCGATGAAGAAGTAAGGATTGAAGAACGGCAACGCGAGCGCGAAGCAGAACACGACGATGAAGATGTTCCACATGCCTTTCTGCGCATAGACGGTGCAGATGCGGACGACTTCCTTCGAGTCTTTCTCCGAGGCGGTGGTGGCGTCGAGCTTCATGTTCTCCTTGATATAGACCACCGCGCGATACGCACCGGTCACGACCGCCTGGCAGGACGCGCCGGTGAACCAGTAGATCACCGAGCCGCCCATGACGATGCCGAGGATGATTTCGGGTTGAACAATCGAGAGTTTGTTCACCACATTGCCAAACATATTTTCCAGCAGCATGATGATGCCGAAGACCATGGTCGTCGCGCCCACGACGGCCGTGCCGATGAGCACCGGCTTGGCCGTGGCCTTGAAGGTGTTGCCCGCGCCGTCACCTTTTTCCAATTGATACTTGGCGTTTTCGAAGTCGGGCACAAAACCAAAATCCTTCTTGATCTGATCGCTCGCGCGTTTTTTGTCGTCGGTGCTATGACCTTCGATCTGACTCAACTCATAGACGGATTGGGCGTTGTCGGTGACCGGGCCGTAGCTGTCCACCGCGATGGTCACCGGTCCCATGCCGAGGAAGCCGAAGGCCACGAGACCGAACGCGAAGATCGGCGCGGCGAATTTGAATTGCTCCGGCATGATGGACATCAACGCGCTGTTGGTGGAGAACTGCCACGCGGCGAACATGAGCAGCATGATGACCAAGCCCATCCAGAACGCGGAGAAGTTGCCCGCCACGAAGCCGGACAGGATGTTCAGGGAAGCGCCGCCGTGCTTGGAGCAATTGGTCACTTCTTTGACGTGCCGGGAATTGGTGCTGACGAAGATTTTGGTGAACTCAGGAATCAACGCGCCCGCCACGGTGCCGCAACTGATGATGGCCGAGAGCACCCACCAGAGCGCGGGTTGCGCCACCCCATTCATGGTGAAATCGCCCAGCAACAGTTTGCTGGCAACGAACGTGATGGCAATGGACACCGCTGAGGTGATCCACACGAGATGGGTCAACGGGGCTTCAAAGTCGAAATCATTCTTGCTACCAAACATGGCCTTGCTGATGACTTCGTTGAGAAAATAGGACGCCAGCGAAGTCACAATCATCAACACACGCATGACGAACAGCCAGATGATGAGCGTGGCACAAACCGTCGGGCTGGCCGCCAGCGCCAGGGCGAGGAACGCGATCAAGGCCACACCGGTCACGCCGTAAGTTTCAAAACCGTCTGCCGTCGGGCCGACCGAGTCGCCCGCGTTGTCGCCGGTGCAATCCGCGATCACGCCCGGATTCTTCGGATCATCTTCGGGGAGTTTGAAGACGATCTTCATCAGGTCGGAGCCGATGTCGGCGATCTTGGTGAAGATACCACCGCAGATGCGGAGCACCGATGCGCCGAGTGATTCGCCGATGGCGAAGCCAATGAAGCACGGACCGACGAGTTCGCGCGGCAGGAACATCAGGATGCAGATCATGAAGAACAATTCCACGGCGACGAGCAGCAGGCCGATGCTCATGCCGGAACGGAGCGGGATGCAGAGCGTGGCGAAGGGATTTCCTTTCAACGCGGAGAAGGCGGTGCGGGAGTTGGAGATGGTGTTGATGCGGATGCCGAACCACGCCACGCCATACGAGCCGAGGATGCCGAGCACCGACGCGAGCAGAATCACCAGCACATGCCCCGCCGTGTTACCTTGCAGAAACCCGAAATACACGACCATGCAGGCGGCAATCAGCACCCAGAGGATGGCGAGCAATTTGCCCTGCGTGATCAGATAAGTTTTGCAGGTCTCGTAGATGGTGTGGGAAACCTTGGCCATGCTTTCGTGAACAGGCAGTGCCTTGGTTTGCAGGTATTGCACGATGCCAAACAACGCGCCGATGGCGCAAAAGACGATGCCCAGCATCATGAGCGTGTAACCGCTGACGCCGCCCAAGCCGGCGAATTTCACGGCGGTCAGATCGGGGATGTTGATGTCAGCTTCGCTAGCGCTCGCACAAAACGCCTGCCCGAGGGTGAATAGAACGGTGAGTACCAGGAACATGTTGGTTTTAGTTTTCATGGTTGTGAAGCGAATATGGGAAAGCCGCCGCCGGAAGCCAACCCATTTTTTGCCAAATCATAACCACCAAAACTGGCAATCATCAGGCTGAAACCACCCTTTACTGTTTGGGTAGAAAAACAAACGCCACCGCGCCCAACACACACGCAAACGCTGCGTAATAATTCCACCTGATTTTCTCACCGAGATACATCATGGCGAACCCACAGAACACGACCAGAGTGATGACTTCCTAGATGATCTTGAGTTGCGTGGCTGAGTAGTGCGAGTTGCCCCAACTCGCTAGGATGACGAGATACAGCGGCACGCTTTTACGCTTCAAATGTCCATACCACGCGAACGTCAAGAAGACATTTGAGACGGTCAGCAGAGCGATGGGAAACCATCGGGATTGGATCAAGTCGTTCATGATGGATGCAACTTATTCTCCGATGAAATGGATCGCCACGGTACGCGAGTTCGGCGCGTGACGATGTTCCCACAAATAAATTCCCTGCCATGTGCCGAGCGCCAGTCGTCCCTCACGTAGTGGCAGGCTGAGATTTACCGTCGTCAATGCCGTGCGGATATGCGCGGGCATGTCGTCCGGCCCTTCGCAAGTGTGAGAAAAGATCGGATCGCCATCCGGCACGAGCCGTTTGAAGAAACGTTCCAAATCGGCACGCACATCAGGATCGGCGTTTTCTTGGATCAGCAACGATGCGGAGGTGTGTCGCAGAAACAACGTCACCAAACCATTCTTGAAACCACCCTTCCCGATCCACGCTTGCACCTCATCGGTGAAGTCGTAAAGACCACGACCATTCGTGGCGAGTTTCAATTCGTGGAACGACTGGCGCAGCATTTACTTTGTGGCGGCTTCCTTCTTATCGAACATTTTTTCAATGTCAGGATTGCGAGGTTCGCCAGCGGCGATGGCTCTCTGATAATGGAAACGCGCGAGCGGAATGTTCGGCGGCGTCTCCAGCGCGTAGAATAACGCGAGGTGAGATTGCACTCCGGCATGATTCGGATTCAGAACCATCGCCTTGCGGAACGCCTGCTCCGCCGGGCCGCGTAGTCCTTTCTGGCTTAGAGCCACACCGAGATTATCTTGAATCTCCGCGTTGTTCGGCGCGAGCTTGCCCGCGCGACCGAGCGAATCAATCGCCTCGTCCCATTTCTCCTGACGAAATTTCAGCAAGCCCATCAACATCGTGGCGTGGGCATCGTCCGGAGACGTTTCGAGCGCGGACTTGAGATGCTTCTCGGCTTCATCGAGTCGCCCCATCTCCATCTGGATCGCCGCGAGATTCGCATGGGTGTAGGCACTTTTGTCGTCCGCCTTCAGGATTTCTAAATAGTTTTCCTCCGCCTTGTCGTACTGCTTCGCTTCAAAATGTTTCTGGGCCTTGGTCGCAAGAGCCATCGTGCTGGCAGGCATTTCTTTGCCAGCGTTGCGACTTGGTTTTCCCTCCGGCAACGCAGCGGGCTTGGCCACGGGCTTCGTGAACAGCGCAAGTTCCTCCTTCGTATAAGGAATGGCTCGGGCCTCAAACACATCCACCCGCGCGCGGAGATTTGTGACTTCTCGCGTGAGCTGTTGGACACGCGCGTTCACGTCCCCACCTCTGCTGGTCATCATCTTTTTGTTCGCGGCTTCGAGCTGTGCCAGGAAATCATCGCGCTCCCGCTCGAGTTGCTGAATGCGCTGCAAATCCGCAGGACGGCTCACTGTCTGGGATTTCGCACCGGGCTGCGACACGGTGGCCACTTTCTTGAGTCGAGATTCGAGCGCGGCTTTTTCCAGCTTCAACACTTCTGCGTCAGACGACAGCGTGGCGATGCGCGCCTCGGCTTCGGTGAGTCGCTTCGCTGTCTCGGTCGCGGTCTGCGCGAGCGACTTGGTGTCTGCGAGTTGTTTCTTGAGCAACTCATTCTCCGCGCGCAAAGCCTCTGCGGCTTCGTTGCGGGATTTGGTCTGCTCCTCAATTTTGAGATTCGCATCCGCCAGCGCGCGTCGGGCTTCTTCCAAATCCTTCACGCTCACCTTCGCTGGTTTTGTTTTCTCCTCCTCAAGGCTCGTTTTGAGCAATTCGTTTTCCTTGGTCAACGACTGGATTCTTTCCTGTGCCTTCGAGAGTTCACGCGGGTCGACTGAAGCGGGCTGGGTGGCGAACGCCTCCTTGAGCTTGGATTCCAGAATAGTTTTCTCCGCCTGCAGTCTGCGAAGGTCGTCCTGGAGTGCTGTGATCTGGCGCAACACTTCGGGGGATGGGGACGCGGGTCTGACTTCAGGCTGCGGAGGAATAGGCGGTGCGGCGATCTCTGGCTTGGCTGTTGGTGTCTGAACAGGTGTTGGCGTCCTGACAATCAGCGGCGCGACGACTGGGCTTGGGATGGTTTTCGCGCCGGGAATATCGGAAATCTTTTCTTCGAGGTAGCGGAGGCGAAAGTTGACGACTTTGGCCTGCCAAGTCGGGTTGATTTTCTGGATGCGTTGAAGTGACGTTTGCGCGGCGAGATATTTTGGTAACGCCAGATCAGGCTTGCCCGAAGCACTCAGGGCATCGCCTTGCTGAATGAGATTGTAAATGTGGACATATTGATCCTCGGTGCTTTGGCCGTTTGCGCCAATAACTCCCGCAACGAGCAACGCCAGCAATGCGGATAAATGTTTCATGGCATCATGGTAGGGGGAGAAACGGTTTTTTGGCAACGCTTGAGGTAGACAGTGGCTCAACGTTGGAGTTCAAGCTTAAGCTCGTCCCCAAAAAACGTGCAACACTCCGACACGCCCACACTCACTCCAGCACGCCCCACGGATCGAATACTTTCGCGCCTTTTGGAAATTTCACAGTGCGATAACCCGGCCACGGGTTGCAGATGATCACTGCCTTCACGCGCTTCTCGTTCTTGAGCTTCGCGGGATCGGCGAGTTGCTCAAACTCCAGCAGCGCGGGACTATTCTTGGTGTTGGACGCGTAATCATGCACCAACACACGACAACCGCTGCGCTTGAGGGATTGCGCGATGTGCAATCCGGCGGACTCCTCCACGATGTAGGTGTCAGGACGATACGACATGCCCAGAACCACCACGGCGTCGCCCGGCTGAACGCACGCGAGAGCTTGTTGCGCGAGTTGCTCCTTGGCCATCTCGTTCACGCGATCCGTCGCTTCGGCGAGCGGTGCGCTGAGGCCGACTTGTTTGGCGGAGTAGCTCACCAGACGATTGTCACGCGGGAAACACGGCCCGCCATAACTCAAACCCGCGCGCAGATATTTGTGGCCGATGCGCGAGTCCGCTCCGATGGCGTCGAGAATCTCGTGGATGTTCGTGTCCTCAAACTTCTCGGCGATCATCCGAAGCTGGTTCGTGAAACTGATCTTCGCCGTGATGTAGCTGTTGACGGAAATCTTCGTCAGCTCCGCGCTCGTGACGGACATGCGCGCGATCTTGGGTTTGTTGGTGTTGTATTTGTGATAGATGACTTCGAGCAGATCACCCGCGCGCTTGTCGGATTCGCCGATCAACACCATGTCCGGCGCCATGAGGCCGCGCACGACATTGCCAAGCGCGATGAATTCCGGGTTGTAACAAAAGCTGAATGCCTTGCCGCACTTGCCACCAATCTCCTTCTCAAGCATTGGAATGATGACGCTGCGACACGCGCCGGGCGTGGTGGTGGAGCTGATGACGAAGATGTGATTTTTCTTCTTCGCCTTGCGCACGGCCTGAGCGATGGGTGCCAGAGCACGCATGAGAAATTCATTGGAGAAACTTCCGTCCGGCAAACTCGGCGAGGGAACGATGAAGAACGAAATATCCGTGTCAACGGCTTCGACGGGATTGGTGGTGGCGCGCAGACGCTTACCCGCTTTCTTCATGGTTTCATCCAGCAACGGTTCGTCCACCGGTGCGATGCCCTCATTGATCTTGCGAACAAATTCGGGGTTGATGTCCACGCCAAGAACTTGATAGCCCGCCTGGGCAAAAGTGGCCGCCATGCACGCGCCTAGTTTGCCGAGGCCGAACACGGATATTTTTTTGATATGTGCCATAGATTTCAGGCGGTGAGAATCCTACAGGCAGGGCGATGGTGCAAGTCAGTTTGCCGTTCACAAGCAACGAAGTTTAACGTCCGTCAAGAACCCGACGAGGGTGAGGTTGCCCGGAGAGTGCCAGCCCTCAGGCACAGCAACAACCAACAACCAAGCGTTTGCCATTTTTTGTGGTGGCGTCTCGCACCACCACCCCGCTAATCACGAGGACGGGCGCACTCCGGAAGTATTTTGAAGCCGCGTCCTAATAAATCAGGGTTGAAACTGAGGGCTTCTCGTCGGTGCCGCGAATGAAACTGCCCACGTACTTCTTTTGCGAAATCCATTCGGCATGACCATCGCCAAACACGACGTTTCCGCCAGCAGCACCATGGTTATCCGCAGCGTCTGGGTAATCTTCCTGGGACGAGGGACTCGCACTTCCATCATCAGCGTCATAGATGAGCCAAACATCAGAGGGGCTAGCTTTCTGGCCAACGAAGTTGTATTTCGTTCCAGCCTGTACCGTGCTGTAGTTTTTTGAGTTTGAAGAGTTTTGGGTTTTGCGGACGTTCAAAATGTCTGAAGTTGAGGTGGTGGGGGAAGCTCCACAAAAAAAACCGGTTACTTCATAACTGCTTCCAGCAGGATCGGTCCTCCCTTTGAGGGCATTGTTTTGAAGATCCCTGAACGCGCGCATGCTGCCGTGCATACGGTCTGTGTAGTACTGCGGGACACCCGGCGTCAGTGATCCCACCGCCGGATTCCCCAGATCGTTGGGAAACAAATTTATAACTTTACCAGGAACAGCGGGATCAACGGTGACGGAGTTTTTGGTGGAAGGACAGACGAAGCTTTTGGCATTTGAAACGTAAGTCACATACAACCAATTCAAATCATCATCGGCATAATTCACAACTCCGGTGAGAGCTTTTTTGTCATCATCTTCAGCGTACATCTGGCTACCAAGTCCCATCTGTTTTTCGTTGTTCAGACAACTAATCTTGTGCGCCTTATCCTTCGCCTTGCTCAAAGCGGGCAGCAACATCGCTGCAAGAATGGCGATGATCGCGATGACGACGAGGAGTTCAATTAGCGTAAAGCCCGCCAATGCGTATTTTCTGAAATTCATGCCGGTTCTTTTCTTTGGAACGATTTGCTTCATGTCATTCATTCTGTCGAGACTCACATCCAATTATAACTTGAGAGTCACCCGTCAACAGCGGGTGACTCTCACATTTTTCAAACTGCTATTGCAGCCGGATACGGAAATATCCTTGATCGCCTGATAGGGCGTTCGTGATATTGATCGTCAATCCAGTGCCAGCATTCGTCTTGATCGGAGTCCAAGTCGGATTGGTCAACGCTGACTTGAAGTCCACGATGTAATTCGGCCCGACCTCGCTCGAATGACTGAATACGAGGTTTGCACCAACGGCTGCCGGAGCCGTCACGGTCGGCGACACGGGCACGCTGATTGTCGCTGCCGGCGTACTCGTGACGTTCACAAACCCATCAGTCACTCGAACTGTGAATGGCCCACCAAAACTGACCGGCTGGATTCCGGCCAACGTGAGGATCCGGGTCGTGGCACCAGATATTCCAGCACCTGACACGTTCGTGCCGTAATACATCCACTGGAAGTTGGTGACGCCAGAGAATGAAGTCGCAGTCACTGACAGGGTCGGAGAACTGCCAACAACTGCCGCGCGGCTACTGGGGTGGACGTTGATCAACGGAGCGGGCGGCGTCAGATTTGCCACCGCGCTCGTCACCGACAAGAAGCCGTCGTTCACAATTACGCGGTAAGGTCCGTAGTTGGTGGACCTCACCGTGAAGTTGAGTGGGTTGGTGATGCTGCCTGTCAGGTTTGTAGATGAGCGCTGCCACTGGTAGTTGGTGACGCCTGTCGAAGTGCCACTGATACCCACAGAGAAGTTGGTCGCAATATTGACTGCCAACACAACACTGTTGGGTTGGGCGACAATGGACAGACCCGGCGAACTAATCACCGCAGTGCTGCTGACCGTTGTGTAACGGCCATCGCTTACCTCAACCCGATACGAACCGTAATTGGTGACGGCCACTGACGCTACAGCGTAGCTAGCATTCGTCGCATTCGGGATGGCAACATTGTTACGGAACCATTGGTAGTTTGTGGTCGTCGTGCTGGTGGTAGCCGCCGCCATTAATGTCGCGGGTGTTCCCGCTGCATTGGTGGTGTTTACCGGCTGCGTTGTAATGATCGGCGGCGTGATGGACACCACGCGGACGTTGTCGATAACCATATAGGATTGGTTGGCGCTGATTGAGTCAAATGCGTCCTCGTAGCCCAACATGATTTTGCCAGAGACGGCAGCCGTCGCGTTGCTGTAAGTGTAGATTTTGGTGTTGTTGATCACCAGCGTGATGAGGCTTCCACTCTGACTGATTTCAACATCCGCCCAAGTGGGCGTGGCAAAGAATCCAGCCGGATTGTTGGAGCTGGCCACGGTGCCCGCGACGCCGTAGGGATTAGCCTTGAATGCCGCCGCGACCGCCGCCGAAGTCTGGCTAGTTGCCAGCGTCGGGTTATTTGCCACGGCTGGCGCGCTATAAAGTCCATAGTTTGGCGTACCACCAGCAT
The DNA here is from genome assembly GCA_945882065.1 of Akkermansia muciniphila. GTDB lineage: Bacteria > Verrucomicrobiota > Verrucomicrobiia > Limisphaerales > JADLHS01 > JADLHS01. Next base: position 10,437 of record CAMCWI010000043.1, read on the forward strand.
CCGTCACGATGGCTGCAAACAAACCGTCAAACGTCCAACCGGCGGGAACGCCACCGCTGCGCCACCAATTAGTCATGTTGCCAGAGTGATTGATGCCCGCCAGCGCGTATTCTGTAGCAGAAACGTTCGGCAGCGGGACGCTCAGGAACATGTCGAAGCGCAGCGCATAGTTGCCGCTGTAAGTCGTGGCACTCACTGGGTAAAGATTCAACGCCGCAGCCACCCCGGCGGCGGTTTTGTTCACATTCATAAACAAACCGTTGCCACCACCATGCGGGGCTTCGGGGATTCCGAATGAAGTGTAAGCAAAATTAAAATCAATGTTGTAATCCGTGATCCCATCGCTGGCGGCGTGGAGTACGCTCCAGTCTGCCGCGTGATCAGCATTGAAGTCTTCCGAGAACAGCACGGTTTCCGCCGGCAAATCTGAATCCACCAGTGTGATGGATGCGGATCCCGACGAACCAACAGTGTAACCACTGCCGATATCAAGATTTACAGTCACCGTTTCAGCACCTTCGAGCGTAGCATCTACAAGCGGATAAACATTGATGTTTGTAGCAAGCACTCCAGCGTCAAACGTCACCGTGGTGTTGGTATAATAGTCCGTCCCCTCGGTCGCAGAACCGGAGAACGACAGATTGACGTTAAACACCGTGCCCGTATCGCCCAAACGCGAAATCTGGAACGTGGCATAATCATTCGTCCGCTCATACATCTGTGTGGAAATGTTAGTTATGGACAACTGCGGCCCCTCGTCATCCACGATGGTGATCGTAGCCGTGCCAGCACCGACATATTCCAAAGCTGGCGAAATGCTCACTACGACCGTCTCCAACGCCTCAGCAGTGCTGTCATCCACAGGAATGATGGTGATGTTTGTGGAGGTTGCGAGGGCATCAAATGTAATCGTTCCCGACAGAGCACCGCCGAGAGCATTGGTATAATCCACTCCATTTACCGCCGTGCCACTCACCGTATAAGCGACCGTAACGGGCACACCTGCCGCAGTGCGGGTGACAGTGAATGTGCCCGCTGCAGGGCCAGCCTCAGCCGCCGTCGGCACCGAACTGTTCACCGTCACAACATTGTTATAGTTCGTGATACGGATATTATCCACCAAGCTAAACGCCAAGTTCGTAGCATTTGGATCCGCGGAAGCACCTGACGTGATGTCGAAATGGCCGAACACGATATTGTTTCCTCCCAGCGTTCCGTTTGTGGTGATATCCACCGTCGCGATAAGCAATCCGTCAATTGAGTAGGTCAAAATATTGGCAACCTTGCGGAGAACAGCACTGCGCCATTTCATACCGGCAGTACCTCCTGCGGTCAAACCAGTCTGTTGAGGATAAAGTGCTAATTGCACCGGACAGTTATTCGTGGCTGACTGCGGCGTAAAGGTTGATTGGTAATAAGCGGCGGTGTTGTTGCGCGAACCCACCGTCCCGGCTGCATAAACGCCGCTGGCATCGGTATGGCTAGTTTGGGCAGATGGTGAATAGACGCGATAGTCTGCGGTCGTTCCTGATCCATCCCCGGAAGCTCCAAAGAAGAAGCTGTCAATCACGCCTCCTGCGACTTGGACACTTGTGCCCGCAGTGCCAAACCCGCCACCGCCAATTTGAGTAGAACCAGCTCCGCCAGCGGCCAGTGGACCATTGAAGTTGAGCCACCAATCCCAGCGCATTTCAAAATTGTCTGTGATTGCTGTGCCGACCGGCGAAACGCTTACACCTGATGGAAACACCGCCACTGCCGGATCCAAATTCGCCTGCATCTTCAAACCACGGGTCGTCCCTCCCGAATTCGGCGCGGAGGGAATCCCCACGGAGCTGTAATCAAAATACAGATTCACGGGATTGTAGCCGCCAACTGTGACATTCGTCACCCAGGTATTGTCCAAGGTGTGATCTGTTTCAAAACTTTCAGAATAGACCTGTGTTTGGGCATTGATGGCCGACACGCTGATCGCGAATGCCACCAGTGCGGCGACTACGCGGGCGATAATTTTTGTGTAAGGAGGGTTTTTCATACTTCGATTGAGTTTTATACTGCTGTTTTTTACTTCATTACTACCGACTCGCATTGCAGCCCGCGTGTCGGACGAAAAGACGACGGTTGCCATGCAGTTTGTTTTTCTTGTGAACACATCCAGCTAACGCCTGTCGTTGGCATCTGGCAACAAAAATAATCTGCACGATCATGCACGCTTGGGGGGACAACTACCGTCCCCACCATTGTTGCAAACCGGTTGCCACGAAGTATCCACCTTGATCGAACTGTCACAGAACATTCTCTCAACTCTCTTATCCAACTCTTCATTGGAACCCTGTTCCGCCTTGGCCAGCACGGGCAATAACATCGCGGCTAGAATCGCGATGATGGCGATCACCACGAGCAACTTGACGAGCGTGAATGCAACACGGGGGTTCAGACTGACGCTTCTGCGTTTGGGGAGGAAAAAATCCGGTGATTGCATGTTCAAAAGCTAAACGTTCTCAACAGCGCTGCTGGTTCGGGGCAGGTTTTATAGCAATGGATCACTATCGGATTCTTAACCCCCAACGCTTGTCCGCAAAATCAAGGCACGACCTTTACTCTCTGGGTAAAATGTTCCCTGCGCGTCTTAATACTTGCTGGACGTATGATCTTTCAACCACAACCAATCCACATCTTGTCCACTACTTGCCCAATTGCCACCAGTATTATTGTGCGAGTTGGGAACATTTTTCAGCCCGGCTGTGGGCAACCCCGGCCATTTCCATTTACGGTATTCCACATGGCCATCTGCGAAGGAAAAGCAATTCCCTCCCGAATCATAGTTCGCAGGAATATCAGGATAGAGCGGAGAGTTGAGTGACATTTGCAGATAACCGTCATTCATTGAGCGCATGGATTCATCGCAGAAAAGCCAAACATTGACAGGACCTGGATTACTCAAGTCGTTCATCTTGCGATAGACCCTCCATTGAGTCCCAAGATACGATATTAGAGTTGTTTCAAAATTTACGGGAAGATGACCAAGGGTCGCAGAGTTCATGGATATGCTGCGGATGCGCTGCCCATTGTCGGATGGAATTGTGTCGTTGGGGCACTTATACACCTTGATATTCCCAACGTAAGGAGCAAAGCAATTGGTGTTGTAATAGTCAGGCAGGATATTTGCCAAACCTGAACCCCAGTTCAGACTGCCATTACACCAGCCTAAACCATATCCCGCCGGCGCATTTGGAGGCAGATAATCATTCCAATCACCCACGTACATGGTGGCAGCAATCGTTATTTGCTTTTTGTTGCTGATGTCCTGAGTAATCCTTGCCTTCAATTTGGCCTTGGCCAGTGCTGGCAGAAGCATGGCCGCCAAGATTGCAATAATCGCGATCACCACCAGCAATTCGATGAGGGTGAAAGCGGAGGAGTGCTTATCCGTAGATTTCTTCATATCAATCAGATTTCCAATTCAAGCCGTCATACAAGCGTTATTGTTGCCAACAAATCCTGAGACCTAAAACCACCTTGTTTCGAGTCTCCTCATAGTTGCTTTACCTTTTCTTTACTTTTCCTTTACCACCCACATTACCGAGTCTGACACACATTGATCGGTGTCGAGTGACAGCGGATCCGTCACCCGACACCATTTCCACGATGCTGTCGCACCGTGCAATCGTCAATTCACATGCAACAACCGATAGTACATCTGGTCGCCCGTTTGTGGAGCGGTCACCTGAAACGCTCCGGCTGAACCGGTGAACGTGGCCGGTGTATTGGTGTAGGGTCCGGTCACAACACCCGCGCTTTGCAGGATGAACGCGCTGGTGGTGTCAAATGCGTTCGTGGTGCTGAAGGACATGGTCATGATGCCGCCCGACACCACGGCGTTCGTGAATGCTGGTGGAGCAACGATCACCGTGAGCGCACCCGTGGTGCTGAGGACTCCGCTGAATCCGTTTGTCACTCCCGCCGCGTAGTTGTTCGTGGCATCAGCCCGCGTGACCCCTGTGAGGGTCAGTGTGCCGCTTGTCGCGCCTGAAATGATGCCGCCGTCAACGAGGTTTGTTCCGGCGCGTTTCCACTGATAGGTCAACGGCACGCTGCCTGTAGTCGGCACCGTGAATGTAGTTGTTGATCCCCAGAGATTGGTCTGGTTCGCGACGGTCACAGGACTCACCACACTCAACAAACCTGCGGGAGTCACTGTGCCAGCTACATTGGATACGAGTACGGAATAGGTGACAAGCGCGTCCGACGCGAGAACATTGGTGATGAACAGATTTGATGTGGTCACACCGCCAAAGCGTCCCGCGACATTTGCCAAGTTGACGCCGTTCGTTTTCCACTGGAACAACACCGGTGCAACCGGCCCGGCAAACCTCACAGGGAACTGGAGGGTCGAACCCGCGTTGGCAATCTGGTTTGTCGGTCCAAGGACGACCTCAACACTGACCACGCGCGAGGTGACTGAACCCGCAGCGTCACTGAACACCGACATGTAGTTCGTAGCACCGATGGTCTGCAAATTATTCAGCGTGAGCGAGTCTGTCATGCTTGTGGCGGCAGCCGTATTGGTCTGCAAGGCGAATGTGGGAACACCTGTGCCAGGGTTTGCGGCGGTGCCAGTGCCGCGGTACCAGACGTTCGTGATGGGATTCGATGCGAAAGTCACCGCCGAGGTGAGCGTGAGGCTGGATCCTTGTGTGACAATCAATCGTTCCGCCCCGCTACCAGCCAAGCCAGGTTGGGTAACGATATAGGGCGATAGTTCGACAACACGCACGTTGGAGTAATAGACGAACGCGCTGCTATCACTAAGGTCCGCATTCGGATCCAAGTAGCCGAGCATGATCGTGCCATTGGTGTAGGTGGTGGCAAGCGAACCATTCGTAAGAGCAAAGGCAGGGATCACCAACGAACCGTTGATGAACACGTTGATGTTGGTCTGGCGGGTCACTTCCACGCTCACATCCACCCATTTATTGACCGGCTCACCGCCGCCGGGATTCGCAACAGTGGGAGTGGTCACATTCATGGCTTCAAACGGCGGATGCTTGAAGACTCCGTTTTGGGTCAGGGCGGGATTGCTCGTTTTTGGTCCAGTTCCAGCATTGGGCAGCCCCGGCGGAACGAAGGATTCAAAATCGGCTGGAGTGATTGAGCCAGTACCAGCACCAATCACCATCCATTGACCGTCGGAGTTCGTCGGGCTGTTACCTGCGTTGGCAGCAAGGACTGTCGCCGTCTTCCAGTTACAATTTGTGCCCCGGTGATTGACGCCAAATGTCGCAAACTCTCTGGCAGGAGATCCGATGCTCGGATTGTTGCTGGCAAACTGGTAGAGCGACAGGAACATGTTAAACCGCAGCGCGTAGTTGCCACCGAAGTTCTGGCCTTGCGGATAAAGGTTCACGCCCGCGTGTGCGCCATTCACTTTGTTGACGGTCATTTTCAACGCGCCGGTCCAGTTGCTGGCGATCATGACGGGAGACAACGGCACGCCGTTGGCGACAGTGTCGCTGCCAAACGTCACCTCAAAGTCGTTCGTGCCGCCACCATAATTACTGTTGTCGTAGTTGGGAAACACGGCTGGCAACACAGTGTTGGCGGCAAAGTTTGTCGCGGCATAGGTCAGCGTCCAATTCACGCTGTCCAAGGCATTGGTCAAAGGATTCGACCAAAGAACCACTTCCGGTCCGACAGCGTTATCAATGATTGTCAACGTCGTGGTAACGGTACCCACTGAGTAAGGAGTGTTCTCAGCACTCAAACCGTTTGTGAAGGGTGCAACGGTATTGGTCAGGTTCACAACGATCGTGAGGTTCGATCGAATGGCACTGAGGTCGAGATGGGACTCAGGATTCCCGACAGCACAAGTGATGAGTGTATCACCAGGATTGATGATTATTGAAGTAGGCCCATCCACCGGGGGAACCAAGATTCCATTGCCCGCAGGATCAAGTCTCTGCGCTCGCGCACCGTAATCCAAAGGAAATGAAGCGGTGCCAGCATAAGTGATATTGGTGACTGTGTACGTCGCCGCATTAGTGTCTCCAAGGCGGGTGATGACAAATTTGGCGTAATCATTGGTGACTCCGCGGTACATCGTTGCACTCGTACCGCCCGCTGCCGGTGCGACAGGTGCAGCCGCCAACAGAAGCAGTTGCGGGCCAGTATTGCGGATGTAAACAGTGTCTTTGGCGGGTGCGCCAGCAAGATTGCCTGAACCACCGAGAACTTGCAGCACCACTGTCAATGTATTGGTGCTTACAGGAAGAGGCGTCGGAGTGATTTTTACACCCACCGACCAATTGCCGCTTGGGGCGGTACCTGCGGGGAACGTCACCGAGTTGGTTCCAATGATTACCCCATTGGGAGTTTCATTGGTGTTGATCGTGTAGTGATTGGTGTAAGCCGCCGTGCCGCTACGGGTAAAATTAACCGTGAGCGGTGCGGCGAGAACGTTCGTGTTGAGAGTGATGGTGAACACGCCTGGAATCGGAGTGCCAAAATTCTGCGAAGCATTTGGGGTCGTCGCCACCACCGAGGCAGCGAGGGGCGGAAGTTCCAAACTAAAAGTGCCGTTGGTGCCGGTGAAGTCATTGCTGGTAACGCACGTTGTGGTCAGCCCCAAGGAATAAATCCGCAACAGACCTTGACCGGAGCTGGTGACATAAATGTTGCCCGCCGCATCCCAATCCATGCCGCGACTATTACCCACGGCTGCCAAATTGGTGATGGCAACGATGCTTCCGTCATCAGGGATACCGTTGGTCAGATTCGCAATGGTAATGCCGTTATCGATAGAAACAGATGCCAAGAAGCGACCATCAGGCGAAACGCGAACGCCACCATAGGTTGCAAGCGTTGATCCATGGGCCTCACCACGCCACGGATCACTCGCGCCTCCTGTATTCTGCCAAGAAGTGTAAAGTGACGTCGCCCCGGTGGAATCAAGAATCTGAATGTTGGGGTTCGACAAGTTCGCACGACCAATCGCGCCAATGATTTTCCCGTCCTTGCCTAACGTCATTTCCACGCGGAGTCCTTGAATTCCATCGAGTCCCACTGTGTAGGCGTAATTCGGAGCACCCGCCCACGGCAGTGGACCCGCACCAATGTCAAAACGATAAACGCAGTTGTATGAACCCGGAGAAGTTCCCGGCCCCATCGTTGCACTGGCCGGAGCCGGCAAATTGGCATCCCCAGTCCACAGCACAAGGTTTCCTCCGGCAATCGAGCCAGTAATGATCGGGGTGCCAAACAGACCCCCGTGAGTCCCAGCAGTAACACCCGCAGTACGCCCGATGCCAGCCAGCACGAGATTTGAACTGTTCAGATTGGGTGAATACTGATAGACAGCATCGCCAATGACAGACGAATCCGCCACAATCACAGTATCGTCAGCGGCTACACTCAACCTCCAAGGACCCGATCCGGCAAAACCACTTGCTACACCGTCGGTGCCAAACCCCGACGCGCCGAACGCGTTTGTCCCGGCTCCTAATGCGTCCGTTTGATCGGCTTGCATGGCGTAAAGTCCCTTTTGTTTCAGAGTCGTCCCAAATGTGCCGCTTGCCGCACTGCTACCCGCATAGATACGCCCGAACAGGTGACCGTTTTTGGCATTTTGGTTCACAGCCACGCCGCGCGGTGATCCCCAAACGCTGTTCGTATAAGCGTCTGAACTGATCAGTGACGGCACGCCATTGCCAATCTTGGTGCAAATGATTTTGAAACCCACATGGGCACCCAGCAAGAAATTGGTCGCGCCTTTGGGCAGAACTCCCATCGCGAGAGTGGTGGTGTCTTCAAAAACAACATTCACATCGGCGCCGGCTTCATTCATCACAAACCGGATCGTGCCGCTGTCATTGGTGATGCCGGACGCATACGGTGCTGCTGACACTCTGACGGTGGACACCGCGCAGAGAACAGCCGCCATGGCTATTGGGATGATTCTAGTTATTGGATTGGAGAGGGTTTTCATACAGATGCTGGTTTACTGATTTTTTATTTTACTACTGTTACCACTTGCCGCATCGCAAACCACATGCCGGACCCGATGACGCAGATTGCCATGCACTTTGTTTTTCTTGTGAACACATCCAGCTAACGCCCGCCAACAGCATCTGGCAACAAAAAAAACACACACGAACATGCGCGTTTGGGTGACGAGGTCTGTCCCCAGCGTTTTGGTGGCGGCTCTGTTTCGTGTTTTTCATCCTGCGCATTTTGCCGCAGAACATTTCCACGGCTTCACTGTCCAACCTTCCATTGAGAATAATTTTCCATCGAGCACCTATGACCAACCCGCAAATTTAACACGTAGCTTGAATCGGCATCAGAGTGGAGCACCGGTCTGTGACCGGCTTTGGGTGCGGACAGTCCGTAAAGCCAGTCACAGACCGGCGCTCCGCCAAATGCTTGTGAAATATGCGGGCTAAATTCACTCGCCTATTTTCAATCGTCGGTTCAACCTGCCTCAAGCCATGAGCGAACTTCAGATCATCCAAGCAACGCTCGCCCGCGCCGCGCGTCGTCGCCGTGTCGAGCGCGGTCTGCGCGGGTTGTTTGTCGGACTGTTCGTCGGCGCTCTGTTCCTCCTCGTTGCTCTCGCTGCTTTCAAGCTCGCGCCCGTTTCGCCCAACATCGTCGGCTGGTCTGGCGTCGCCCCGATTCTTTGCCCGCTTGTCGGCTTCATCCTCGGCTTCTGGCGCAAACCCAGCCTCGCCGAAACCGCCCGCTGGGTGGACGTGAAACAAAATCTCAAGGAACGCATGAGCACCGCGCTCGAATTCGCCGAGACCCAGCCGCCCGGAACGTGGCGCGATCTCGTGATGCACGATGCCGCGAGTCATGCGCAAGAAATCGAGCCGCGCAAACTCGTCCCCTTCTCGTTCACTAAAGCCGCACGCTGGGCTGCCGTGGTTCTTGTGTTCGCTGCCGGGTTGGGTTTTGTTCCTGAGTATCGAAGCAAGGCGAGCATTCAGAAACAGACCGATGCCAAGGTCATCAAGGAAGCGGGCAAACAAGTCGCCGAACTCACCAAGCGCGTACTCACCCAACGCCCGACCGCACTCGAGCGAACCAAGAAATCCCTCGAAGCCGTGTCTGAACTGGGCGAGCGATTGGAAAAAATGTCTCTCACGCGCAGCGATGCTCTCAAAGACCTCGCCAACGCCACTGAGAAACTCAAAGACGAGTTGAAGCAGATCGCCAAAGACCCCGCGCTCAAAAAAATGGAGCAGGCCGCGCGTTCACCGACTGGTCGCAACAACGATTCCGCAGCCGGCCTGCAAAAGCAGATGGCCGCGATGCAGAAACAACTCGCCTCTCAGGCGCAAAATCCCGAAGCGTTGGATAAGCTCCAGAAAGAAATCGAGAAAGTTAAGGAAGCCGCCAAAGACCTCGCCAGCAAGACCGGCGAAAGTGCCGATGCCGAAAAACAAAAACTTGCTGCCGCGCTTTCTTCGCTCGCTCAACAAGCCTCCCAAGCCGGAGTCGAGCTACCGCAAATTGACGAAGCCATCGCCGCGCTCGCCGCCAATAACACGGATCGTTTCATGAAAGACATCGAAGCCGCGCTCAACGACCTCGAGAAGCTGCGCGACATGAAACAAAAGCTCGAAGCCATGCAGGCTCAGGCGCAAAAGATGGGCAAAGACCTCGCCGAGCAGCTCAAGAACGGTCAACCCGAAGCCGCCGCCGACACGCTGGAAAAACTGGCCAAGCAACTCCAAGCCGCTAACCTCACGCCTGAGCAACTCAAAAAAATTCTCGAAGAGGTTTCCAAGGCTCTTCCTGAAGCCGCCGAATACGGCAAAGTTTCCGACCTGATGAAACAAGCCGCCAAACAAATGAAGGACGGCGACAAACCCAACGCCGCGCAATCTCTCGCCGACGCCGCCAAGGAATTGAAGGACCTCATGCAGCAGATGAACGACGCGTCCGCGATGATGGCAGCGCTCGACAATTTGGACAAAGCCTCCATGAGCATCAGCCAATGCAAAGGCTGGGGACAGTGCGAGGGAAAGAAACCTGGCTACAACCCGTTCGGCAAAAACCCCGGCAACGGTGTCGGCACATGGGGACAAGAAGGCGGCGAGTGGGTGGAAAACTTCGGCGAAGGCACGCCCTACGTGGATCGTTCCGCGCTCGACAAACGAGATCAAGACGGTCGCGAAAAATCCGACCGGGCGCAAAACGACGTGGCCGATAAACTTCAACCCACGAAAGTCAAAGGCCAGTTCAGTCCCGGCGGCCCGATGCCGAGCATCACGTTGAAAGGCGT
>CAMCWI010000044.1 GCA_945882065.1 Akkermansia muciniphila
ATCAACTGCAACATGATTTGCCCCGGCTGGATTCCAGTCGAGCGACACGAGAACGATCCGCAGGCGGCGAAGGACGGCTATCGCGCGCTGATCCCTGCCAATCGCTGGGGCGTGCCCGAAGACGTGAGCGCGGCAGTGGTTTTCTTTGCCAGTGAAGCCTCTTCGTTCATCACCGGTCAAACCGTGCATGTGAACGGCGGGCTGACGGTGAGTTGACCCAACACGTTTTCTGCCTGAACTCAGAACGTGTCGTTGCGGTTGATGAGCTGAATCGTCACTGACTGCTGCTGGCGGCTGAGGGTGAGCGTGAGTTTTTCACCGGTTGCACCGGTTTGCCGTCGCAAGCAACCATCACGTCGTCCTTTTTCAAACCCGCTTTGGCCGCGGTACTGTCTGCGGGGACTTGAATCACTAGGACGCCGGATTCATGCGGCAACCCATAAGCGGAGCGATCTCCGAGACCGGAAATGTTTCGGGCCTGGGCTTGTGCAAAAGGCTTGGTAAACCACGGGCGTGGATTTGCTGCCAGAGTCCTCCGCAGAAAAAATCAACGTCGCGGGCAAATAATACGTGCCTGCGTGGACAAAGATCGTCACGGCTTCGCGCCCTGCCAAGGTTCTGGCGGCCGCTTGTGCTCGCTGCAGGGTCAGAAACGGTTTGGCGAGAGTGCCCCCGTTGGAATCAGCACCACTTGGCGAGACATGAAATTCGCCAGCGACAACGCTGGACGCCACCCCTGCTGCAAGAATCGTGAGAAAGAGTTTCATCATCCGAGAACTCGAGCCTAGCTCAGTTCCATCTCACCAACCTGTCGCGATGCGATGCGATGCGCGATCCGCAGACAGTCATGTGGTCAGCTAATGGCTGCAGGAGGACATCCTGAACCGCGCAGCGAAACCTTTGGTGCAATAAAACGTGCTCCGGTTCAGATTTCCCATCCCGAACGATACTCAGATTTTACGAAGGCATTGGCCGCGTCGTTGTTCGTGAAGCGCATCGCCTTGTCATCCCAGCGGAGCGTCTGGCCGGAGAATCGAATGGCGATGAGCCCGAGCAATCCCACCTGCGTGAGCGGACCTCCGTAACCGAAGTTGGACCCCGCTTTGCCGCCCGACCGGATCGCTTCCGCCCAATCCCAGCCGTGACCTTTGACGCGGACGATTTTTTCCGCCGGAGTGTTCTTGCCGGAATGTTGTTCCATCAGGCTGTCCGGCAGGAGATGGCAACCGCCGCCACCGTGCGAGCCGTGGACAATCATTCCTTTGTCGCCAAACATGATCGCGCCGATGCCGGGAACTTTGTCGTCCGCCTGAAAATCATTGGGCCTCGGAATCGCGCTTTTTCCGTCATACCAGACCAGCTTCACCGGGCCACGCGCTCCTTTGGCAGGAAATTCAAACGTGATTTTTGTCGCAGCCGGATAGGTCAACCCCTGCGTCGCAACATCGTAGTCGGGCACTTCCGCGTGAATGGACGTCGGCGCGTCGAGGTCCAACGCCCAGAAGGTCGGGTCAACAACGTGGCAGATCCAATCGCCGATTGCGCCGCCGCCAAACGGCATCCAGCCGCGCCAGTTCCACGGCACCCAGAGCTTGGAATACGGACGATACTGCGCAGGTCCGAGCCAGAGATCGTAATCGAGTCCGGCAGGCACTTCCTGCTTCTCCTCCAACTTGCCGAGGTTGGGAATCTGGCAATAAACATTCCTGAACGCGTCGCATCCCGCATGAACGGTATGGACGTTGCCCAACGCTCCCGCCCAAACCCACTCGCACACGCGCCGGATGGAATCGCTGGAGTGGCCCTGGTTGCCAAGCTGCGTGACCACTTTGTATTTGTTCGCGGCGCCCATGAGCTTGCGGACTTCGTGAACGGTGTGCGCCAGCGGCTTCTCGCAATAGACGTGTTTGCCGCGTCGCATGGCTTCCATGGCGATGACCGCGTGCGTGTGATCCGGCGTCCCGATCACCACGGCGTCAACTTCCGACCCCATCTTGTCAAACATTACGCGGTAGTCGGTGAAGCGTTTCGCGTTCGGATATTTTGCGAAACCCGGAGCGGCGTATTTTTCATCCACATCGCACAGGGCGACAACGTTGTTGCCCAACCCCGCGACCTCATCCACGTCACGCCCGCCCTGGCTGCCAAAGCCGATGCCGGCGATGTTGATTTTATCGTTTTTCGAAATTTTTCTGCCCGCACTGGTCGCGCATCCCGGAAGGATGTTGAACAGGGCAATACCCATGCCAGTGGTGTAGATAAACTTCCTGCGATTGATCGCATTGGATTTGTCGCGCTTCATGATCTTATTGGTTGTTTGGTTCAATTGTGATTTAAGTCAACGTCTGGACATTGATTAATTTCCCACGTGCCTATCTTTTAGAAAGTATGCCATTCAGCATGTAGAGGTCACGTCGTTCATTTGTACCCAATCACTTTTGTTGTGCGGATTCGCCAACGGCATGTGTTGCGGCATTGCTTCCATCCAATTTTACGAATATCTGCTTGCTGAACTGCGCCACCTCGATATTCGCTTCAGCGACGGATTGACCAGGCTTCGTCCCGGGACCGCCCGGGACACCCGGACGCGTGTGACTGATCTGGCGCATCCATGCCGAGAACCGCTTCGTCATCCGCGCGCGAACCAGATCGCGAATTTCCTTACCGTCGGCTTTGAACAATTGTTCTGCGGATGCGATGCCATCTAGGTCGGCCCCGATGGATTGGGTCACAATTGCCGATGCCATCATCCAGTGTCCCTCGCGGCCGGGATGCACGCCATCATTGGCCAATGCGAAGCTGGGGTCTTTGGCACGCCCTGCGTCGAGCGCCCGGCGCATCGGGCCGTGTATATCGACGACGTCCCAACCCGCAGACTTCTTCGACAACAGCCATTCGCTGTATCGAGTCAGGTTCTCGTCATGCGTCCTGTGCGTGGCGTCACCCTTTGCATCGTGAGGTGGCGGTGTACACAACACAACCCGCCGCACCCCCGCTTTCAAGGCTGCGTCGTGCAACTTCGTCATCGCGGCGGCATAACGTTTCGTTCCGGTTTCATCGGCAGGCAGATCCCCCCCGTCGTTCATGCCGAAGCAGGCGATGATCACATCCGGCTTAGTCGCCGAGATCACCCGATCCATCCGCTCGCTCAGGAGCGGTCGACCGAAGCCGTGCGCTTTTTTGTGCCCGGCATTTTCCTCTTCAGTCAGATCGGAGGCGGTCTCACTCGCGAGTCCGAGATTCAACACCTCGATGTTGATCCCTCGCGACAGCAGCCAACAGTCGAAATCCACCACGTAATCCCCCTGCTGTGTGATGCTGTCTCCGAGAAACACGATCCGCTTAACGCCGCGCAGCGCCGCAGGAATTTCGGCGGCGGCGGCTGGGTAGGTCATTGATAACACCAAAGCGACGACTACCACCTTTATGGAAAAACGTTTCATCTTCATCCTGAGTATTTGCTGTTTATTTAATTGTTTGAATTGTCACCGGGCCAAGGAGTCCGGAAGGCAATTGATCGTTAAATAGCTTATCATTTCTCCAACATATTGATCAGATCCGAGGCGCGGGATTGAGGCGTGACCTTCAGTGACATCACTTTTCCGTCGCGCAGTTCCCCTTCCACAGTGGTGTTGTAGAGGGCGTGCAATTTGAAGTTCACGTCCCACGCCTTGGGCCACGCCGGGAAGAGATAGATCTTTCTTCCATCAACTTGCATTAGCATCGCCTGCAGCGCCGTCATCGTAATGCCGCCATGGCTCTGGTCCGGCAATCCAACCTGGTTCGGCCCCCAAAAGGCCGGAAAGCGGCTACCAGGATCGTGCGATGCAAAATTCGAGGTCACCATCCGGGCCGCCTGCCTGGCTTTTCCTACGAACGCAACTTGGACAAGATTTAACCGCCAGCCACCGACCCTCCCTTCCAGCGGATACTTGGTTCGCGGCTCGGGCGGCACATAGGCTTCCACACTCCGGCGGCCCAGATCGAAATCCGGACATCCCATCGCATAGAGCCGGTATGGGAACACCGCATAGAGTTCCGGCAACTCGTCTCCCTGCCGGCCCTTGATCACCTCTGCTGCCACGCAGATCTTTTTGTCACCTGCTCCGCTCGTCGGTACGGGAGGGAGATCGGCAAGCGTCTTCGTCCAGACAGCGCGCTGGGCAGCGGTGGTTGTTTTATCGGGCAACGACAATAACCGTGGGAGGACATAGTGCAGCCCGGCAATCTCTGGGAGCGGGTTCACCGCATTGTGGACAGATTCCAAGGCGCACGCCGGATCGATCCGGATCTTGCCCTTCTCATCACGCTGGTAATGCTGGTCATAAAAGGTGGTCACGCCCTCGGCAAACGGCAGCAGCGTGTCGCGCAAAAACGCCGGGTCTTCTGTGGCTTCATAGTAATCAAGCATCTTTGCGCTGAGCTCCAAGCCGCCATGCCAGAGCCAACGGACATAATTGTTGTCCTGATAAGCGCCCCAAGGATACACCGTCGCCGGAATGAAGAAACCCTCGTGCTTGAAGAAAAGCTTCGTGCGTTCGCGGGCCATCGGCACCAGCGCGTTGTACATCCTGAACAGCGGCTGCAACAAATCATAGTCGCCGCTGCGCAGCATCGGTCCACAGGTTGTTGTCGTCGTATCCAAGATCCAATAGTTGGCGCCGTAATTCCGGTCATCTGCGTCCTCCAATTTTTCATGATTCCGATCGTTGACGCCAAAGATGGATCCGTTGTGTTTGACCGGATAAGCCCCGCGCCAACCGGCCGCTGAGATGAACCGCTGCAGGGCGTAACCTCTGTTGATAACAGGACCGGCGGGCTCGGTGCTCACGGCGGGACGCACGCCGTCGATCCCTTTGTGGCCAAGCAACTGGAGGTCATCGCGGTCCTGCCGGCGCGTAGCTTCCTGCGCGGGCGTTAACGACACGCCATCTTCCGGCGTCCTCACATAAATCCAACTCCGCTCCCAAAAATCCTGCCACCACTTGCAATGCGCCTTCCAAGCCTGGTTCAAACTCGCCTTACGGTTTTCAGCAACGACACCATCGAGCTTTTCCAGCCATTGCTCAGCGGTGTCAGTCTGCGCGGTGAGTACATCGATGGTCAGGTTAAAGTGGCGGGTGGGTGACTCGGTTTTCAAAGCCTGAGTCATATTACCAGCCTCGGTCTGGACAAAACCCTTGCCTCCGATGCGACCGCCAAAGGTGTTATGCAGGAGCGGATCATGCACCAAGGGCAACAGACTTTCCACGCCCTGAAGCTTCATCGTCAGCGGGACGATCGTCCCTTCGTTGCGGTGATACCACATGATGCGGTTATTTTTTGGGGGAAGCACCGTGTCGGCTTTTTCGATGATCGGGTTGGGACTTTCGCTGATGTATCCGGCACTCGAATTCCCGCGCAGATCACGATCCGCCGTGCGCCAGACTTTCAGGCCGACCTGAGCCTGCAGGACCTGCTGCGACTCCGCTTCGATGTGGATGACCGGGTGATTGGCATCAATCCACAAACGCAAGGTGGTGACTGAACCCTCAGCGCCGCTGCGGACCACGATCCGGCCCTGCCGCAATTCCAGCTCTTGGCGGAATGGCCGAGTTGCCAGTGCTGGCGTGAGCCGCAGTCGCACCTGGCCCAGTTTCAACAACCGTCCGCAATCGCTCCACGCATCGGTCTTGGAAATGAAGAACACTAGGTCACCGTTCTGCTCTACCCATGCATTGACACCGATGTCGCCGTTTCCCAGCGGCATCGAACCAGCCGAATTAGTGCTCGGGCTGTCCCACACCACGTTGCACCGGTCCAGTTCCGACTGTGGATTCATCGCGGCTTGAGCGGTTGGCAGGACCGCGCCGAGAGCAATCGCAAAGACAAATCGCAAGAAGCTTGGTTTGGTTGCCATCGTAAGGGAATGCACTGTTCCGGGGTATTGGTTACTCATTAATAATCGACCCTTTGATCGTCTCGCCGGGAGATTGAAAACATCGGTCGTTGATGAGGCCTCGTTTTGTAGTTCTGCTCGATTTGCAGCTCGCCTCTTCCCGTTAGCAAATCATTTTCCAAGTGTCAGTGCGATCACTGAGTCAATGTCGCTTGGAGACTGTTTAGGAACGGTGATCACAACCCCTTCATCTGCGAGGGCCAGCGGCAGCGGGCGTTTTTCCGCATCAGTCAGCAAGTAAGCCCGTTTTGCCGGGCTATTAAGATTTGGGACGATCAGCCTGCCCTCCGCTGGCCAATTGAAAACATGCAAATACAACTTGCTGCCTTTCGCCGTAATCCTGCCCCACTTAGGTTGTGGCAAAGTCGAGGCTTCGCAGCCATAAATGCTCTCCCCATTCACCGCCATCCACTGACCGACTTCTTTCAAACGATCCACGCTTCCAGACGGAATGACGCCGGCACCATCCGGCCCCACATTGAGCAGAAAATTCCCGTTCTTGCTGGTCGTCTCCACCAGCGTGTGGATCAACTGGGCGGCAGACTTCCAGTTGTCATCAAACTTACTGTATCCCCAAGTCCCGTTGAGCGTCATGCAGGTCTCCCATTCGCGGGCTGCGCCTGTGCCGGGCACATTGCCCTCATGAACGCCGTAGTCGCCCAGGGTTGTATCGTCCGGGCCGATGCGGTCGTTGATGATCACTTTGGGATTTAGCCGGCGCATGGTCGAGATCATCTCTTCGACACGACCGAGCTGGGGATCTTTGATGTCCTGCGCGTCAAACCACATCAGGCTCACCGGGCCACATTCCGTGAGCAATTCCGTGAGCTGGCCTTTCATGTAATCGAGATAGCGATTCATGTCGGATTTATCGACTGGGCGCAAATCCATCTCGGGAGTGATCGGGATATTCTTCCGGCATGAAGGACAGCCGCATTGATTGACGCGCCCCATGGTCCACGGCGACGCGAGGTAGCCCCAACCGGAGTTGGGCTTTTGCAATTGGGCATAACGCATCGGCCAATCCGGATGATGCCAATCGCGAACCGAGTAATAGACGCCGAACTTGAGCCCCGCCTTCTCACACTCGCGCGCGAGCTCAGCAATCACGTTACGCTTGAACGCCGTCCACTTGACGATGTTGTAATCGGTAAGCTTGGTGTCCCACATGCAAAACCCATCGTGATGTTTGGACGTGATCGCGATGTATTTCATGCCGGCGTCCTTGGCGATCTTGACCCATTCCCGCGCGTCGAACTTTACCGGATTGAACTCGGCCGCCATGGACTCGTATTCCTTGGCCGGAATGCGGGCCGTGTGTTGAATCCACTCCGCGATCCAACCGATCTTTTTGCCATGATATTCACCCCCGAGCGCGGCATACGGTCCCCAATGAATGAACATCCCGAACCGCGCATCGCGGTACCACTGCATCCGTTCCGCCCGCTGTTGTATGGACTCGGCCGCCACTGGAATGTTGGACTGCGCAGAACTATTCCATGCGAACAAGGCCAGAGTGAAAAATAGAATCCTCATAAAAATAATAAGCGTTTTAAAATCAAGGTTTGCTCAACGATGGCGGGCGTTGCGACTCTGCCGAACCCCACTCTTTGTTCGGGGTCGGCCCCATCACCAATTCCAACGTGCCGCCGTCCACAATTTCCTGGTGCTTAATCCAAGCGCGCTCCAGCGGCTTGCCGTTCAACTTCGCGCTTTGGATATAAACGTTCTGCGCGGAGTTGCCCCTAGCGATCACGGTAAAATCACGTCCCTTGAAGTATTTCCTATCCAAACGAATGCTCACCTTGTCGAACAACGGACTGCCGATGATATAAATGCCATCCACTGGCGAGACGGGGTGGAAACCGATCGCACTCAGAATGTACCAAGCGGACATCTGCCCGACGTCTTCGTTGCCGCAAAGCCCCTTCACGCCGCTGCCGTAGGCATTCTCCATGATGAAGCGCGCCCACTTCTGCGACAACCAGGGCGCGCCGGCATAGGTGAAAAGATATGGAACATGATGCACGGGCTCATTGGCGTGATTGTAATAATCGTTCCATTTGAAGTTCGTCGGGGTTTTCTCGAAGAACTCCGTGAGATGGGATAAGAAATAATCCTTACCCATGAGCTTGATCAAACCCTCCACATCGTGCGGCACAAACCAGCCCTGTTGATATGGATTACTTTCGACACAGCCCTGACCATGCCCCGTCGCTCCTTTCCACGCGACCCAAGACCCATCGGCATTGCGGGCGCGCATATTGCCCACTTCAGGATCGTAAATATTTTTGTAATTCGACGAACTCGCGAACAACGCATTGGCATCGTTGGTTTTCCCGAGCGCCTCCGCAAAACGGCCCGCACAATAATCGAAGTAAGCGTTCTCCAGCGTCCACGATATCTCTTTGGGAACAAAGCCGAGCTGGTTGTATGCGGTGAGGTTGCCACGACCTCGCTTCGGCCCCATGACGCTTTGGCGACAGAGTTGGTAGGCTTTTTCAACATCGTAGCCTCGAATGCCTCGCAGATAAGCGTCGGCAAAAACAGACACCGCAGGGTCGCCGATCATGCAGCCGCTTTCCACGCCGACAAATTCCCAGCGTGCCAGAAAACCATTGCCGCTCAGCTCGGCCTGCTGCATCAAGGAATTGACCGTGTCATTGACCACGTCCGGCCGGATGATGGAGAGCAGCGGATACTGACTACGAAACACATCCCAGCCGCTAAACGTTGTCCGGTAGGTGAAATCAGTCGTTCGATGAACCTTACGATCTGCCCCTGTGTAACGCCCGTCCTGATCAGAGAAAGCGCGCGGGTCGATCATGGAGTGGTACAGGGCCGTGGCAAATGCCTCACGCTGCACCTCCGTCCCGCCTTTCACTGCCACTCCGGCAAGCGCCTTTTCCCACAACGACCGGGCCTTTTTGTGGACGCGATCAAAATTCCAACCGGCGATATCGTGTTTCAAATTTTCGCGCGCACTCTCCACGCTGACAAATGAAATGCCTGATTTCACCAGCACCACTTCATCCTGCCTCGTGCCGAACTCTGTAAAAAACCCGAGATGCTTGCCTTCCATTTCGCGACAACCTGGAATC
Source organism: Akkermansia muciniphila (assembly GCA_945882065.1). Classification (GTDB taxonomy): domain Bacteria; phylum Verrucomicrobiota; class Verrucomicrobiia; order Limisphaerales; family JADLHS01; genus JADLHS01. The sequence goes on from CAMCWI010000044.1 coordinate 9,040, forward strand.
ACTTTCGCTGCGGCCACTGCGTCGCGGTACTGCTGGCTCTCGATGTCTTCGAGCTTTCGTTTCCAATCGTCGGGGATGTCCGCCGACCACACGCCGAAGTTCGTCAACGGCCTGCTGAATTGTGCGGAAAAATAAACCGTATAATTCGCTTTCCCACCGCCATTGCCCCAGCCACCGCCTTCCGGCGTGCATCGCATCCAACCTTCGATGGTATGATCGTTCACCACTTTGACGTATTGGCGAACAGACGTTCCGCCGATGCGACGGGCCAGATCAATTTGAAGTCGCGCTTCGTTTGATTTTGGAAATGTAAAGCGAAGTATGCCTGCCCGTTGCGCTGCCGTCATTTCGGCCCGAACTTTGTAATCATCCAGAGTGACGGAGTAATACCCTGCTGTAGCCGTTTCCGTTTCGTGGCGAAAGCGTGAACGATAACCATCCTCCGAGCCATTGCGACCGCGCTCCGTCTTCAACTTGCCAGTGGTGGGCATCACCAAAAAGTTGCCCAGGTCGCCATACCAACCGATACCGCTCATGTGGGTGAAGCTGAAACCTTCGATGGACTTGTGATGCCAGGAGTAACCCGGCCCGTTATCGCCACCGGTGATGGTATCCGGGCTGAGCTGCACCAAACCAAACGGCGTGGTTGCACCGGGGAACGTTTTCCCCTCTCCAAACTCTCGGCTCGTGCTAGCGCCGATGAAGGGGTTGATGCAATCCACCAAGGGCTTGGCCTCAGCCCCAGAAACGAGGAGGGTGCAGAGGTGCGTCAGCCCCAGCGTGGCAGCAATAATTCTGGTTCGTTTTGCGAAAGAGTTCACAGGGGAAAATTCTGAGCCTACAGCGGTCCTGTTTTCGCGGCGGCGGTTTTCACCGGCGGCGACCATTTTGCATCAAGCGGATGTTCGGAGGTGAGCGGCGCGGTATCACCGTACTGCTGCTGGGCTTGTTGGAGGAGCGCCATCATCTGCTTCAGTTTTCCCGCTTGGGCGGGATGCTCCGCGAGGTTGGTCAGCTCATGGGGATCGTTCTGCAGATCGAACAACTGGCTGAAGTTGATCTTGGGATAGCGGATTAATTTCCAACGTTGATCGCGGATGGCACGCTGGGCGTCGGTATAGGAAGTGAAGGCGTAATCGCGAACCTTGGCGGACTTTCCAGCGATAATGGGCGCGAGGCTTTTAGCATCGATGCCAGCCGGGATTGCGGTCCCCGTCAACTCGCAGACCGTGGGAAAAATATCCATGAGATACGCGAAGGCATCGGTTTTTCCTTTGGGAATTCCGGGGCCGACGAAGACCAAGGGTACGTGCATGCCACCGAATTCATATACGTTTTGTTTGCCCAACAACCCTTGCTCGCCGAGCGAGAGCCCATTGTCGCCAGCGATGATAATGATGGTGTTTTCGAATTCGCCGGTCTCTTTCAAGGTCTGGATGATCCGCCCGACATGCTCATCCCAGTAACTGATTGAGGCGTAATACCGCGCCAGCTTCCCGGCCAGATCGGCCCGCGTGCGCGGCCAGGGCAACGTCTGCTCATCGCGAATGATTATCTCCCCGTTGTCGAAGGGATGCTGCGCCCGAAAATTGGGCGGGATGGGCATATCCTCAGGTTTGTAGAGGGAATAAAACTCCGGAGGGGCAAACTGCGGATCATGCGGCTCATTGCTGGCCATGTGCAGAAATAAGGGCTGCTTCCCGGCGTGCTCGTGAATAAAGGCAATGATGTTGCTGGCATTTTTTTCCGAATTGTAGCCATTCAAATGGACATCAAAGGTTTTGCAGAGGTCATTGGGATTGGCTCCGAACTTCCCGCTACGGATGGTGGCGTAGCCCGCGGCCTTGAGCGCCTGCGGGAAGGTGGTGGTCTGACCGTTGCCATAGCCCTTGTGATTAAAGACCTGGCATCCGGTGTAGATCATGGTGCGACTGGGGACGCAGACGGAACCGATATGCGCACCAAACACATAGGCATGACGAAAGGCCAAACCACGCTCCACAAGCTTGTCCAGATTAGGAGTCTTGACGAACGGATTGCCGAGCGCACCAATACCGTCCGGGCGCAGATCATCTGCGAGCAGGAAGAGGATGTTCGGTTTCTTGGGGACGGTCGGTAGCGCCAAATCAGCGGCCACCGCAGGAAGTGCCAGCGCCAAGATCACCCAGACCCACAGGCGCACTAGCGCGGGAAGCCGGAACGAGGCAGCAGGAGCAGCGAGCCTCTCGCCTCGAGGTAAAGCGCACGAGGCAGGGACGAAGCGATGGCGGAACAATGGTCGGGGGTGATATGTCATTTGAGAATCGAGCCGTGATCAAGCCGAGCAAATCGATAGCACCGCAGCCTGCTCAAGCACATGGCTGAGCAGACTGTAGCGGGCGCATCACGGAGCAACCATACCCCGTTGGAGGTATGACGATTGTAGCGAGATCAGTCAGCCAGCAGCGGAGGATGCTGCGGGGAGGGGCGGCGGCCCATTCTGTCAACGCGATGTATCCCAAACTAAATAGAATGAAGGGCATCCCGGCCCACCCGCTGCCGTTCATACCATCCCTCTTGTAAACACACTCAAAGGCTCAACCGCTGCCCAGATTCAGGTTCTTTTCCGGAACGATATGGAAGAAACCACGAATGAACACCAAGGGACACGAATCAGGTGCCGAGGAAGCGACGTCAATCAGCAGGATTTCTTTTCACTGTTGGGTGAACTGCATCGATTGGGCTTAGAACGCCTATCACCCGGGGAATGAAATACGGCCACGGAGTTGGCATAGCGGAAAATCGACGGTTTTTGAAAGGAGGGCATCGCGGCCTTAAGCTCGGCTCGATCCAAAGCCGGGATCAACGTCAAGGCAAGGCAAGCCAACCCGGCGAACGATACTTGTCCCACATCCACACGAAATCGGGATTTGTTTTAACACCGCCACCTGCCCAGTAGAAGCTCCAGATGCCATTCGACGAATCTGTCGCCGCCTTGATTGTAGGCCCATTCACCCACTTGTGGGATTCAGCGTGACCGTCGGCAAACGAAACGGTGCTGACATTACCATGGAAAATGGCGAAGACATCGATCCACCCGCTGCGATCCATGATCCAAGTACCCTGTTGCCACCCGCGCGGGTCGGCCTCCTCAATAAAAACCGCTGACATTGTCGGCCACTTCATTTCGGTCAACTTTGTATAGGAATCTCCACCACCGTTCATGGTGCCGGTTTTGGAGTAGCTTTCGTAGGCCCAACCGCTGCCGATTTGCAAACGCTTATAACGCATATCACCGGGGCAATGGAAAATTCCGGCATTTTTGGCGTAGGGAAAGAGCAACGACTTCTTTATCTGCTCGACCACCAATTTCTCCGCAAGGTCTGTACGTCCAGGCGGCACGGCGATCCCTGTTGCGTCATACCAGCCTCCACCGTTCGGACTCGGCATGAGTTTCTCATTGTTGTCTCCGGCGTACATAATGAAAGCCATGACGATCTGTTTCTGGTTGCTGGCACAGACAGCCATGGTCGCCTTCAGTTTGGCTTTGCCCAAAGCCGGAAGAAGCATCGCTGCGAGAATCGCGATGATGGCGATGACCACGAGCAGTTCGATCAGGGTGAATCCGTTTCCGGCCCTTCGAGTCACCGCATTTTTTTTGTTCGTAAGTTTCACGGGTTGTTTGTGCCGCGCGCCGACTTAAAGCCGGAGCGGCGTCCATCCTTGGAAACGATACTTGTCCCACATCCAGTAGAAGTCGGGGTTTTTCGACCCTTCGCCACCGCCGGGCCAAAAGAAGCTGCTCTTTCCATTCGATGAGTCCCTTGCAGCTTTGATAGTTTTTGCATCTACCCATTTGTGCGCTTCGGCATGACCGTCTGCAAATGAGAGCGTGCTGACCGCGCCGTGAAAGATAGCGAATGGGTCAACCCAACCGGAGCGATCCATGACCCAAGTGCCCGCTTGATAGCCCCGCGGATCTGCCTCTTCAATAAATACTGCGGACAGCGTGGGCGCGTTGATACTCGTGATCTTCTTGAATGGAGTTCCAGTCCAGCCACTGCCATTCATGCCATCGGTCTTGGAGTAACTCTCATAGGCCCAACCACTGCCCAACTGAAGATTCTTGTAGCGCATATCACCCGGGCAATGGAACACAGCGGCGTTCTTTGCATAGGGAAACAGCGGAGATTTTGCGATGGCTGCTTTCACCAACTTTTCGGCCTGTTCGATAACAGAGCCTCCCCTTGTACTGATGCCGCTTAAATCCGGAGGATCATACCAACCACCGCCATTTAGACTCGGCATCAGATTCTCACTGTAGTCACCCGCGTACATGATGAAAGCCGTGACGATCTGTTTCTGGTTACTGACATCCGCGGCCATCGTGGCCTTGAGCTTGGCCTTGCTTAAAGCCGGAAGAAGCATCGCTGCGAGAATCGCGATGATGGCGATGACCACGAGCAGTTCAATCAGGGTGAACGCCCTCAACTCACGGCGGTGACGGAACTCAGATGGGCTGGTAGTTGATTTGGTGGCGTTCATGGTTATCGGGTGGGGCGATCAATCTTGGCGGAACTCTTTGATTGAATCCAATCAATGTCCACGTTGTTTGGGGACGCAAACCCGTAGCCCTTGGGTTCGGCCGTGCGAGGGTCCTTCCACTTGTGAATCTCGGAGTGACCATCAGCGAACGAAAAGCTTCCGGCCATGCTGTGGTACGTCGCCGGCACATCAGTGGTTCGTTTCCCGGGCATGTTGTTCGGATCGTACGTTGCCATGTCCGTGGCAAAGAAACCATCGTTGATGCTGAGACCTTCATCAAGGATGACAAAGGTGTTCACCGGTCCTGGACGAATCATGTCCGAGGTTTTTTTGTAAACAAAAAACCCGCCGTCCCACCCCACGCCGATATAGGAATTCATGGAGACGCTGCGACAGGCCGGGGTGCCCACGAATCCGGGCTGAGTGCTTTTGCGCGGGTCACCAGGGCATTTATAAATCCCCGCACTTTTCCCGGTATAAGAAGCGAGCGGTTGTTCCCTGAGTTTCTTGAAGCGGTCGAAGAAAGTGTCGGAACCCGGGTCATCCACATTGACGCCCACCCAGGCGCGGGAGGTCAGCAAGTTGTCGCCATTGTCGCCCGAATACATGGTCCAGCCCAGCGTGAGTTGCTTGGTGTTGTTCATGCAGCTGATGCGGTGCGCCCGGATCTTGGCTTTGGCGAGCGCGGGCAACAGCATCGCGGCGAGAATTGCGATGATGGCGATGACCACGAGTAGTTCAATGAGCGTGAAGGCACGCTTCGAATTTTTGTTTTGCTGATAATGCACGTTCATTTTTTACTTATTTTTTTTAGCCCACCCACGCCTAGACCCCAATATACCGATGCTCTTACCTTTTTGAATTCGAAATTCGGGCCGAACTTTTCGACTGAACCCAATCCAAGTCCAGATTACCCGGAGACGTTGCACCCAAACCAATTTTAGCAGTCCGCCCGTCCTTCCATTTATGAATCTCAGAATGGCCATCGGCGAATGAAAAACTGCCCGCGTTCCCGTGATACGTGGCTGGAATGTCCACGAACTGCTTACCTGGAAGATTATTGGGATCATACGTGTCCATGGGCACGGCGAAAAAGCCGTCGTTGATGCTCTGCTCTCCTTGCTCATCTAAAATGACAAATGTGTTGGATGGCCCGGGACGATTCATATCGCTAGATTTTTTGAAGACTCTGAATGTGCCACCAGAACCCCAATCGTGCCCGATCCAGTTATTCATCGCCACGCTGCGACAAACGGGTGTTCCCACAAACCGTGGCGCCAGCGTGCTCACCCGTTTATCGCCGGGACATTTGAACACTTTGACATTTTTTCCGATGTAGGGATACAACGGGCTGGCAGGAAGATGAAAGCCGATGTTGATGCCCTGCACATCAATAAACTCAAAACTTCCGGGATTTGAAACATCCCCGTCCACCCACGAACGCGCGTCCAGCAAGGCGTCATTATTATCTCCGGTCCACATGATCCACCCCAATGTGAGCTGCTTAGTGTTGTTCATGCATTGAATGCCTTGCGCCTTGAGCTTGGCGCGGCTCAATGCTGGCAACAGCATCGCGGCGAGAATTGCGATGATGGCGATGACCACGAGCAGTTCAATGAGCGTGAAGGCACGCTTCGAATTTTTGTTTTGCTGATAATGCACGTTCATTTTTTACTTCACTTTTTTAGCCCACCCACGCCTAGACCCAATATACCGATGCTCTTACCTTTTTGAATTCGAAATTCGGGCCGAGCTTTTCGACTGTAGCCAATCCAAGTCCAGATTACCCGGAGACGTTGCACCCAAAGCAATTTTAGCAGTCCGCCCGTCCTTCCATTTACGAATCTCAGAATGGCCATCGGCGAATGAAAAACTGCCCGCGTTCCCGTGATACGTGGCTGGAATGTCCACGAACACCTTACCTGGAAGATTATTGGGATCATACGTGTCCATGGGCACGGCGAAAAAGCCGTCGTTAATGCTCTGCTCTCCTTGCTCATCTAAAATGACAAATGTGTTGGACGGACCGGGACGATTCATATCGCTAGATTTTTTGAAGACTCTGAATGTGCCACCAGAAAACCAATCGTGCCCGATCCAATTATTCATGGCCACGCTGCGACAAACGGGTGTTCCCACATACCGCGCTAGCGTGCTCACCCGTTTATCGCCCGGACATTTGAACACTTTGACATTTTTTCCGATGTAGGGATACAACGGGCTGGCAGGAAGATGAAAGCCGATGGTGTAGCCCTGCAGATCCATAAACTCAAAACTTCCGGGATTTGAAACATCCCCACCCACCCATGCGCGTGCGTCCAGTAATTCGTCGTTATTATCTCCAGTCCACATGATCCACCCCAATGTGAGCTGCTTGGTGTTACTCATGCATTGAATGCCTTGCGCCTTGAGCTTGGCCCGGCTCAATGCCGGCAACAGCATCGCGGCGAGAATTGCGATGATGGCGATAACCACGAGCAGTTCAATCAGTGTGAATCCCTGGTCTTTTGTACTTTTTCCAAAATGATTACGAGTGATGTTCACTGTCTGTTCAAAACGAATTTGATCTGAAACGGTTCTAGTATATTGATAATTCTAGCAGACGTCACGGGCCGCCCATATACCTCATTGGAGGTATTCTCCAACCCGAATTCCGAAACTCGATTTCGGCATGTCCAGTGTGGCCGTCCCCGGCCACAGCAACAGGGTATGCAGCGCGTTTGAAAATAGCCCGCGACTTGGTTGGCGTAAGTCGCTGCGCCCGAGGACGGACGCACTCCGGCAAAGTCTTCTTCGTTATCTTGCGCGTTCTATTTCGGAGTTCGGGCTCCACTGGGTGAACTGCTTCCAAGACCATAAAAAAAGAGGCCTCCGCTTGCGCGGAGGCCTCGTGAATATCTAACTCAGATTACCGCATGCGGACACGGAAGTAACCTTGAGTGTTTGTCGTGCCACTCGGCACCGTGATGGTTGCACCCGTACCCACGTTGGTGCTGATTGCGACCCAAGCGGCGTTCGTGAGAGCGCTCTTGGTTTCCACGACGTATGACGGTCCGACTTGGCTCGGGAAGGACATGCTCAACACCGCGCCGCTCACCGAGTTGGTGATAGCAGGGTTGTTGGCGACGGTGAGCGTGCCGGCCGTGCTGGTGTTCGTTGACAAGTACCAGCCGTCATCCACAGCAACCGTGTAAGGGCCAGCGTTGGAGGACTGCATGCTTGCAATGGTCAGGTTGGCTGCACCGGTGGCCACCTGCTGAGCGGCATTACCATAGTTAGCACCCGTAACATCAACTCCGCTGAGCTTCCAACGATAGTTGATACGTCCAGAGGTTGTGGTGGCCGTAGCACCGACTGCGCTGGCCAGACCGAACGGAACAGCTTTGTTCGTCGGATTAACCGTGAACGCGACACCACCGGGCGGCACCAATGCCGCAGGAGCGCTGGTGACCGTCGTGATGCCGTCCGTCACGCGGACTGCCCAGTTGCTGCTGTAGTTTGAGAAGGCAACGAGGGCGAACGGATTGGTGCGTGCCGTTGAACCCGCATTCACACCGTTTTGCAACCATTGATAGCTCAACAAGCCACCGCCACCGTTAGCAGTAGTGACCAAGTTGGTCGTCGCACCCGCTGCCGCGACAACGGTCGCAGGAGTAGGCACTGTGATCGGTGCAACCGTATAAGCGGAGAGGTAGTTACCTTGGATGGCCGGGAGGTTTGTGACATCCACGATCCAAGCTCCGTTAGCACCTGTGCCGTCGTAGGGTTGATCCACCGTTCCCAAGTAGCGCCATCCAGCGCGGCTACTGTCGTTACCGCCGCCTTCAACACTCACGATCTGCATGAAGTACGGCGTGCCCGCATTCAAGAGATAGTGTGTCGGAATCGCGTAGATATCGCTGAATTCGGATGTGCCTGAGAAGCGATCTCCAATCCACGTTGCTCCGGCTGGATCTGAACCAGACGGATTGAGGTAGAGGCGTGTCTCGTCATCACCGTTGACCCAGAACTCGTAGTAACCCGTGTTCGTCGGCGTCACCAAAGCGGTGATGGTGCTGACATAGTTATCCCCTTGATTAGCGAACAAGGCCACGTTACCGAGGTTCTTACCCGGGTTGATGGCATCAGAACTCATGTTCGTGAGGCGCGCTGTGTATTGCGGCACATACGGGAAGGCCGCATTTGTGCCGGGTACCAAGGAAACGAACGTTCCATTGCCAAGGCGGTAGTAGTAGTTCCAAACTGCCGAGTTGGCTTGCAACGTCGGTGCTGTGACCGCAACGGTCGTGTTCGGGACGTTGTTGGAGAACGTCGCCTGATCGTAAACGTTCGCGATGGTGACGTTATAGGTTGCTCCCGGAGTCAAACCCGCAGTGACCAAGCTGACCGTGCGGTAATCCCCACCGAACTTCGTATCCGCAACGCTATTGGCTTGGATCACGTTCGTAACAATCACGCCGCCAGAGACGGTGTAATTCGCCACGTTCGTTGCCGAGCCTGGATCCATGCGCTTGGAGAACGAGACTTCGATCACGCTCAACGGTGCTGATGAGGAAGTGCCTGCCGTAAGCATGGCGTCATCCATCACAGGACCCGAAACCGTCACGGCACGAACTGCTCCACCGATCACATGAGGTGCAACCGTATCCGAGGTGATGTTCACGGCCACCGCGACGGAGTTGGTGAATCCACCCGCATTCAACGGATTGTATACGCGCAAGAAGTAAAGACCGGAGTCATTCGTCTTGGGCTGGGAGATGACGAGTTTCGGGCCAGCAATACCTTGGGAAACACCACCTGCATTGGATATCGTCGGGTAGTGCACTGAACCATCCAGGTTCAGGAAGTCCACCAACGGGATACCGTCCTTATACCATTCGTACGAGTTCGGAACGCCGAGGGCTTTGGCGGTGAGCGTTACCGTTCCCAACGATTCCACCTGGGTGACCGCCACAGGCTGGAGTGTGAAGAACGCCTGAGTCCAGATCTGCGAGGTGTGATTTGTGATGTCGCTGAAGGTCAACGCGTAGTCATAAATCGCCACCTGGCTGAGTGAACCCTGCATCGGGAAGTTACCGAGGGTGTAATTACCCAGAACCAACGGAGCGAAATAGTTCTGGTTCACGCCGCCCGTGACTGAGGTATCCAAGGGATGCTGTGTATAGCTTTGGCTAGAAACCAAGTCAGCCTGGCCGTTGACATAGCAGGTGACAGTTGCGTTGTTACCATCCGCCACGGAGGCGATGTGCTGCCATTCGCCCACGACCGGCGGAATCGCACCACCTGTGCCGCCTTGAATTACGCCTTGGTTGATGTTGTTATATTTGCCGTAGATGATCGTCCAGTTGTTGATCGTCGTCTGAGCGATACCCCGGGCACCGTTACCCACGATAGTGGACATACCGGCCTTGTTGCCGCCGATGGCATACGTCGAGGAAACGGGGCAGCTCGAGATGGCGTTGGTGTCCGGCTTGTACCAGAACTCATGAGTGAAGTTACCGTTATTTTCCGGGTTCAATTCCGGATAGTAAGGAACCGTCACCGCTGAGAACGTGTCAATTTGCGTGGACGGGTTTAGAATGTTCGTGCCATACATTTTGATCGAACCCGTGCCACCTACAGGGCCAACACCACCGAGTGTGTAACCACCCGTGATCTCACCATCGTGAGTGCCTGCCCAGTCGAGGATCGTGGTGCCGCTGGTTTCAGTCAACGGATAGAAGGCTTTTGGTCCGCCACCCGAGCTGGCAAACACCGTAGCGCCGTAACCGGTCGGCGCGACCACGGTCAACACCACAGGGGCGCTGGTGGTGGCAAACGGAGCCACCGCGTTCGTGATGACGACTGAGTAGTTGTAAACACCGGCTGCTGCAGTCGGAACCGAGTAGCTGGCATTCGTGGCGTTGGCAACCGGGACGCCGTTGTTCCGCCATTGATAACTCAAGGGAGGCGTGCCACCCGCTGTGACATTGAGAACCTGAACCGGGTATCCGACATAGAGGTTCTTGGAGGGCGAGATTTTAACAATGCTCGGACCTGAAGGCGTTGAACCGTTGATCAGAATGTTGTATTGCGACGCAATCGTCGCGGCGCTCAACGCGCTGCTGTAGATGGCGAGGTTATCCACCGAGCCGTGCCAAGCATTACGCAAATAGCCCTGTGTATCTCCCAAGGTCTCATCACCACCACGCAGACCGATGCGCAAGGGCTGAGTGATCGAGGGAGGAGTGTTACCCACAGCAGTGATGACGCGCACACCCAAGCTCGCTCCGTTAGCATAGCAGGTCACGTTGGTGTAATTATCGATCACCATGGTGATATGCGTGCGCTTACCCACGATGCCGCCCGGTACGACCCAAAGGCGTTGACCGCCTGAAGCTGCGTTGCGGTAATAGATGTTACCGTTGACGTCAGCGGAGAAGTTATAATAGTCGAACGAGTTCGGGATAGTGCTGGAAGAGAACCACGTTGCGGTTTCCGCCCTGTTACCCGTGTCCGCCATGTGCTTGATGCTAGGATCCGCATACAACACGGCTTGGATGGTTTGATTTCCGCCAGATGTGCTCATGTCAAAGGCTGGATTGTCACCAGCGATGTCAACATAACCAAACTGGTTTGTGTTCAGCAAATAGCCGCCGGTGTATTCCACGACCGGGGAGTTCAAGGCGAGCGTCTGAGTTCCAGAAGCCTTGTTGGTATTGCCTTCGAAGAATGCACCTATACCGCCGATGATAACGCCGGGACGAGAGGGTTCTTTAGCATTGTTGAGGGTCGTGCCTGTGCTGCCATCAACCGGGAAAAAGGCCACAAGAGACGCCTCGGACATGACAGCGTTGGAGTAACCATTCGCGATGTCCGCGCTCGGAGCCACAACGGTCAGAGTGGCCACCGTGCTGGTGACGTTCTGGCTGTTGAGGTTTAGCACGCAGGTGAACAGTGCACCGTTGTCACCCGGGGCAGCGGCTGCCAGCGAATAATTACGGTTGGTCGCATTGGCGATCGGCACTCCAGCGCGCTGCCATTGATAGGTGGTGCTCGTGTCAGTGGCGGCGGTGATGTTAAACGAAGCCGCACCGCCCTGCCA
>CAMCWI010000045.1 GCA_945882065.1 Akkermansia muciniphila
CCGGCTTTGAACAGGGCGAAATGCAAGGCCAAAGGCATCTTCTGCATGAACAACACCAAGCAGCTCACTCTGGCGTGGACGATGCATGCGGGAGACAACAACGAAGTGTTGCTGACTTCACGCCAATGGGCGGGCGTGAACGTGGACGATCCAAATAGTGATTCGTTCTTTGACCGGTTCAATCAACTAAAAACTTTGCCGCTGAACAGCTACCTCGGTGGCAACGTGAAAGTATATAAATGCCCCGGCGACCCTCGGAAAAGCACCCAGCCTGGTTTTGTGGGAACACCGGCGTGCCGCAGCGTCTCCATGAACTCTTGGATTGGGTCGGGCTGGCAATCGGGTGGGTATTTCATTTACAAAAAAATCTCCGACATGAACCGCCCTGGCCCGGTAAATACTTTCGTCATTCTTGATGAGGGCCTTAGCATCAACGACGCCTTTTTTGCCACCGACATGGGATCCTACGATCCCAACAACATGCCGGGCAAAGCGACCACCGATGTGCCTGCCACCTATCATTGCAATGCCGGCAGTTTTTCTTTTGCGGACGGACATTCGGAAATCCATAAATGGCGTGATCCAAGAACCGCATTGCCCAAGAGCTATAATTGGTCTTCTCCCAACAACGTGGATATCGATTGGCTGCAATCAAAGAGTTCCGCCAAGATCCTAAACCCGACGCGGTGAGGCGAAGTCTCAGAGACTGTTGACCCGACATTATTAATGAACCGAAAAGCAATACTTGTCCTGACCCTTCTGTTGGATTGAAAAACCCTCAATACCCCGTTCGGGGTAGTTTGGCCTGGCAGCATTGACTTTGGACCGCCTGCCGATGATAAAGTGACCCGTCAATTAACGATTTACCCAGCCATCATGATTACAATAGCAAAAGCGTTCTCACTGGAAAAAAATTTACCCGTGTTGATCATCTTCAGTCTCGTCTCGTCATTGCTTTGCTCCCACGCCGAGGCTTCGCAATCAGCAAAAAAACCCAACGTCGTCATCATCTTTATTGACGACTTGGGTTACGGCGACATCGGGCCGTTTGGCGCGACCAAGCAAAAAACGCCGAACCTCGACCGGATGGCGCGCGAGGGAATGAAGCTGACGAGCTTTTACGCAGCACCGGTCTGCTCCGTGTCGCGGGCACAGTTGATGACGGGTTGTTACGGCGCGCGTGTTTCTGTGCCGGGCGTTTATTTTCCGAACTCAAAGAATGGATTGAATCTCGCGGAATACACGATCGCCGAGCGGTTGAAGGAAAAAGGTTATGCGACGATGTGCGTCGGCAAATGGCACCTCGGCGACAGGACGGAGTTTTTACCCACGCGCCAAGGTTTTGAATATTACTTCGGCATTCCCTTTTCCAACGACATGCAGAAAAAATCCATCAAGACGAGCGAGAAGACAGTGCCGCTGCTGCGTGACGAAAAAGTCATCGAGTCGCTCACAGACGAGCAGCAAAGCAAAATCGTGGAACGCTACACCGATGAGGCGATCAGCTTCATTCGCAAGTCCAAGGACAAACCATTCTTCCTCTACCTGCCGCACACTGCTGTTCATACCCCTATTCATCCTGGTGTCGCCTTTGCAGGAAAATCTGCCAACGGCCGTTTCGGCGATTGGGTGGAAGAGGTGGATTGGAGCACGGGCAAAATTCTCGACGCTCTACGCGACTTGAAGCTCGACGAAAACACGCTGGTGATTTTCACCAGCGACAACGGCCCGTGGTTGGTCAAAGGCGCAGATGGCGGGAGCGCCGGTCCGTTGCGCGGCGGCAAGGGCAGCACCTGGGAAGGCGGTGTGAGAGAACCGACCGTCGCTTGGTGGCCAGGCAAAATCGCGCCGGGCAGCGTGTGCGATGCCGTTGCAGGAACGATTGATCTCTTGCCTACAGTCGTCGCGCTCGCTGGCGGCACCGTGCCCGCCACACCTGTCATTGATGGTCGCGACATTTCGCCGCTGTTGCTGGGCAAATCCACGAAGTCACCACGCGAAGCGCATTATTACTTCCACGGTTACAATCTTGAAGCCGTGCGCCAAGGGGAGTGGAAACTTGCCATCGCGCCGGGTAAAGAATCCAAGGACAAAACGCCGCAAACAGATGACTTTCAGAAGACACCCCGGCTCTACAATCTGGATCGTGACATCGGTGAGAAGAACAACGTCGCAGATAACCATCCCGAAATCGTCACGAAACTCCAACTGCTCGTGAGTCGCATGAACAGTGAAATTGGCGGCGAGAATCCAACGGCTCGCCGCCCGGCTGGCACTGCGCCGAGTCAACGGGCCAAGGCCGCGGCGAAAAGTGAATGATACCCCATTCGGGGTATGGCTCGGCGCTGAGAGGTTGGTTTACAGTCAGACTAACCTATCGTTATGAAGACCCCAAAAAATTCATGTCGGTCAGCGTTCACCTTAATCGAACTGCTTGTCGTCATCGCCATCATCGCCATTCTCGCGGCGATGTTGTTACCTGCTTTGTCCAAAGCGAAAGACAAGGCCAATCGCATTTCTTGTCTCAACAACCTGCGACAGATCGGAATCTTCATGCAGTTCTATACCGAAGAGAACAGGGACATTTTCCCCGCCCATCGCGATGCCATGTCAGGCGTTCCTGCAAAGAACAACTGGTGGGGCGAACAAATCGTTGTTTACGGCGGCGGCAAATCGAACCTATTCCATTGCCCTTCCATCAAGGGGCCGCAACGCAACGCCGACGGCAGCACTTGGCAATGGTCCTTTGATCGTGACTATGCAGGCTATGGTTACAACGCCTATTTCCTGGGTTGCGCTCCGTATGGAGGTCTGAACACGACGGTGGGTGGGATACAATTCTCGACAGCACCTTGGTTTAGGCGGAGCAAATTGAAAAGCCCCTCGGATACGCTGATGATTTGTGACACTGACCCTAAGCCGGGAGGAGGCACAGCCTACTCAGCTTGGTGGCCCAAGGCGGCGCAAAATCTTGCGGGCAGCAGCAGCAGACAATTCGAGGGCGTTTCCGTATTCCGCCACAGCCCGCAAGGCGTCATCGTGTTCACTGACGGCCATTCGGAAGCACGAAAAGACTCGCAAATTAATCCCCCTATTGATCCTCAATCTGGCGACGCAAGAGGATTGATCAACTCCCGTTTCTGGGATCCGCTGCAACGCGGCGGCAATCAATAACGCGAAATAACGCGAAGCAGTTCGCGTGATTCTCGATGAGTTTGAAAATAGTCAGCGTGGGCGAAGTGCTCTGGGATTTCCTGCCAGACGGACGGCATCTCGGCGGAGCACCGGCTAATTTCGCCTATCACGTACACACTCTTGGGGCTGAGACAAGCCTGATCAGTCGTATCGGCAAAGACACAGCGGGGGACGATATTCTAAACCAGTTTCATTCATGGCGACTGCCTGCACACTTGGTGCAAGGTGATGCCGCCGCCGAAACAGGACGAGTGACTGTGACTCTCGATGCCGCAGGTGTTCCGCAATTCACCATTCACCAACTTGCGGCGTGGGATTTTCTGGAACTTACCGCACCCGCATTGGACGCTGCACGTCAAGCCAATGCCATCTGCTTTGGCAGTCTGGCGCAAAGACGAATAGAATCGCGCCAGGCGATTCAACAACTTGTCGCTGCCACATCGCCAGAAGCGTTGCGCATCTTCGACATTAATCTGCGACAACAGTTTTATTCCCGCGAGGTGATCGTAAAGTCCTTCGAGCTGGCCAATGTGATTAAGCTCAACGACACCGAATTGACCACGATCACCCAGATGTTCGACCTGAACCCGCGCCTTGAAACTGCGGTTGAAGAACTCGCGCGACGATTCGATTTACGAACAATCGCTGTGACATGCGGACCTTCGGGGAGTTATCTGTTCCAAAAGGGACGCTGGTCTCACCTCAGATCAAAAACCATCGAAGTGGCCGACACAGTGGGAGCAGGCGATGCCTTCAATGCCGCTTTGACCGTTGGGCTCGCAAGTGGAATGGATCTCGAGCAAGTGCATCAATTGGCGAACGAAGCAGCGTCATTTGTTTGCACTCAAAGCGGTGCGACGCCAGCCATGCCAACAACTTTTATCAGGCAATTTTCTAATACTTCAACTCACAATTAAAATGCCACCCCAAAATCAAATCTTCAACCGCATGAGTATCCCGCTCGCGGCCTGTTTGCTCGCGTTGATGTTTGCCGCGTCAGCTCATGCCGCGCCCGCCATGGTGTCAGACCTAAACTTTCCGCTCATCCAACTGCCTGCCGAGTTCGATTCGCACCGGACGACCAAGCGCGTCAATCTCCCGACGGGTCAGGAGGTCAAGCTGCTTGATGTGAAAGGCCCGGGGTGTGTCCGACATTTTTGGATCACAGCGAATGTTCCAGAAGCACTCGAGATCGAAATCACTTGCGACGGCGCAGAGCAATCGCTCGTCAAGATGAGCTTGCATCAATTCTTTGGTGTGTTGCTTGGTCAAGAACCCTATCGCATCGAATCGGCTCCCATCAAACTGCTGCCAAAAAACGGATACAACTCCTATTTTCCGATTCCCTTTCAATCGTCCTGCCAGATCACGCTTCGCAACACCGGAAAAAAGAATTCCGCAGTTTGGTCCATGGTCAACTGGCAGAAATTCGGGAGCAACACCACGGTCACTCCGTATCGCTTCCACGCCGTTTACTCCGAAGAAAAGCCGGCCGAATCGCTCGGCACAACCCTGCTTGGTTCAATCAACGGCAAAGGATTTGTCGCAGGAATGTTTCACGCGATTCGCCGACATGACATGCGGGACATGATCTGGCACACAGGGGGCGACACGTGGTTGATTGATGGTGAAACCAATCCGCATGTCCTCAGAGGTCTCGGGACTGAAGATGTCTTCGGTCATTCCTTTGGCGTGTATAAAGATCAGAGCCAATGGATGGGTGGTGTTTATGCCGTTGGCGAAAGTCGCGACTGCGCGGAAATCGTCGCGTACCGGTTTTTCGGGATAGACAGCGTAGCGTTCAAGTCTTCGATGGTTCTTCGTTTTGGAACGCGCTCCAACGATGTCGAGAGCGTGCTGTATTATTACAAAGAACTTAGCAAACCGTTCCCCTCAGTTGAATCACCTAAGCGTTGGACGATCTCCGGCCCGTTTGAAGTGTCGGACTACGAACAGTTCCAAGCTGCCCCGCTTCCGCCGGAGTTAATGAACCGAGAGGCGACCGAGTCCAATTTGCAGGGGCGCAAGTTGACTCCGGTTCAGATTGAATCGGAGCATACCTGGGTGGATTTCGTTCGCGCTTTTCGTCGGAATCGCACCGGCAACACCGGTACTCAGCCGGATCAGTGTGCGGCTTATGCACAAACCGTGATCTCCTCTCCCAAGAAACGTGATGTGACACTTCAGCTCGGTTGCGACGACTGGATGAAAGTCTGGCTGAATGGTAAGCCGGTCGGAACGCTGCGACACGACAATGGATTCGCGGTTGGCGAAATTCCCGTCACGCTTGAAGTGGGCGACAACAATCTAGTGATCCGCCTGAGCAACTCCGACAACATCGAATGGCGCTGCTGGGCGTTTAGTTGTGTGGTCAAGGATCGCGTAAAATGATTCCTGCTATGATTCGAGCGCGCTTCAAAATGATTCTGATGCTTATGGCGGGTTGCCTCTTGTCGGTACTTCATGCTACCGCCGAAATTGCCGGCCAGTCGGAACAGGTCGCTGCTGTTTCACTCGCCAACACTCAGCGCGTTTTCAAGATCGAGAAGCGTTATCTCAACCTTCCAATCAAAAACGGCGCGTCGAAGATCAAGATTACGACGCTGGTGGACGGTCGCTTGGAGGTAAAGAACGATATTCAGATCGCGGATGGACCGCCCGATTGGTGGGCGTTCATGGACGTGAGCGCGTGGCACGGAAAAACGGTGACGCTTCAAGTGACCAACCTGCCTGTTGGCTCGACCGCGTTGAGTTCGATTGAGCAGAGCGATGCGATCAAAGGCGGGGAGAATCTTTACCGCGAGGCATTGCGCGGGCAGTTTCATTTTTCATCGCGTCGCGGCTGGAACAACGATCCGAACGGTCTGGTCTTTTTCAATGGCGAGTATCACCTGTTCTACCAGCACAACCCTTACGGTTGGTCGCATGGCAACATGCACTGGGGACACGCGGTCAGCCGCGACCTCGTTCACTGGGAGGAAATCGGAGATGCCATCGCGCCAGATCACTTGGGCACGATCAGCAGCGGCAGCGCGGTGGTGGATTGGAAAAACACAAGCGGGTTGGGCAAGGACGGCAAGCCGCCGCTCGTGTTGATCTACACCGCCGCCGGCAAGCCCACAACTCCATGCATCACCTCGAGCACCGATGGACGGCACTTCACGAAGTTCAGCGGCAACCCCATCGTGAAGCGCATCGGGGCGGGTCGGAACAGCGATCCCAAGGTGCTGTGGCACGAGCCGACAAAGCGATGGGTAATGCTTCTTTACATTGACCTGCCGGGGCGGCAACACACGATTCACTTCCTCACATCGCCGAATCTGATCGATTGGACTTTGGCTAGCATCACCAAGGGCGAGGTCGCACAGAAACATTTTCTCTTTGAATGTCCCGACTTCTTTGAATTGCCCGTTGATGGAGATCTCTCAAAAATGAAGTGGGTTCTCACCGCCGCAAATCACGAATACGCCATCGGCACATTTGACGGCGCGAAGTTCACAGCCGAAACCGACAAGCTTCCCGGCAATCGCGGGAACAAGGGGTTGTATGCGGCACAAACCTTCAGCGATATTCCCGCGAGCGACGGTCGGCGCATCCAGATCGGCTGGTTCAAATCCGCGACGGCGGGAATGCCCTTCAACCAGTCCATGACGATCCCGTTGGAGGTGAAACTCATCATGACCGCAGAAGGCCCGCGACAAACGTGGACGCCGGTGAAGGAGCTGGAATCGTTGCGCACCAAATCGCATCGCCTCGGCTCGCTCACGCTGCAACCGGGTCAGACGAATCCTCTGGATAAAGTTCGTGCGGAATTGATCGAGCTGCGTGCCGAGTTTGAATCGGGGGCCACAAGCGTGGTGCACTTCAAGGTGCGCGGCGTGGCGGTGAGTTACGATGCCGCGAAGCAGGAGTTGATCGTGAACGGACGTCGCGCGCCCGCACCACTAAGAAATGGCAAGCAGCGACTCACCATCTTCTGCGACCGCAACGGATTGGAAGTCTTCGCCAGCGATGGGTTGACCTATGTGCCGATGCCTGTGATTCCGGACGCAAATGTCCTCAGCGTCGAGGTTGGTGTCGCTGGAACTCTGGTGAAGTTCAACTCGCTGGATGTCCATGAACTCAAGTCAGCCTGGTCGCAGCCGTAAATAATCAATTTTAAGAAATGAATACCCAAAGACCAAAACCTTACCTCAACACAACGACGAAGCAGTGTGGTGATTGGATTTTCTCGGCGATGATGGTGGTAGGTTTGTTCCTCGCGAGCCCAAGGGCACAAGCCGACGCGGAGATTCCCGCCGAGTTGAAGACGCCGAACTATCGCATCACACAACTGGAAGGCATTGGTTACGATCCCAAGCTGGCGCGCCAAGATCCAAGCAACGTGATCAAGGTCGGCGAGTTGTTTTATGTCTGGTACACGCAACGGGAGAAAGGTGTTCATGCGTATGCTTCTACGATTTATTACGCGACTTCGAAGGACGGGCTGAAGTGGGAATCGAAGGGCGAGGCTTTGGGCAAGGGCGCTGCTAGCGCATGGGATGGTTTCGGCGTCATCACGCCGTACGTGGCGGTGCAGGGCAACAAGAAGAACAAGAAATACTATCTCTACTACACCGGAACGAGTGTTCATGAAGGAACGAACCAGCGCAAAACTCCGCCGCAAATCGGCGTTGCTGTGGCAAGCAGTCCGGATGGGCCATGGGAGAAATTCACAGGTAACCCGGTTCTCACTCCGGGCAACGCGGAGTCGTGGGATTCAGGCGTTGTAGATGATGCTCACCTCATCCGGCGCGAAGGAAAGTGGTGGATGTATTACAAAGGGCGACGACCGATGGATAAGGCAGGGGAGACGAAATGGGGATTAGCCATCGCGGATCAACCTGCCGGGCCATTCGTGAAACGCGGCGATGGACTCGTTTTAAAAAGCGGTCACACGGTTTGTGTCTGGCCGCATCGTGGCGGCGTGGCGGCGTTGGTGGATCACGCCGGGCCCGAGCGATACACCGTGCAGTGGTCGTCCAACGGAGTTGATTTTGTGCGCGCTGCGAAACTGCCGATGGTTCATACCGGTTGCGGACCGTTTGACCCGGATGCGTTTTCGAACGCAGCCTTGGGTCGCGGCATCAAGTGGGGCGTCGCCCAATTTAACACCAACAAAACTTTGTGCATCGTGCGTTTTGATGTGGATCTCGCGTCGCCGCCGGCGCGGACGAACGTGCATCGGGAATTCAAAATCGAGAAACGCTACCTTAATATCCCGATCAAGCAGGGTGCGCCAAATCGTCGAGTCACGATCAAGGTGGACGGCCAGCCGGATTTGCGACACGGCAACGGGATGTTGAAGAATGGAATGTCATTGGCCGACGGCACGCCGGACTGGTGGGCGTTCATGGACGTGAGCGCGTGGCGCGGCAAGAGCGTGACGCTGGAGGTGGACAATCTGCCCGCGGATTCCACGGCGCTGACTTCCATGGAGCAAAGCGACATGATCAAGGGCGCGGAGAATCTTTATCGCGAACCGCTGCGCGGACAGTTTCATTTCTCATCGCGGCGCGGCTGGAACAATGACCCGAACGGTTTGGTTTACTTCAATGGCGAGCATCATCTCTTTTACCAGCACAATCCCTACGGCTGGGGTTGGGGTAACATGCATTGGGGTCATGCAGTGAGCCGCGACCTGATTCATTGGGAAGAACTGGGTGACGTGCTCGCGCCGGATGAGTTTGGCCCGATGTTCAGCGGCAGCGCGGTAGTGGATTGGAACAACACCAGCGGCTTCGGCAAAGACGGAAAGCCGCCGCTCGTTTTGATCTATACTGCGGCGGGCAATCCAACGGTGCAATGCATCGCCCACAGCACCGATGGACGAAACTTCACCAAGTTCAGCGGCAATCCCGTCTTGAAAGAAATCACCGGTGGCAATCGCGACCCCAAAGTCATGTGGCACGAACCGACCAAGAAATGGGTGATGGTGCTCTACGTGGTGACGCCGCCCAAGAAACGAACTGTTCACTTTTTCACGTCGCCGAATTTGCGTGATTGGACGTTGACCAGTGTCACGGAGGCCACGGGAGACAATCGGTATTTACATGAATGCCCGGACTTTTTTGAATTGGCTGTTGATGGTGATGCTACGAAAAACAAATGGGTGCTCACCGCAGCGAACAGCGAATACGCCATCGGAACTTTTGATGGCAAGACGTTCACTTCAGAGCAGGCCAAACTGCCGGGCCACCTCGGCAAGGGCTTTTATGCAGCACAAACTTTCAGCGATATTCCGGCCAACGATGGCCGCCGCATCCAGATCGGTTGGTTTCAGACTCCAACCCCGGGCATGCCTTTCAACCAATCCATGACGATGCCGCTGGAGTTGAAACTAGTGACCACAGCCGACGGACCGCGTTTGACGATGAATCCGGTGAAGGAGATGGAAACAGTGCGCACCAAGTCGCACGACTTGGGCGCGATGACGTTGCGACCCGACAGCGCCAATCCGCTGGCTGGCATCAAAGCCGAATTGGTGGAACTGCGCGCCGAGTTTGAGCCGGGCGATGCGAGCGAAGTGGTGTTCACCGTTCGTGGCGCGACGATTGTTTACGACGCCAAGAAACAGGAACTCGTCGTGAACGGCCATCGTGCGGCCGCTCCGCTGCGTGGTGGCAAACAAAGACTCACCATCTTCTGCGATCGCATGGGGTTGGAAATTTTTGCCAGCGACGGACTGAGCTACGTGC
This sequence comes from Akkermansia muciniphila, assembly GCA_945882065.1. Classification (GTDB taxonomy): domain Bacteria; phylum Verrucomicrobiota; class Verrucomicrobiia; order Limisphaerales; family JADLHS01; genus JADLHS01. Next base: position 9,933 of record CAMCWI010000045.1, read on the forward strand.
CAATGCCGTTCCTGCCGAAGGCGGACGATCTAAACCTTGGCGTAGAGGCCAAAGGCGGCAGCGCGAAGTTGACCTTGCTGAATGTGTATGATCTCCGGAGCATCTGGAAATGAATCAACTGCTGCAAATCCTGCTGGTGCTTTGGCTTGTCCCGACCAGCTTTCTCCGAGCAGCCGAAAATCCGCTTGTAACTGTCATGGAACACGAGGGTCGCGATTATGTGAGTGCAAAGTCGCTGGCCGCACTTCTCCAAATCGAACTCAAGCCTCTGCCCGGACGTGAAGAGTTTGTGTTGTGTCATCAAGACCGCTGTGCCTTGGTGAAAGCGGTGGTCGCGGGTGGGGACGGCGATCGCCTCGTGGAAGTTAAGGCACTTGCGAAAGCCTTGAACGCCGAAGCCAACTTCGTTCCCGGACGCAGGCAGGTTGGCTTCACATTTTCCGAGTCCAGCACGAACAAGTCGGACGAGCTGCCGCACTCGGGCGGCTTTGCGCCAAACTTCACACTCACAACGTTGACCGGAAAAAAGGTCTCGCTTGCCGATTATCGAGGAAGGCGAGTGTTGATCAACAGTTGGGCGAGCTGGTGTGGTTGCCGGAACGATCTGCCCGCCTGGCAGAAATTTTACGAGAAGCATCGCGCCCGCGATTTTGAAATCCTCTCCGTTGCGGTGGACGTGCAAGGAGTCAAAGTAGTGCGACCCTATGTTGAAAAGGCTGGAGTGACTTTCACGGTCGCCGTGGACGAATCGGATGTGCTGGGGCGCGCGTTCGGATTGAAGCTCACGCCGATAAGCATTCTGGTGGATGAATTGGGGATCATCCGCGCGCTGGGCAACGGACCGAAGCAGGAATTTCTGGCACAAGTTGAAACGGTTCTGCAAGAAACTCCGAGTAAAGTGCGCATCGCCCCCGTAGCCGGCTTGTCCTCAATTCCCAAAACGGAGTTGGAAAAACTCATCGCGGTTTCTCCGAAGGATTGGCGCACCCGTGTCCACCTAGCCGCGATCCTTTTGGCTGAACGCGATCTTCCTGCCGCCATGAAACAACTTGGTGCTGCGGGTGAACAGAAACCAGATCATGCGGACATTCATTTCCTGACCGGCCAGATTTTATTGCAGCAGGAAAAACGCGAGTCAGCGCTCGCCAGTTTTCGCAAGGCACTGGAACTCGATCCAACAAACTGGCGCATACGCAAACAAATCTGGGCGATCGAAAACCCCGACAAATTTTACGCCAAGCCAAACCCCGATTACCGGTGGCAGAAAGAGGTTTTGGAAAAGGAACGGACACCTTCAACTCCTGCCTCGCCATGAGGCGCTCGGCGAAATAGCTGCGGATTCGATACCTCAAACGGGTTATGGAACGCGGTCGAATGATTCCGGCAGGGGCATTTAATCAGGATGCAGTCAAAAAATGAAAATCCTGAAATTGATGACTAGCCTGACGCTGGGTGCTCTCAGCGCTCAGGCTTTTGCGGGTGCGGCGCAAAAACCAAACGTGTTGTTCATCGTGATTGATGACATGAACGACTGGACCACGTTGTTCGACAAGAGCAATCCCATCAAGACGCCAAACCTGGAGCGGTTGGCGGCGCGTGGGATGTTCTTTTCGCACGCATATAGCGTTGTGCCGGGGTGTAATCCTTCGCGCGCGGCGGTTTTGACGGGATACAAACCGGAGACGACTCAGTGCTTCGAGAACAAGGGAACGACCGACTGGTACAAAACCAAGCCGGACGCTGTCACATTGCCACAGTATTTTCGGAATAACGGTTATCGCGCGAAGGGCGCGGGAAAGATTTTTCATTTTACTGCCGCCGGTGATGATCCGCGGGGCACGAGCCATAGCTGGGATGATTTTCAAAAGTTGGTACGAACCGACGCACCGCACCTGAACGGTTACACGAAAGACATGAAGGGCGTCTCCGGACTAGCGAACGTGGGTTGGGATTGGGGCGAGACTTCCGCGCTCCAAGGCGACGAGAAAATGTTCGAGTACGTGTCGCGAGCGATGGACGAGAAGTCGGACAAGCCAATGTTTCTCGCGGCGGGAATTTTGAGGCCGCATCTGCCGTTCTACGCGGCGGCAGAATTCTTCAAGCCTTACCCGTTGGACAAGGTCACGATGCCGCCGATGCCCGCCGCCGATCTGGACGATGTTCCTCAAGCCGGACGGAAGATGGCCAGCGACCAGCATTTCATCTACAACAATACGACCCAACACCAGCCGCCAGACCCGCGCAGCCTGCAACGCATGGTGCAGTGTTATCAGGCAGCGTCTAGTTACGCCGACTCGCTGGTCGGGCGGTTGTTGGACAAACTGGATGCCTCGGGTAAGGCCGACAACACCATCATCGTGTTGTGGTCGGACAATGGCTATCACTTGGGCGACAAGACCAGTTGCGTGAAATTCACCTTGTGGGAGAAAGCCAACCGGATTCCGTTCATCATCGTGGCCCCGGGCGTGACCAAACCGGGTAGTCGCTGCCACACGCCGGTGACCTTGCTGAACATTTACCCAACGCTGCTCGAACTGGCCGGGCTGCCGCCGAAGGCTGACAATGAAGGCCAGAGTCTCGTGCCGTTGCTCAAGAATCCCAATGCCGAATGGAAGCAAGCGGCAATCATGACCATGGGCGACGGCAACAAAGCTCTGCGCACCGAGCGCTGGCGTTACATCCGTTACAAGGACGGAACGGAGGAGCTTTACGACGAACAGAAAGATCCTTGGGAGTGGACCAATCTAGCGGGCAAGTCTGATTACACGGGCGAGATCTCCAAGCTTAAGGCGCTCTTGCGGTAGGGCACTTGGCTGTTGAGTTGAATACTCGATCCGCTATTTGGGCATTCTTTTACCGCGCTGGCACAAGGCGCAGACTTCGCACATCGGCGAGTTCGCTTTGGAGCGGGCCGTGCGGACGCATCAGCAGGCGGTTGACGCCGGGGTGGAGCGTCAGCTTGCCCGCGGGAAATTCCCGGAAGCGGTCGAAGCCGCCGCTTGATTGCACGGTGCTGATCGTTTGGCTGCCTTCGGTTTCCACGGCGAACTGGTTTCCTGCGGAAACTTCGTCTGCTGCAAGCAGCACATAGACCTCGTACGTCCCACCCTTCGGCACATTCACACGCCACTCAGCCACGTCGTCTTTGTTGATCCACGGGCCGAGCAGATCAAGCGCGGGGCGATAGGCAAGCCGCTGCGCAAAGACATTTGCGCGGCTCGCTGGCAAAACAACGTCTCCATTCGCGCTGGGCTGGATTGGTGGTGTTTCGTCGGTTTTGCTGACGACGTGAACCAGTTCCTCTGCGCGCCAGGGCAGTGTGCGTCCGGCGGTTTCCTTCCGCACCTTGGCGACGAGCGCAGGCTCTATGGGCGTTCCGGTGTTGCCCCACGCTCGACGGACATAGCTCAATACGGAGGCAAGTTTTTCATCGTCGAAGATGCCGCTCTCGCCGAACCCGGGCATGCTGAGATTCCATTCCTGATCATTCACTTGGATTGGTCCATAGAGGCCGTGCAAAACAATACGCACCAAACGCTCGGGAGGGCCAGTCACCCAGTCGCTGCCTGCGAGCGGCGGGGATACTCCGGCGTTGCCACCGCCGTGCGGTTGATGGCACGCGGCGCAGGTCATGGCGTACAACTCCTGCCCTGCAGCAACACGTTTCTCCTGCTGCGGCGTGAGCGGCGGGCCACTCTCTGTCAGCCAGGACGCCAGTTTCGCTCCGGGCCAAGTGAACTGATTCAATGCTTTTTCCGCAGCCGCGCGTAGACCACGCTCTGGACTGTGAATCAATGTGGTGAGTGCCGTCGGCTCCTTCGCGAGTGCGAACGGACGGTTATTACGCACACTTGCGAAGGCTTCGAGCAATGCATCGCGCGGCCACAAGCGGTCTGGGGTGGTCGCCTCAAAGAGATCAAACAATGCATTTACCCGCGTAGCTTGCGCTTCTTCGAGAACGCACTGGCCGAGCAGCGTGGTGAGCCGGCGGAGATGCTCCTCGCTCGCCGAGGACGTCAGGAGAAAGAAAGCATTCTGAGTATCCGTCTTGTTATTTCGGCGGTCACGCAACAACTCGGTCAGGAATTCCAGTTCGCTTCCGGCCAGCCCAGTTAACGAGGCGGTGCGAAAAAGCGCGTGATCGTCACGGGCGAGCAGTTGTGCGAGCAGCCCGGTCGCCTTCGCATCGCGGAACGTACCGAGCGAAAGTGCCAGTTGGAGGCGGACGGATTGCGAGGGGTCTGCGAGGCGCTCGGTGAGCGCGGTGAGTGCTTCGGGACTTGCTTCTCGTTCACAAAGACGCACGGCGGCGGCACGGATGCGTTCATCAGCGCTATCGAGTGCGGACAGCCGGGTCTCCAGGTCGAGTGCGTCAAGTCCCTCGAGTGTCCAGAGAGCGTGAAGTTGGCCGAGAGAGTTTGTGGATGAGTTGCCGCGTGCGGCCAGTTCTCGCAACAGAGGCATGGCAGTGGTGTCCTTTCGCTCGACGAGAAGGCGCTGCGCGGTGAGCCGATGCCAGCCGTTCGGATGCGCAAGTGTTTTCACCAGTACGGAGCTGGCCGCTTGCGCGAGCTTCGGCGAACGGCGGTCGAGCGGGCGGTTCTCGGCAACGATGCGCCAGATGCGACCGAGGTCGTTGCCTTGATCTAGGTGGCGTTCCTGAATCTGCTTTGCCAGCCACGGCACCATGAAGATGACGTGCTCGATGATACCGTGATACATGTCGGCCACGTAGAGCGCGCCATCGGGTCCGACGCGTGCGTTGACGGGGCGGAAGCGTTCGTCGGTCGAAGCGAGGAATTCTTGTTCCGCAGGATAATAGCGTGATGCTAGGGGCGCGATGCCGGGCGGAGTCGTCAGCCGTCCGAGCAAATGTCCGCCGGAATCCGGGACGAAAAAATTCCCGCGAGCGTCCGGGGGAAACTGGTGGCCATCGTAGCAGCAAACGCCGCTGGCGATGGTGTAGGTGCGCAACCGGCCATCGTCACGAAGTTCGAGCGCGCCGAGAGTGATGGCGGGCGTGACGCGGATGGGGAAAATCTCTTGAGCCTTGGCGCCGATATTCACGTTGACGCCGAACCCGGAGCGTCCGCCGCCGCGCTGCAAGACTTTCAGCAGACTCCGATTTTTCAGCAGGTACTCGGCGGGAAGGTAATCTCCATGCAGCGCTTTGTTCTCATAGCAAGTGAAGAAGCGGCCTGTCTCGTCGAACGTCAGCCCAAACTGCCCGCGATGGATGGTTTCTTCCTCAATGAGTTTGCCATCGCGTGACCAGCGATGGCGCTTGGACCAGTCGGCGTTATGTAGCCAGTTGTCGATGCCGTAACGCAGACCGTTGGCGGTGTGCTGCGGGTTGCCCGCGACGCCCATCGTGCCGACCTCGGTGCGTTTGTCGCAGCGCAGGTCACCATCAGTGTCTTCGCAGAACCACAGCTTGGGCGGCTCTTGCAACAACACGCCGCCTTTGACAAAGGCGAACGAGCGCGGCATCACGAGTTTGTCGAGAAAGACCGTGCTCTTGTCCGCGCGGCCATCGGCGTCGGTGTCTTCGAGCACGACCACGCGGCAGATGGGATCGCCCTCACCGCTCCCGGCGAGGTCGCGCATGTAACCCTGGTATTCGACGACCCAGATGCGTCCGTCGGGATCGAACTCGAAGAAGATCGGGTTTTGAACCAGTGGCTCGGCGGCGACGAGTTCGATGCGATAGCCGGACGCGAGCTTAAAGGTCTTTAACTCCTCCTCTGCCGTGCGCACGGGAGCGGGTGGGACGTTGAGCCTCTTGAGCATTTCTTCGCCTTTCTCCCAATCAGCCCAACCCGTGAGCGCGGAGGCGGGTCGCGTGCGCGGACGCTCGGCGGGGACGGATTGCGCAGATACGCGCTGCGGCAGCGCGGCGACAAGGGCAAGGACGGTCGCCACCAGCGTGAACCCGCAAGAACGAAATCTGAAAGCAATTCGAAGTCCGAAACACGAATCGTTAACCGTGTTGCGATATAGACAGTTTCCACGCAGGACTTGAGCGGGCGCAGAAAAAATATTCATTTGGAGAGACGGTCGAGGATGTTCTTTGTGATGCGCTCCACGGCGGGATCGCCGCCTTTGAGTCCGTGCGCCCAGTCGGTGGTGCCGGCGGTGAAGACAGTGCCGCCGCGCATGTAGAGTCCGAGGCAGGCTGCACCGGTCCTGCCAATTTCCCATTTCTCGTACCACTCGCAGTCGGCCGGATGCCAACGCGCGGGTGCAGTGCCCAGGACAGTGAAGGACTCCGGCGTGCCGTCCTTGTGGGTCGGGAACGGCAGCCCGTCGCGCCACTCCAATTCACAACCATCACACTCATAACCGACGATTGTATCCTTGCCGCCGAACTCGCTGTTTCGCTTGAGTCCAGTGCCTTCAAAAATCCAATGATCAGGGCGATGCACCGTGAATGCGCCTGACCCATCCATGAACTGTCCGTGGCTCTTATGAAAGCCGCCCCACAGAAAGCCGACGCCTGTCAGCTCGTTCTCGGGGCGTTTGAGAAGATAATGACTCCAGGCCGTGCTCAACGTTTTGAACTCACGCTTCTGATAAACGGGATCAACGTAAAAATTCTGTTTGTAGCAGGTCAAGGCCCGCCCTTCATCCTCGCTGCGGACCTGCCAGCAACAGGTGTTACCGCTGAAGAACGCCACATTGCCGCCATCGGTGATAAACTTCTCCAAGTTGTCGCGCATGGGGCCGGACCAGTATTCGTCGTGACCCACACTCAACACTAGGCGATATGCCTTCAGCATCTCCGGGTGGGACTCAAGATCGCCATTCGCCGCGAAGTCGAAGGTGTAGCCGTTGCGTTCCGCCCACTCGACGAACGGTTGTTCCCATTTCCCGAACTCGCTCCAGGGAGGGCGTTCGTAAGATACGCGATGGCCCTGGTTGCCGCCGCGGCCATTGAATGCGTAGAGACTGAACCCGCCCCAACTGTTGTAGGCGTTATAGGTGTGGGTGGAAAGTTGCAGAAGAATCGTGGACGCTTTTCCCGGCTCGGCAGGTCTCAAAACAAAGAAGCAACTGCCCTCCGCAGTCCGCGTGTTCATCTGAATGAATTTTCCACCGCGATCACGCGCCCGCAACGCCACATGATAATAGCCGCTGCGCCACGCGTCTGGGATTTTCACTGTCACCGCCGCTGGCCACCGGCAGCCGTGCGAGGAGGCATCTTCCGGAACCGAATGTTCGCGGCCTGCGACTGAGGTTGACGACCACACCGATTCCGGTTTCGCACCGAGCCGAATGATCTCGACGGAGAAAACCTTCGCGCTCGTGGAGACATGCAAGGTCAACTCTTCGCCTGGCCTATAGCTGACGCGGCCCGCATAGCCTTCAACAAAAAGTGCGCGCGGTTCTTCAGCAACTGAGATGAGTCCACGGGTTGTGAAGCAAATCACACTGGCGAGGCATAAGTGCGTAAAAATTTTGTAACAGGATTTTTGCATGACGACAACTTGGCGGGACTAACAAACGAAAACAAGCGAGTTTGCTTCCTTCGATTTTACTTTTCAGTGCTTACCTTTTTGTTCAAAGCTGTCGCTGAGATCGCCAAACTCCGCACGCTGGTCCTGTGTGTTCCGTGTGACAGTGTGAGGCTCGTAATGTCAATACCTGCGGACTTGAATATGAAATTGTTTTTCACTCTGGCCTTCGCCATCGCATTCATGGCGCATTTTGCGTTAGCTGGCGATGCCACCGCCCAGTTCGCAATTCAACATCCATTCTTTGCGATGGACAACGGCGTGGGCCGTGGAAAATGGACTCCCGTGGAACAGGCCCGGGTGTTGAAGGAACTTGGCTTCGACGGCATCACTTATGACGGGACCGCCGACCTCACGAATCGCCTACGCGCATTTCAGACAGAAGGCTTGCGGCTGTACGCCATCTACATCAACGCCCATCTCGATCGTTCTCCTCAATATGAAGTCGGCCTGACCAACGCCATCCAACTGCTCCGGGGAACGGATGCAATTGTCTGGCTCACCATTGGAGAAATGAAGGACGAGCACGATGCCGAAGCGGTGAAAATGGTCGAGGAAGTCGCCGACTTTGCGTTGGCGGCGGGATTAAGGGTCGCGATTTATCCGCACCGGGGATGTTACGTCGCCACCGCCGAAGATGCGCTGCGGTTGTTGAAGCAAATCAATCGCCCGAACGTGGGGCTGACGCTCAATCTTGCCCACGAATTGGTGGCCAATAACTGCGAGCGCATGCGGGACATCATCAAAGCCAGTGCGCCGTATCTTTACTCGGTGACTCTGAATGGGGCGGATTGCGGTTCTACATTCAAGGAGACGATTAAAATGTTAGGTGACGGCAAATTCGATCTGGGCCAATTTTTGAAGGAGCTCAACGCGGCGGGCTATCGCGGCCCCATCGGCTTGCAGTGTTACGGCCTCAAGGGCGACCCTAAGAAAAATCTGACCCGATCCATGGCGGCGTGGCGCAAATTGATCGGAGTCGAGCCAACCAAATGACTGCTTTGATATTCCGAGGGACGAATCGCCCCCACCTGTTTTAAGACATGAAAAAGATGCTAACGTTCAGCGCCATCGCTCTGTGTTCGATTGCGCTGCGAACTGTCGCAGGCGAGGCGGCTGCTAAACCCAATGTCCTCATCGTGCTCGTGGACGACGCGGGCTATGGCGATTACTCGTGCCACGGCAATCCGATCATGAAAACCCCGAACGTGGACAAGCTGCACAAGGAGAGCGTACGGCTCACCGATTTCCACGTTGCGCCGATGTGTACGCCCACGCGTGGGCAATTGCTAACAGGCATGGATTGTTTCCGCAACGGCGCCAGCCAAGTTGCCACGTCGCGGATGTTGTTGCGTCCGGGAATTCCGACGGCGGCGGACATTTTCGCGGCCAATGGATATCGCACCGGTCAGTTTGGCAAATGGCATTTGGGTGACAACTATCCCTACCGCCCGCAAGATCGCGGGTTTCAAGACGTGCTTTATTTCCATCTCGCCCTGATCGGTCAGAGCGACGACTACTGGGCGAATGATTATTTCGATCCATGGTTTCGTGGCGCCGACGGCGTGCCACGCCAGTTCAAAGGATACTGTAACGACATTTTGTTCGATGAAGCCATGGGCTGGATGCGCGAGCGTGCTGCGAAGAAAGAACCGTTCTTCTGCTATCTGCCACTGAATCTGGTGCATGGTCCGCATTTAGTGCCGCAGAAGTATCGAGACCGGTACAAGGATCAAGAGCCGGACATCGCTAGCGGTTTTGGCATGTTGGCGAACGTGGATGAGAACGTGGGTCGACTCGATGCGTTCCTGCACAAATCCGGTCTGAGTGAAAACACCATCGTCATCTTCATGAACGACAATGGTGCGACATTTGGCGGTAAGGTTTTCAATGCGGGGATGCGTGGACGGAAAAGAGAGTATTTCGAGGGCGGTCATCGCTCGCCCTGTTTCATCCGCTGGCCGCAGGGAAAACTGCTAGTGGGAGCGGATGTCGGTGAGTTGACTGAAGTTCAGGATATCTTGCCGACGTTGGTGGATCTCTGCGGCATCAAGGATACGAAAGGCGCAAAGTTCGATGGCGTCAGCTTGGCTCGTGCGTTGCGCGGCGAAAAGAAATCAATCCCCGACCGCACGCTCGTAGTTCAGTTTGAGCGCTCGCCGAAAGGCGATGCTGCGGTTATGTGGCAGCGCTGGCGACTGGTTCACAACAAGCAATTGTTTGATCTCTCCACCGATCCCAGCCAGGAGAAGAATGTGATCACCAAACACCCGGAGGTCGCCGCAAAAATGCGCGCGCGATACGATGAATGGTGGAGCGGAGTATTGCCCTCGTTCCAAAGGCGCAGCCCGATATTTGTCGGCGACGACCATGAAAACCCAACCACGTTGACGCCGTCGTCGCGCTTCGATAAAGGCAAGGGAAAATCCGACGCCAAATACATCCGCGTAGCCACAGCGCCCAACGGGGATTGGTTCGTCAAAGTGGTTCAAGACGGCGACTACGAGATCGCGGTGCGTCGCTGGCCCGAAGAAGCTAGGACCGCCATTCGCGGAACAGTGCCGGAGTGGGTATCCCAGGACAAAGGCTCGAACTACAAAGCTCCAGCCGGTGTGGCATTGCCCATCACGAAGGCGCGGATCATGATTGGCGACTTCTCTGATGAAAAACCTGTGGGCGAATCCGACACGGCCGCAGTATTCAACGCGAAGCTCAAGGCGGGAGAAACCATGCTCAATGCTTCCTTCTTTGATGCCCAGATGAAAGAGTTGGGTGGAGCCTATTTTGTCACCGTGCGGCGGAAATGACCCTGAAACGCCTCTAAACGAAGCATTCAGCCCGGTCTGTATCTACCCCGTTTGTAGTATGGCTATCGGCCGGGTACATCTATAGCATTGCATCAACTAGCAATACTTACCGTCGGACGTTCCGTCGGCAATAGCTAGCACACTAATAATCCAAATATAAACATGAAGAAACTAATCATCATCGCAGTAGGTCTTGCGCTCGTGGGAAACGTGTCCGTGTTTGCAGCGAAGAAAGAACCCACCGCTGAACAGAAGAAGCTCAAGGAAGAAATGGTCGCCAAGT
>CAMCWI010000046.1 GCA_945882065.1 Akkermansia muciniphila
TTATCGCGTGGACAAGGCGCGCTCGCGAGATCAGGGCGGAACAGGGCTGGGCTTGTCCATCGTCAAACACATCGTTCAAAGCCACGGCGGGCGTGTGTGGGTGGAGAGCGAGCCGGGCAAGGGCGCAAAGTTCTGCTTCACGTTGCCACTTCCAAACTGAGCGCGAGTGTGTAACAGCCAGATCGCGCCGCGCTTGCTTTACTGTGCGCGAATTACTATTACGCATCCAATATTATGAGTGATCGAAGTCCAAATTATTCCGAAGGCGGCGGCGCACGATACGGTTTTGACAAGGCCCGGGCGGCGTTGGCCGTCGCGGTGCTGGCGGTTGTGCTCGCCGTGGCAGGTTTTGTTTTCACCTGGTTCTTCTGTCGCATCGAGCCGCCGTCCGGCTATTGCGCGGTGTTGATCAAGAAGGATGGGAAAGATATTCCCGCCGACGACATCATCGCCCTGACATCCGATCAAAAGGGCATTCAACTCGAACCGTTAAGCGAGGGACGCTACTTCTACGATCCTGTTTTCTGGGATTGGAAGATTGAGCCACTGACGCAGATCAAAGACGGCGAAGTGGGCGTGATGGTGCGGCAGTTCGGGGCGCTGCCGCCGCCGGGAAGATTTGTGGTGAGCGAGAAGGAGGCGGACGGGAAACTGCATCGCGGCATCATCGCCGAGCCGTTGCGTCCGGGAACTTATCGCATCAATCCTTTTGCCTACAACGTCGAGAAGCGTCCTGCGGTGAAGGTTGAACCCGGCGAGGTCGGCGTGGTGACGCTCAAGTATGGCAAGTCCCCCGCTGAGGCGAACACCTTCCTCGTCAGTGAAGGCGAACAGGGCGTGCAGAAAACTCCGCTGCGTCCGGGCACGTATTATCTCAATCCCTACATCTATCGCGTGGACATCGTGGGCGTGCAGAGTCACAAGACGGAATTCGAGATCAGCTTTCTTTCGCGTGACGGATTCCGTTTCCCTGTGAAGGGTACGGTGGAATGGGCTGTCGAGGAAGGTCGCGCGCCGGAAGTGTTCGTGATGATCGGCGATGCCGAGGATGTGGTGAACAAAGTCATCCTTCGCTCCGCGCTTTCGATGAGCCGCGTGCAGGGTTCGAAATACAGTTCCGCCGACGTGATCAGCGGCACGGTGCGGAAGACGTTTCAAGATGAGTTCAGCAAACACATCACGACCGAGTCTGCGCGGAAGGGAATTCTCATCAAGGCCGCGTTGATCAGCGAGATCGAGCCGCCGCAAAAAATCGCCGAGCCGATCCGTGATCGCGAGATCGCGGTGCAGACACGCACGACGTATGAGAATCAGATTGAGCGCGCCGTCTCCGACGCGAAGGTAGCGGAGCAAAAGAAATTGCAGGATCAAAAGGTGCGCGTGGTGGCTGCGGACACGATGCGGAAGAACGAAATCCAGAAAGCCACGAAGGATAAGGAAGTCGTCATCATCGGCGCGCAACGTGATCTCGAAGTGGCGAAGAAGGATTTGGAGACGGCGGACAAGAACGCGCAGGGGATCATCGCCATCGGTCAGGGCGACGCGGACGTGATCACTTACACGCGACTGGCGGAGGCGAGCGCGATGCGGGCGATCATCGCGCCGTTCGGCAACGGCTCGGCTTACGCGCGGAACATTTATCTGAACAAGATTGCGCCGAACATCGAATCCATCATGGCGAACTCGGACGGCGTTCTGGCTGAACCGTTCAAAGAATTGTCTCTGCCCGCGGGCAAAGGAGGTGTGAAGTGAAAAAAATTATTCTGATCGCAGTGGCTGTAGTCGTCGTTGGCTACGTTGTCGTTTACGAAGGCATCTGGAAATGGATGGTGGAGGCTGTGGACGTGCCTCCGGATAGGATGCTCGTGGTCGTGGCCAAGACCGGCAAGGAAATGCCGCCGGGCAAGATCATCGCCGGTGACGGCGAGAAAGGTGTGCGCCTCACGCCTTACGGCACGGGGCGACATTTCTTCAACCCGTTTCTCTACGAACGTCAGTTGCATCCACAGGTCATCGTCGGGCCGGGTGAACTCGGCGTGGTCATTAACAAGTTTGGCAAGGAGCTGCCGCCCGGAGAATTCCTCGCGGGCAAAGACGAGCGCGGCATCCAGCGCGATGTATTGTTGCCGGGCACTTACAAACTGAACCCGTACGCGTTCGAGGTGAAGATCGTGAAGATGGTGGAGATTGAACCCGGTCACGTCGGCGTCATCGCTGCGCGTTCGGGCAAGACGGCCAAAGGTCAACTCGCCGAAGAAGGCGAACGCGGTGTGCAAAAGCGCGTACTCGAACCCGGTCTTTACGCGCTCAATCCCGAAGCTTACTCGGTGGAGAGCATCGAGGTGGGATTCAATCAGGTCACGATGGCGCACGCGGGCAAGTTGCCGGAGACGCAAACCACCGGACAAGGCGTGGAAAAGTCGCGCGCAGTGCCGGGGCGTCCTCAGCGTCAGCAGGACATCCGTTCTGCCGCACCGGCTAAACCTGTGTTGGGCGCGGTGAAGTTTCCATCCAGCGACGGTTTCGAGATCACGATTGATGTGACGTTGCTGTGGCAATTATTGCCGTCGGATGCGCCGGAAGTCTTCGCGCGCTACGGCAACATCCACAAGATCGAGGAGAACATTTTGATCCCGCAGATCAATTCCACCGCACGCATCAAAGGCTCAACGTTCGGCGCGGTGGACTTCATCGTGGGCGACAAGCGCGAGCAGTTTCAGGGCGCGTTTCAGGAGACGATTGAAAAGACGCTCAAGGAGAAACGCCTGCAAGTGGACCTCGCGCTCGTGCAGGACACACTCGTGCCGGATAACATCTCCGGGCCGATTCAGGATTCGCGCATCGCCGCCGAGTGGAACATTACCAATGTCGAGAAGACCAAGACCGAAGCGAAAAAAGCACAGCTCGACGAGAGCGTCGGATTGATCCGCCAGATTGAACAAGTCGTGGAATACGAAACGCAACGCCTCGAAGGCAACACCGCCGCCGAGCGCGAGAAGGCCGTCAATCAACTCGCGGCGGAAGGACGCCTGCTTGCCGCGGAACTCGCGCGCCAGACCGCCAGCATCAAGGCGGACACGAGACGCAAGATCGGCGGCGCAGAGGCGAAGGTCGTGGAGATGAAGGGCAAGGCGGAGGGCGAAGGCTTCGCGCAACAAGTTGCGGCAGCAGGCAGCGCGGCAGATTACAACGCGCTCCAGTTCGCGAAGCAATTGCCGGAGCGTGTGAAACTCTCACTGATCTACGCGGGCAACGGCACCTTGTGGACTGATTTGGAAAAGGCATCCGTCGCGCCGATGGAATTGCTCCGTCGCACGAGTTCGGGAACAGAGTCGCTGAAAAAGTGAAGGGCAACATCATGGCTGAATTCAATTACTACAAATTCCATCGCCGTCGGCAGGGGCTGAAGACGGCGGGATGGGTGGCGGTCGCGGTGGGACTGTTCTTCGTGCTCGATATCTTTTTCAAAGAACCGATGCCATTCAACAAGCGCGCGACGGTGTTCGCGGGATTGGGTCTGCTCGTCGTTGGTGGGTTTCTGCTGAACGCGGGTTACAAGCTGCCCGTCGCCGAAGCCATCGAGATCATCCATCAAAACGGCAAGGATGGAATCACCGCGTCCGAACTCGTCCATCTCATGCGCGTCGATCGGCTCACGGCGAATCGCATCATCACGGTTCTGATGGACAAAGGCTTTCTCAAATCATCGAGCAGGCGGAATGATGCGGAGGAAGTGTTCGATGCGGTGAAGTAGTTCGGTCTTAATCTTACTCTTGTTCTCAATTATAATCTCCGGGGGAGGAGATTGAGAAGGGAGAACCGTCGTGGTTGGAATAAACCTTTCTCGCTCGCGCAGTCTCTTCTAAGCTCCCCGCATGGTTCACGTCGGCATCGGATACGATGTTCATCAATTGGTCGCGGGACGAAAACTCGTTCTCGGCGGCGTTGAGATTCCACACACCAAAGGCCTCGACGGTCACTCGGACGCGGACGCGTTGATGCACGCCATCTGCGACGCCATCCTCGGCGCGCTGGGTGAGGATGACATCGGACACTTTTTCCCGAACACCGATCCGCGTTGGAAAGATGTGCCGAGCAAAATCTTTCTGGAAGAAGCCGCGCGACAGGTGTTGCAGCGCAGTGGTCGCATCGTGAATGTGGACGCCACGGTCATCGCGCAAGCACCGAAGATTTATCCGCACATCGCCGCCATGAAAGCGTGCATCGCCGATGCGCTCGGCGTGCGCGAAGCGCAGATCGGGATCAAAGCCACGACGAACGAACTCATGGGATTCATCGGACGCGAAGAAGGCATCGCCGCGATGGCGGTGACGAGTATTGATTTGCCGTAAAAACAAAACAGTCTAAAGCCTGAAGTCTAACGCCTAAAGTCTGGATTCCGCGCGCGGCAACTTTAGACTTCAGACCTGAGACCTTAGACTTAAAAGAACATGCCCAAAGCCGAAGTCAGTTGGAAACGGATCACCGAGGAAGGTGAGAAACTCCAGGTCACCGCGCAGCGCGTGGGTGGCGAATGGAAATTCTCTCACCGCGCCAAACGCTTTGACCAATGGGAAGTCGTGCCCGAACCGCCTTTGGAAGATTGGATGGAACTCCTCGATGCCGTGGAACGCCTGATCAACCGCCGCCGTTTGCAACCTGTCCATGAAGAGCTAATCCGCAGACGCATCAGGGAGAAATTTCCAGAAGCGGGGGTTTGAGTTTAGTTGGAGATCAGGTGCAAGGTGAAGTTTTCAGCCAATCTCGGTATTGGGCTACAACATCGTCATCCATCTGCAAGTATCTGCGCTCCGCACTTGCTGCAACGCCCTGTTTCGATGATGCCTCGAAACTTAGGATTCTGGCCGTGATGTACTCCGCTACACGCCCTCTGACTTGCCAGGCAATCCTGATTTCATTTTTCCACGGAAGAAATCTTTGGTCTTCATTGACAGATGCTTCTGGCACGGTTGCCCAAAATGTTATCGGCGTCTGGCATTAAATCGAAAGTATTGGGATGGCAAAGTCGTTCGGAACAAATCCCGCGACAAAATTGTGAATCGCAAGTTACGAGAACTTGGCTGGCGTGTGATTCGGATTTGGGAATGTGAGCTAAAAAAGAACCCGCTGAATTGCTTGCGGCGAATCCAGCGGGCTTTGGAGGATTAAAAATTAGGCGTTGCCGGTTTTCTTCGCGTGGTCGGCAAGCTGTTTTTCCAGTTCGGCAATGCGGGCTTCGATTTTCTGGCGGTCGGCGCGGTGTTCATCCATTTCCATCGGCGGAAACATTGACTCCGCGTAATACGGCAGATGCCCGGAGGTCTTATACATTTTCTCCTTGGCCAGATGCGGCGTGCGGACGCGGACGTAGCCGGCAGCGAACTCAGTCTCTTTCGCCAGCTTCTCCAGTTCCTCGACGAGCACCGTGCCCTTGGGCAGCCACAGCGGCATGCCCGGCCCGACAAATTCCGTGTCAATCGCGAACAGCCCCATCTCCGCGCCGATCTTGCGATGGTCGCGGCGCTTGGCCTCCTCGAGCATCTTGAAATACTCGTCGAGCGCGGTCTTGTTCTTGAACGCCGTGCCGTAAATGCGCTGGAGCTGCGGACCTTTCTCATCGCCCTTGTAGTACGCGGCGGCGACGGTCGTGAGCTTGAACGCGCCGATGTTGCCCGTGCGCATCACATGCGGCCCGGCGCAGAGATCGAGGAAGTCGCCGTTCTGGAAATACGAGATAGCTTCGCCCTCGGGAATCTGCGCGATGAGGTCGAGCTTGAACTTGCTCACGTTGCCGGGGCGTTCGGACAAACCGCCGAGGCGACCGCTCTGCGCGTCCTTGATGGCCTGTTCGCGCGGCACTTCGATCTTCTGGAAGACGTTGTTCGCCTTGATCTCCTTCTTCATCTCCTCCTCGATGCGCGCAAAATCCTCCTGCGTGACGCGATGCGGCATTTCAAGGTCATAGTAGAACCCGGTCTCGACGGGCGGCCCGTACGCGAGCTGGGCCTCGGGCCAGATGCGCAGGACGGCGGTCGCAAAGACATGCGCGCACGAATGCCGGAGGCGTTCGAGGTCGGACATCTTGTTGCGGTCATCGAGCGTCTTGCGCTCGGGGTTCGGCTGCTGCGGTTGATTTTCTTCGGCCATAAAAGTGAGACAGGATTAACAGGATTAACAAAATTCCAACAGCCGGAACTCCGAGAGTTCAATCCTGTTCATTCTGTTAATCCTGTCTTTCATATTGGGAAACAAAAACGCCCCGGACTTGCGGTCTGAGGCGTGGGCGTTCATCTCGTCTGGAGACGAACGCTAAATTGTTGTTGTCGTGCGATTCACGGTTATCTGGGCAGGACGGTAGCGAGCGGGGGAGTTGTTGGCAAACCGATTCTTGGCGGCGATTCTTGGCGGAGCGGCGGGACGAGGGGCTGGGTTCAAACTTGCAAGCGAGCAATGCTCGTCTAATGTTCTCATGTTAGCCGTTAAAAAAAACATAAACATTAACCAAAGTACTACCATGAAGAAATTGATCGCAGTTCTCGCCATCGCAGCTTTCGCTGTCGCCGCCAACGCTCATTGCGGCAAATGTGAAGGCGACAAGGCCAAAGGCCACAAGTGTACCGAAGCTTGCAAAGAAAAGTGCACAGCCAAACACAAATGCACCGACGCCTGCAAAGAAAAGTGCGCCGCTGCTCACAAAGACGACAAGAAGAAGTAATCTGGAATCTTAAAAGCAACCCCCGCGTCTCAATGGCGCGGGGGTTTTATTTTGACGGATTAACACTGATTCAATACGCGTCTCTGGAATTCGTGTCCATTGGTGTCTATTCGTGGTTGTTTTCCCGGCGAAAAATTCAAACCCGCGACGCGAGTGCTGCCTGGCTTTTCTCGAACACTTCCTTGTGCAACGAATTCCCATGCGCATCAATCGTCACCACGGCAGGAAAATCCACGATCTCCAGTTCCCAGATGGCTTCGGGCGCGCCGAACTCGTCTTTGAAATACACATTACGAACCTTCTTCACGCATTCGGCCAGCACCTGAGCCGCGCCGCCGACGCCGTGCAGATACACGCAGCCGTACTCCTTGCAGGCCGCGAGCGTCTTGTCGCCCATGCCGCCTTTGCCGAGGACGCCGCGCAATCCGAAGTCGCGGATAATCTGCCATTGATACGGCTCTTCGCGGATTGAAGTCGTCGGACCAGCAGCGGTGCATTTCCACGAGCCGTCCGGTTGCTGCATCATCACTGGGCCGCAGTGATACACGATGCCGTCCTTGAAGCTCACACCCGACGGCAGTTTCCCACCTTCGTGCAAATACTTGTGAACCGCATCGCGCCCGGTGAACACGACGCCGGAGATGAGAACCTCATCGCCGACCTTGAGAGCGCGAATCTTTTCTTCGGTAAATGGAAAGCTGAGTGAGATCATAAATTCTTCGGTGATAATCGCAGGCCAAGTTTATGCGGAGAAACTCGGCGGAGCAACAGCGCGGTAGTGCTAAGTAGGTTTTGGTGGGTCGAGGCTGCTGACGAGCCGACTCGCGATGACGCTCGCCCCACCGAACACACTGGCTACGCCAGCTTCCGGTGCGCGGACATGAATCGTTTCACTCGCGCCGGATCAACCGCTCGCGCCCAATGCCCGCCCTGCTTGAACTCCGAGCCGACGATGAATCCATCCGCAGCAGCGAAGAACGATTCCAGATTCGCCGCCGTCACACCTGAGCCGAGATAGACCGGCAGATGCGTTTTCTTTTTTACCGCGAGCACGTCGGAACTTTGTGGCGCATCGCCCGTCACCAGACCGGTCACGATCACGGCATCGCCACGCATGAATTCCACCGCATGAGCCGTCTCGCCGATGTCCACATCCGCAGTGATGGCGTGCGAGCTGTGTTTCTTTTTGATGTCCGTCCATACTTGAACGGCGTCCGCGCCGATGTTGCGACGGTAACGGAGCAGTTCAGCAGCGGAAGATTCGATGATGCCCTCGTCCGCCACATGCGCGAACGCAAAACCTTCCGCGCGGATGAAGTCCAACCCTGCCGCGTGCGCCACGGCCATCGCTTCAAGATTCGCGCCCGCCAACACCTGCACGCCGCACGGCAGACCGCACGCCTGCTTCACCGCGCGCGCGATGATCGCCATGCTCGCAACGATCTCCGGCCCGACGCGCCCGCGCAAATATGGAGTATCATGCATGTTCTCCAACATCACGCCGTGGACTCCGGCTGCGCGGAATATTTTTGCCTCGTGCAACGCCTGCTTCTCGATCTGCGCGAGCGAAAGCCCGCTCGCAGGCGTGCCGGGCAACGCGCCGAGATGGATCATAGCGATGACGGGGTTGGCCGTGGAGAAAAGAGAGGTTCGAGATGACATGATGGAGAAAGTTTAATGAGCAAAGCCCCAAAACCAAGCGCAGACAGATTTGCGACATGACCAAACTACCGTGTTGCGGCGACGTTCAAACGGTGTCATTTTCCCCGCACGAGTCACCCAGCGCACCCCGATCATGAGCGATTTCAAATTTGCATGTCCCGTCTGCGGCCAGCACATCACATGTGATTCTGCCAGCAGCGGCTCGCAAATGGATTGCCCCACCTGCTTCCGCAAACTCGTCGTGCCTCAAGCACCCGCGCCGGGCAAAACAAACTTTGTGCTCACGGCGTCTGAAGTCAAAACACCTACCTTTCCCCTGCCCGGCAAAGTCGATGCCCCGATCATCCCGGAAACAAAAAAACTTCCGGTCGCCGCCATTGCCATCGGAGTTTTGATCTGCGGCGCTGCTGTCGGCTCAATTGTTTATTTCACCAAATCTAAAAAAAACCCGGGCGACGGGAAAGAAATCGGTGAGACAAACGCGTTGGTCGCAACGCTCGCTCCGACCAACGCTCAACCTGCTTTCATCCTGCCCCCGCCATCAGCCGTTGCGACCAACTGGACGCTCAGTCTGGACAACGCGGTGATTCCTGACGCGCCATCCAGTGGCGCGGTGAATGGATTTGGTTTTAATCTGGAACGCTCAACGATTCAGGAAGGCAAACTCGATCTGCGACAGGGTACGAAGTGGCCACCCGACGTCGGCGTGTCCATTCACCTGTTCGCAAAACGCATCGAGGACCTTGCTGGGAGAACCGTGATCATCGAAGCGACTCGCACCAATGCGCCCAAAGTCATCCTCCGCTGGAAGGATGAACGCGGCAAAGCAGTGAACAAGGAATTCAAGTCCGGCTATGCGGCGCGGTTGGAGTTCGGCCAGATCAACGGAAAGTGGTTGCCAGGAAAAATCTTTATCGCCACAACGGACGACGAACACAGCTATGTGGCTGGGACGTTCAGGGCAGAAATCAGAAAGCCGTCACCACCGAAAAAAAGGCCGTGAGACTCCGTCTGGATTCGTAGCAGCCGACGTCAGTCGGCTCAAATTTTTCCGACTTGAGCAAGGATTGAAACAAAGTAAGAGCCGACTCATGTCGGCTGCTACTTCATAAACACGCTCTCAAACCTCGATACCGTAAGCCTTGATCTTGTTGTAAAGCGTCTGGCGTCCGATGCCGAGGCGTTTGGCGGCTTCAAGTTTGTTGCCGTTGGTTTCCTTGAGCATGTTTACGATGGCATTGCGCTCCACACCTTCAAGCAGCGTGAAGTTTGTGTCCTGTGATTCCGCGCCTTCCGGCTTGGTGCGCGTGATAGACAGGTCTGCGCCGTCAATCATCTCGCCTTCAGAGAGCAACACAGCGCGTTGGATCTCGTTCTGCAACTGACGCACGTTGCCGGGCCAATCAAAGCCCGTGAGCCGATCTACGGCAGATTGCGTAAAACCTTTGATCGTGCGATTCGCCTGACCGGTGAACCGTTTTAGAAACGCTGTGGCGAGCGGCATAATGTCATCGCGCCGTTCGCGCAACGCAGGCAGATTCACCGAGATCGCACTGATGCGGTAATACAAATCCTCGCGCAACTTTCCGTCCTTGATGGCTTCCTCGGGATTGCGGTTCGTGGCGGCGACAAGACGGCAGTTGGTCTGGTAATCAGACTTGCCACCGACGGGGCGCACCTTTTGATCCTGCAAGACGCGCAGCAGTTTGCTCTGCGTATCAATGGGCATCTCGGAAATTTCGTCGAGGAACAATGTGCCGCCTTCGGCCTGACGGAACAGACCCTCGCGGTCGGCATGAGCGCCGGTGAAAGCGCCTTTGACCGAGCCGAACAGTTCGCTCTCGATGAGTTCGCGAGGCAGCGCAGCGCAATTGATCTTGATGATGCGTCCCTTGCTGCGCGAACTCATGGCATGCGTGAGATCGGCGATGACTTCCTTACCCGTGCCGCTCTCGCCGCAGATGAGGATGGTGACATCGCTCGGTGCAACGCGTTCCACAGTGCGGACGACTTCCTTCATCTCCGCGCTGTTGAACACGGGTGAGGTATTGCCGCTCATGATTTCGAGCGCGCCGCGCAACGCGACGTTCTCCTGCTTCTTCTGCTTGCTCTCGAAAGCACAACGCACATCCGCGAGAAGTTTTTCAGTCTCGAACGGCTTGGTCAGAAAGTTGAACGCGCCCAACCGCCCCGCTTCCAGCGCCAGTTCCATCGTGCCCATGCCGGTGAGCATGATGACCTCGGTATCGGGCCAGCGTTTCTTGATGAGCGGCAACAATTCAAGGCCGGTGGCGTCGCGAAGTTTTTGATCCAGCACCACGACATCGGGTTGCGGATTGTCTGTGAACGCTTTTTTCAGCGCATCACCACTCTCGACCTCTGTCACCTGAAATTCGCGCTGCAACACAGCGGCGACCAAGTCGCGGATGTTCGGTTCGTCATCAACAAGTAGAACTTTACCCTTCATAAAATTATTTCTTTCGTCGTGCAACCGCGGAGGCTTTCGCGAACGCGGCAAAAATGGCGTGATGTTCCGCGTGGCGATCCGCCAATCGTTCCGGGTGAAACTGCACGCTCAACAGGAACGGAAGCAGGTGCGACACTTCAGGTTTCAATTGCAGACTCTCGATCACTCCATCGGAACTGCTGGCGGAGACAGATAAAACATCCGCGAGGCGATTCACAGCTTGGTGATGCGTGCTGTTTACGCCTAGAACACGCTTGCTCGTTATCTTGGCGAGCAGTCCGCCCGGTGTCAAATCTACTTCATGCACCTTGGCGCAGCGTTCGTCCATGCGGCGATGGTTTATCGCGTCGGGCAATTCCGTGGGAATGTCCGCAAACAACGTCCCGCCCAACGCCACGTTTAAAATCTGTTGCCCGCGACAGATCGCCAGCAACGGCTTGCGCTGGCGGAACACTTCATCCACCAACATCAGTTCGCGCAAGTCCCGGCAACCGCCATCCGGCGTGAGAATGCACTTCTTCCGCAAACGCTGCGGCATCTTCTGATCATAAAGCACCGGATGCACATCCTCGCCACCCGTGAGCAATACGCCATCCGCACGGCGCACGCACTCCGCGATCTCTTCACGCGACGTCAGCGAGATGATCGGCCACGGCAACGCCCCCGCTGCCAGCAACGCCCGCTCATACGGCAGCGATAGACTGAGCGACAAATCTTCAAACTCCGCGCCTTTGGTCTCGACGCTGGGGGAAACAAGAATCAACGGACGTTCACGCATGACGATGAAAGATTATTTCAAAACGCGACACCCGGTAAGGGAAAAGTGTGAAGGACGATTGAGTCTCTGACGCCTCACCGCAAAAACATCTCAGCGGCGGAGTCTGCGAATCGTAGTCCCTGGTGCGTGAGTTGAAAGCGATCAGGAGAACGTTGCGCCCAGCCGCGTTGTACCAGCGAATCCATGTTCGCAGACCACTCGCTCCGCAGATCAAAGCCCGTGGCGCGATTAAACTCCTCGAACGGCCAGCCAGCGTTCATGCGCAATCCAAACGCCGCCGTCTCCGCAGCGCGTTTCAGCGGACCGAGGTCTTCGCTGGATTCGATGGCGCGTCTGCCTTTCTCCAATTGTTCGCAGTAGAGTTGCGTGTTGGACCAGTTCTTCGTTCGCACACCGCGCACGTAACCCGTCGCGCTCGGACCCAAGCCGTGATAATCGCCACCGCGCCAGTAGTTCATATTGTGGCGACAAGCGAATGCGGGGATGAGGGGGTCTTGCACCGAAAAGAGGGTGCTTCCGTTGGAAGCAGATTTCTCAGAGCGAACGGAGCGCGCAAAGTTGGCGACTTCGTATTGCTTGAAGCCAGCGTTGGCCGAGCGCGTGATTAATTCCTCATACATGTCGCACGCGAGGTCTTCATTCACATCAAACTCACCCGCCTTCATCTGCGCGTAGAGCGGCGTGTCTTCCTCGTAGATGACTTCGTAACTGGAAAGATGTTCGCTGCCGAGCGCGAGTGCTTCATCTAACGTCGCACGCCAGATTTCCATCGTCTGACCGGGGATGGCAAACATGAGATCAATGTTAACATTGTCGAATCCAGCCTGACGTAGCGTGTCGAACGATTTGAAAACCATCTCGCGCGAGTGAACGCGTCCCAAGCGATCCAGCAATGTCTCGTCGAGTGATTGAACGCCCATGGAGATGCGGTTCACGCCGAGCGAGCGGAGCAACTTTGCCTTTTCGAGCGAGACGGTGGCGGGATTGCATTCCACGGTGAATTCTTCCGCGCCGAGGAGATTGTTCCGCTGCATCGTGCCGAGCAGGGATTCCCACTGGCGCAGATTCAGGATTGAGGGCGTGCCACCGCCGAAGAAAATCGTCTGTGGCCGGAGATCAGACGCCACGAGAGCGATCTCGCGTTCGAGAGCCGCCACGTAGCGATTGATGAGTTCTCCACTGGAGGCTTCGGAGAAAAAGGCGCAGTACTCACACTTCTGCGCGCAGAATGGAACGTGAACGTAGAGACTTTTGATTTGCGCCGCTGTGGCAAAAGACATGCCGACGAAAATATCGTTTCGTCGGCATGTGAGCGACGCAATTTTTCCACCGGGGGCGGTGGGGCGGGGACGGACTGCGATTACTCGGCAGCGCGTTGAACGTTCTGAGCTTTCAAGCCCTTGTCGCTGGGGATGACTTCGAACGAAACCATTTCGCCTTCGTTCAAGGTCTTGAAGCCTCCACCCACGATGGACGTGTGATGCACGAAGACATCCTGACCTGTGTCCTGGGCAATAAAGCCAAACCCTTTTTTATTGTCGAACCACTTAACTTTACCACTTGCCATATTTATCTCTCCTGATGTTGCCAGCTTTTTCCCGACTTACTCTTCAAGCAACAACGCTTCCATGCGTGTTAGGAACTTGAAAGTGTTTGGGTGCGGCAACTGTCGCGAGAATAGGATTTGTTTTTATCCGGTCAAGACTTTGTTTGATCAAGGAACTCCCGAAGGTGCGATTACAAACGGGTGAGGGTAAAAACCGTCCTCGTTCTCATCCTCGTCCTCGAAACAAAAGTCGAAGTGAGGACGATGACAAGGGCGAACCGTTTCAATCCAGTCATGGCCTCACCCGCTTTTAACTAGAGCCATCGAGTTGAAATTCAACGCAAAGCCCCAAGAGGCAAAGGCGCAAAGGAGGAACGCTGAAATTTGTAAGACGAGACAACCAACGGACACCCACCAAACAGTGACGTATTTTTGGCCCACTGCCTTGGTTGTTTTCTTTGCGTCTTTGCGTCTTTGCGTCTTTGCGTCTTTGCGTTAAAAACCTATCGCATGGATTCGGTTTAATCAAAGCCGTTACGGGATATGCGTGGTTTGAATTCGCTTTTCGCGTCCCGCTCAGTTTAGATTCGTGCGCCATGCCTGAAAAAACTGTGAACGATATCCCGCGTGAAATACGCCCGCTGTTCACCAAAGGGAACGACGCGCTCGCCCGCGAAAACTTTGATTACGCCATTGATCTGTTGATGCAGGTGCTCACCCGCGCGCCGGAAGTTGTCGAAGTCCGCAAAGCCTTGCGCAAGGCTCAGGCTGGCAAGTCAGCCAATTCCACCGGCGGCTTCTTCAAGAAGGTTTTCAGCGGCGCAGGCGCAGCTCCGCAGATTGCCAAGGCGCAGATGGCTCTCAGTAAAAACCCGGTGGAAGCCATGTCCATCGCCGAACAGATACTCAACTCGGACGCGAACAACAGCTCCGCTCACCGCATCATCGCGAATGCCGCAGACGCATTGGAGATGCCGCAGACTGCGGTGATGTCGCTGGAAGTATTGTGGCAGCAACAACCCAAGGATAAGGACAACACAATCAGATTTTCCGAAGCGTTGGGAAAAATTGGCGAGGTCAAACTCGCCGAACGCGTCCTGCTGGAACTGCGCGCCGCACTGCCGAACGATCCCGATGTGCATCAGGCGTTGAAGAACAGTTCCGCCGCTCGCACGTTGGGCGAAGGCGGCTATCAGGACATCGGCAAGGGCAATGGTTCGTATCGCCAGATTCTGCGGAATGAAGACGAGGCCAAGGAGCTTGAGCAGGAAAATCGCGTCCAGAAAACCGAGGACACCTCCGAGCGGCTTATCGCGGAATACGAAGCGCGCATCAAAACCGAGCCGAACAACACCAAACTCCTGCGCTCGCTCGCCGAACTTTACACACAGAAGAAACAGTTCGACGGCGCAATAGGTTATTACGAACGCATCCGCGCACTGGACACGGGCGCAGACGCGGGACTCGATCGCGCCATCAGCGACATGACCGTGCGAAAGCTGGATCAACAACTTGGGCAACTTGATGTCACCGCGCCGGACTACGCGGATAAATTGGCGGTGTTGAACGCGGAGAAACTTGCGTTCCAGTTGAGCGAATGCCAGAAACGCGTGGAGAAATATCCCACCGACCTCGCGTTCCGCTTCGAGTTGGGCACTCTTTATTTTCAATCTGGCAAGATCAGCGAAGCGATCTCTGAATTCCAGAAAGCCCAAAGCTATCCAAGCAAGCGCATCGCGGCGATGAATGGACTGGCGCAATGTTTCGCCAAGCGGAAGATGAACGATCTCGCTGCCAAGACGCTGCAAAGCGCCATCAAAGAAAAGCTGGTGTTCGACGAGGAGAAGAAGGATTTGATCTACCAACTCGGCTGCGTGTTCGAGACGATGGCGAAGAAAGAGGAAGCCATCGAACAGTTCAAGCTCATCTACGAATCCGACATCGGCTACAAAGACGTGTCCAAGAAGGTGGATGATTACTACGCGGGGCAGTAGGTGAGTTGGCAAAATGAAATCAGTCAGGACTGCATCCCAATTCCCAACGGGATTAAAATTATCCAGCCCATCGGTTGCGCGCGCCGTGCCGTAGCGAAGCGAAGGCGGGAGGAACGAGCTACCCTGGGACAGCATTCGAAAAACATTTTCAACCCCAACGGGGTTGCATCGGCGGCGCGAATGGATTTAAACCCCTTCAGGGTTGATGATGTTTTGGAAGACCACCTAGGGTCGCTCGTTCCTCGCAACCCCAGGCTGAGTGATGGAAGCCCTCCGGGATTCGCCAAACAATTCTGAAAAGCATTTCACACAGAATCCATTCGATAGGAATATCCGACGGGAATACAGTCGCTCGGATGAGCCAAGATAGGCGGCAAAACTCGAGACCTGGTTAGATGTTAGGCGACTATGGCAGCCACACAACAGCCCAGCAGAGAAGCCTTCATAGGCTATTGGAAGGATCACGATGAGTTCCGATGGCGTCAGCTTCTCTGGTATGTCGGCTACTTGGGAGGTCTGACTCTCTTCGTGTTCGTCGTTCGCAGAGTTGATCCTGACGGTAGTTACTTGGTTGCGTCACTCGTAGCGGCTGCAGCCTACCTCAATTTCGTTTAATCAGGAGCGGCTGTAGTTTGGGAGAAACCCTCAGTTAGTAAGAAACTCAAACCACCGCCACGAGTTTGCCCAACGTGCTGGTGTCCGAGAAATGCGCCTTGGCCTTTGCCACGGCGTTCTCAACGGTGAGCCCGTACTTGCGACGCAATTCATCCTGACTTGTGGCGTGTTCGATGAATTGATCCGGCCAGCCGATGCGCACAACCGGCGCAGTGATGTTTTTATCGCCAAACAATTCCAACACCGCAGAACCATATCCGCCCATCAATGCATGATCTTCCAGCGTCACGATCACGTCAGCCGCGCGTCCAAACATCTCATGCGTGGCAGCGTCAATCGGTTTGGTGAAGCGCGGGTTGATGACTGCCACATCGTAATCATCTCCGATGAGTTGCACCGCCGCTTTGCGCGCGATGGGATTCATGTTGCCCAAACCGAACAGCGCGACCTTGCGCTTGCCGTTGTTGGCGAAGTTATGTTGCACCTCGGCTTTACCGACTTCGATTGCTGCGGGTTGATCCTTGACTGGAACACCTTCGCCTGCGCCGCGCGGATAACGGATGAAGGTCGGATGCTTTTGCAACGTGGCCGTGAACATCATGTCAGCCAATTCATCCTCATCCTTCGGCGCCATGGCGATGACATTTGGCAGGCAACGCAGATAGGAGATGTCGAATAGTCCGTGATGCGTCGGGCCGTCGTTGGCGGAAAGCCCCGCGCGATCCATGCAGAAAATCACCGGTAAATCCTGAAGGCAAACATCGTGATGAATGCAGTCATACGCGCGTTGCAGGAACGTGGAATAGATCGCAACGACAGGATGATAACCCATCGTGGCCATGCCAGCGGCGAAGATGACGCCGTGTTCCTCCGCGATGCCCACGTCTATGTAACGCTCTGGCATCGCCTTTTCCAAATGCTTCAAGCCCGTGCCGCTCGGCATCGCAGCCGTGATGCCCACGATGTTTGCGTTGCTCTTGCAGAGCTTCACCATCGTCTGACCGAACACGTCCTGATAATTCGGCGGTGTGCCGGGCTTGGTCGCGGGAGTCTCGCCCGTCTTCGCGTCGTAAGAACCAAGGCCGTGAAATTTCTCCGGGGACTTTAGCGCGGCTTCGTAGCCCTTGCCTTTGCGCGTCAGGATGTGGATGACGATTGGGTGATCGCACGTCTTCGCAAACTCCAGCGTGCTGATCAACAGCGGCAGATCATGGCCGTCAATCGGGCCGAGATAGCGCACGCCCATTTCCTCAAACAAAATAGCGCTGCCGTGACCGCCACGACCCTCCGCCTCGGTGGATTGGGCATTCTTACGCAGGCTGACTTCCGCCAATGCGCCCTTGAAACCTTCTTCCGCCTTGTGCGCCAGCTTTAATGCCAGTTCGCCCTTCGGCAGTTTGCGAAGGAAATTTTGGAAGTCGCGCGAGAGTTTGTTGTAAGAAGGATTGCGGATGAGCTTGTTGAGATAACCGTTAATCGCGCCGACATTCTCCGCGATGCTCCACTCGTTGTCGTTGAGGATGCCGATGAACTTCCGCGTCGTATGCGAGATGTTATTCAACGCCTCGAACGAGATGCCGTTCGTCAACGCCGCATCGCCGAACACACAGACCACGTTCTCGTCCGTGCCGCGCTTGTCCCGCGCCGCCGCCATGCCGAGTGCGGCAGACAACGCCGTGCCCGCGTGACCTGCTCCAAAACAATCATGCTCGCTCTCCGTGCGCAGCGCGAAACCGTTCAAGCCATCCGTCTGACGGATCGTGTGAAAACGATCCCGCCGTCCGGTCAGGATTTTGTGGACATAAACCTGATGACTCACGTCCCAAACAAATTTGTCCTTCGGAGTGCTGAAGACCGTGTGCAATGCGAGGGTCAATTCCACCACGCCGAGATTCGGCCCCAGATGGCCGCCCGCCTTGGCGAGCCCCGTGATGAGTTCCTCGCGGATTTCTCCGGCAAGGATTTCGAGTTGCGGCAGCGTGAGTTTCTTCACGTGCGCCGGTCCATCCACCATGTCCAAGTATCTGCTCATGTTCGTTTGCGACTTGCTACCCACATCAAATTAATCTTCGTCCAGCGTCAGCGGTTTTAATTTAAGTTCTCCCGCCGCAGACTTCTCCAGTTGCTGAATCTTCAATTCCGCCTCAGCCAGTTTTTCCTGGCAAACCTTCGCCAGTTTGACCCCGTCCTCGTACTTTGCGATCAAACTTTCCAACGGCAGATCGCCGGACTCCATCGCTTCCACGATGGATTCAAGATTCTTCAACGCCTCTTCAAACGGCAATGCCGTCTTGGGCGATGGAACGGGCTGGGTGCTTTTGGCTGGATTCGGCACGAATAGATTCTAAGCAAAACAAACGCCCCGTCCAGTTCGGAGTCAGGGACGCCGATGAGCATGGTTCGGCTCTTGGTAATGGCCCGCGATTCCGCCATAGTCACGGTGTAGGATTTGCGGCTGTGTCCGACGATACAATTTATGGAAGAACAAGTTTTAAGCTTACTGGGTCAGAAAGATTATTTCCCCGCCAACGTGCCGGAGATGCTCGAACAACTACGCTGGCAACCAAACCGCCAACAGGAGTTGCAGCGAATCCTGCTGACGCTGACGCAGACAGGAAGCGTCACGCGCACCAAAGGCAATCGTTACATCCTCTCGGAAGAAGCCGATCTCATCCCGGGCACGATTCAGATCAATCGTCAGGGCAAAGGGTTTTTGCGCGCGGACGATTCGACCGTGAAAGAGATCATGATCCCCGAAGGCGACACGAGCACGGCGTTGCACGGAGATCGCGTGCTCGTTCGCCGCAAAGTCCGCACGCGCGGATTGCGACCAGATCGTGGCACGGAGCAGGAAACGGGTTCGGTCATCCGCATTCTCGAACGCAAGCGCTCGCAGATCGTCGGCACGCTGCAACGCGGCAAACAATTTCTCTTCGTCATTCCTGATGACCCACGGATGCCGCATGACATTTACGTGCCCGAGCCGCGCGACGTGGGACGCAAGCCGAACATCGGCGACAAGGTCGTCGTAGAGTTGCTAGAATGGGAATCGCGCAACTCCAATCCCGAAGGCGAGATCATCGAAGTCCTCGGCGCGCCTGACGAGGAAGGCGTGGACATGCTCTCAGTGCTGCGCCAATACGAGTTGCCGCTGCACTTCTCAAAGCCCGTGCTCGCCGAAGCCCGCGCCATTGGCTCGACGGTTGCCGAGCATGAAGTCGCCGGTCGCGAAGATTGTCGCTCACATCAAGTCGTCACCATTGATCCTGACGACGCGAAGGATTTCGACGATGCGATCTGTCTGGAACGAACGTCGCAAGGTCAATGGAAGCTCTGGGTTCACATCGCGGACGTATCGTATTACGTGAAGCCCGGCACCGCCTTGGATGTCGAGGCGCGCAAGCGCGGCAACTCCACCTACCTCGTGGACCGCGTCATCCCGATGTTGCCCGAAGCCTTGAGTAATGAACTCTGCTCGCTGAAGCCCAACGTGGATCGCCTGACCAAGTGCGTGGAGTTTCTCGTCGCCGACGATGGCCGCGTGTTGAGCACCAAGTTTTATCCCTCCGTTATCCACTCGCAGCGCCGCTTCACCTACAAAGAAGTGTTCGCCATTCTGCAAGAGCCGCCGTCGAACGATCCCATCGAGCGCATGCTGCACGACGCTCATGAACTCGCGCAAAAGATTCGTCGCCTGCGCTTCAAGAACGGTTCGCTCGCGCTGGATTTTCCAGAAACCAAGATCCGCCTCGACGAACAAGGCCGCGTCCTGCGCATCGAGAAGATTGAGAACGACGTCTCGCATCAGTTGATCGAAGAATACATGCTGCTCGCCAACGAAGCCGTGGCCGCGCGGCTGATGAGCGAAAATCAAAAGGCCATCTACCGTGTCCACGAAGAACCGGACGCGCGCCGCATTAACGAATTTCGCGAGGACGTCCTCAGCCATCACATCCCGTGCGGCAACCTTACCAAGCGCCCCGAAGTCTCGAAGCTCCTGCAAAAGCTCGACACCATTCCCATCGGCGCGGCGCTGAAGATCGGTTTCCTCCGCTCGCTCATGCGCGCCCGTTACGCCGTCGAACCGCTCGGGCATTACGGACTGGCCAAGGCCAAATACACGCACTTCACGTCGCCCATCCGCCGTTACGCCGACCTCGTCGTCCACCGCGCGCTGTTTCAAGCCAGCCACGGCCCGACGCATTCCCTCAAAGAAACCGCCGAGCACATCTCCGACACCGAACGCAATTCCGCCGACGCCGAGCGCGACAGCAAGGACGTGAAGATGTATGCGTTCCTGAAAGCGCAACTGGCGATGCCGAAACCGCCGGTGTATCCCGCGCTGGTGATTGACGTGCGCAACTTCGGTTTCTTCGTGGACGTGACCGGCCTCGCGATGAGCGGATTGATCCACTGCTCCAGCCTCACGGACGATTTCTACGAATTCGACGAAGCGCGCGGTCAACTTACGGGCCGGCGCAATCGCCGCGTGTTCCGCCTGGGCGACAAAGTAGAAGTGCAGATCGCCAAGGTGGACAGCTTCAAGAAACAGGTGGACTTCCGCCTCGCCCGTGAAGAACGCAAAGGCCGCGATGACCGTGGCGACCGCTCCCGCCCGCCGCAA
>CAMCWI010000047.1 GCA_945882065.1 Akkermansia muciniphila
CTGAAAATTGGGAGAGGTGCTGCGGCTTGGGATTTTGGATTTGGCCGAGACGGAGTGGGCGGAACATCCCCAGAGCGGGCTGTGACGCCTGCGACAACGAAGGCCAAAGCCAAAAGACCTGCCGGCCGAAGCGTTTTCGCGTCAACGGCCGTCTGGCTTCGTTGCTCCTCAGTCGAAGACTCACAAGGGGTATGGGCTTCCCAAGCCCTGCGAATCAGTTTCCCAAGTTGAGTTGTGCGCTATCGCGCAAAGCAGTCTCCTTCGTCACGCCTCGCCATACAACCCCTGCCATGAAAACAGCACCACTCCCAATTTTCAGACAGGCTCTAAGCAACGGACAGAAAAGGAAAAGGTTAACCACGGATGGACACAGATAAACACGGATGGTAACCAACCAAGACAAGAATGGTACAACGCAATGGAAAAGCGGCGATGAACGCGCGAGTGATTTGGAGTGCTGAAACGAAAAGCCGTCTTGCCGATCCCTTCTGTGCCTCTTTCGTGTGTTTAGTGTGTTTCGTGGTTAAAGACTTCCCGAGCTAGCGGTTTAATTTTTGAATCGTGTCCATCCCTATCAATTCAACGCCACGCCGCGCCGGATATACGTCGGCAGATCCAGATCTTCACCCTTGTGGATCGTCGGCTCGCTCTTGTCGAAGCGGCCTTTGTTCACGATGTCGAGCGGCAGTGTGATCTGCCTCATGCGCGGCTCGCCAGCTTTTCGAATGCGAACGGGTTTGCCCGTGTGCTTGGAAATTATTTCTTCGCGCTGCTCTAGGTTCAACGCAGGCGCAGCGGGCATAGCAGGCATCACCACGCGCTCGGTCGACTTGCTTTCCGTCGGCAACAATTCAGCGCAGAACTCCGCCGCCATTGCTGGTGTTTCAATCTCCACCGGCTTGGCTTGGACTACGGACAATTTTTCAACCTCTTGCTTGCATGGCGATGTGGCGATGATCGTCACCGCAAGTCGGCCAGCGAATGATCCATCCACCGCCGCGCCCATGATGACGCGTGCTTTCGCGGCGTGAGCGTTCACGCGTTGCATCAAGCGGTTCACGTCTTTCATCGAAAGATCCGGCCCGCCCAAAATACTCACCAGAACCGTCGCCGCATCTTCCAGCGCTTTTGCTCCATCCAGCAACGGATGTGCGGAAAGTTTTTCCAACAGCGCATCCACCCGGTTCTCGCCTGAAGCTTCCACCGTGGCGAAACAGCTTTCACCATGACGCTCGCGCAACACCGCGCTCAATTCCTCAAAGTGTATCTCGACGATGCCGCGATGTTTCATCAATCGCCACACGCCGAGCGCGCCTTCGACCAACAGGTTCACGGACGCGCGGAAGCTGTCGGCGAAGCTCGCGTTTTCATCCAGCAGCTTGAACGCTTTCTGGTTCGGCAGACAGATCACGCCATCGCACGCGAGCTTGAGATGATCGAGAGCTTGTTGAGCCTGTTGCTGACGGCGATTGCCCTCGCACTCGAACGGCAACGAGACAAACGCCAACACGAGTGCGCCGCTCTCACGCGCCGCACGCGCCAATACCGGACTTGCTCCTGAACCCACACCACCCCCCAACCCGGCCACGATGAAAACCATATCAACACCGACGCAACTCTTCTTGAGCATCTCGAAATAATCTTCCGCAAGTTTGCACCCGCGCTCAGGATCGCCGCCTGTGCCAAGCCCGCGCAGCACTTTCGTCTCAAGATGTATCTGCTCGGAAAAAGTCGTCGTCGCAGACGCGTCCGCGTTCACCGCCACGAACTGTGCGCCTACGAATCCGCTCGTCGCCATTGTTTCGGCAATGGCGATGCCCGCCGTGCCGACGCCGAATATTTTGACGCGAAGTTGTTTTCCATCCGCAGCGGGCGGTGTTGCTTGGTTCAATTCAGTTTCCATGGCGGCGAGGGGTTAGCGTGGAATGAGTTTGCCAAAAATGCTCTTGGCGTTCTGAAAAAACGACGGGCGCGCATCCCGCTGTCGCGTCTTGAACGACGCGAACCGCACCAGCCCGATGGCCGTCGCCAGCTCCGGCTTATCCATCGATGAACTCAGCCCGCTGATGTTCGTGGTGCGTCCGATGCAGACAGGCAGTTGTAAAATCTGCTCGGCCAGCCGTGCCAATTCCGGCACACGCGAACCGCCGCCACACAGGAAAACTCCGGCGCGGATGTAATCCAGCAAGCCCGCCTGCTCCACGTCCTGCGCGATCAATTGGAACGTCTCCTCCAATCGCAACGACATGATGCGGCGCAGATGACCTAGATTGATCGTGTTGAGAGGCAATCCAAGATCACTCGTGATGTTCATCTTCTTTCCCGTAGTGGATTCATCCAACAACGCGTGACCGTTCTCAATCTTCAACTGATCCGCGCGGCTCTGCGGCACCTTCAGCCCGAAAGCCAGATCGTTTGTCACATGATCGCCGCCGACTGCGATCACGCCGCTGTGCTTGATGACGCCTCCTGAATAAACGACGTAATTGGTCGTGCCGCCGCCCATGTCAATGACCAGCGCGCCCAATTCTTTTTCAGCAGGCGAAAGCACGGCGAGCGACGAGGCGAGGCCGTTGAACACGACTTCCTCCACTTCCAACTGCATTCCTTTCACGACGCGGATGGCATTCTGCAAACGATTGAGATGACCGTGAATGACGTGAACGTCCACTTCGAGTCGCGCGCCCAACATGCCCACGGGATCCTTCACGCCGTCCTGGCCGTCCACGAGAAAGTGTTGGCGGATCGCATGAACCACCGTGTTGTCCTGGGGCAGATTGATCGCCTTCGCGTTCTTCACCACGTCTTGAACGTCGTAATCTGAAATTTCGCGATCCGCCGAAACCACTGGATGCACACCGCGATTGTTGAAGCCACGGATGTGTCCACCACTCACGCCGAGATAAACGCTGCGGACTTCCACGTCCGCCATGTGCTCGGCTTCCGTCAACGCATGACGCACGTCCTCCTCTGCGGCACGCGTGTCCACGATCTCGCCTTTGCGCACGCCGCGCGATTTGGACTGGCCCACGCCGATGATGTTCAGCGCGCCTTCGTCGTTCATTTCGCCGACGACCACACAGACCTTGGATGTTCCGATCTCAAGGCCGACCATGATGGATGATGAATCAAACATTGCGTCTCCTGTTGCGAAGAGGTTTTGGAGCTTTTGCCGGGGGCGGAGTCACGCTGGCTTCGACCCAGCGCGCGGGCACGTTGTTGGAAACTGCGAGATCAAGCGTGGCGAGATTGCCCTTTCTCATACGCATGCCCATCTCATACACCTCGCGCCAACGGCGGAGTTGCTGATCCAGATTCTCAAGACCAAAAATCACTTCACTCCCCTGCCCGGTTTTCACGGTCAACACATCGGCTGAACTGACATCAATCGTTTTCAGATCCACAAGTCCTGCCATTGGCGAATACGCGAAATTCGCCGCGAGCTTCAACGCCGCCTGCACTGCGGGCGATTCCAACGCACGTCCCGGTTGCAGATCGCCCGGCTTGATCCCCTTCAACAGCGGCAATGAATCGTCCCCCTGCCCAAGCGGACGCGTGCGCTGACGTGGGTCGAGCGGTTGAATCACAAACCCCGCTGCGTCCAGATGAAACACCGCCGTCTCCACACCGCCGCGACCATTCGAACGCAGCACAGCCACCTGCGCCACTGGTTCACGCTCCGTCACACGAATGCGCAACGTCTTCGGCAAAATCCGCTCCACGGAAACCGTCGCGATCATCGGCACCATTTCCAGATCGCGCTTCACACGCGCCAGATCGAGTGCGAGAAGATTTTCGCCCGGTCGCACATTCGCCCAGCGTCGTAATTGATCAGGCAAAATCACACCATCCGTCTGCGCCTCGATGCTGTTGATCGCAAACGCCGGGTTCTCATACGCGACACGATTTAACACCCACTCGCCACCGCGCCAACAGGCATACGCACCGATCACCATCCCGATCACTGAGCCGAACGACAGCGCGACGAAACGCGCCCGCGTCTTGCGCACCTGATCTGAACGCAATTTCACGTCCAGCACATGCACGCGCCCCAACCTGCGATTAACTTGTTTTCGTTTGCCCCACATCGGATCAATTCAAAATTAAAAATTGAAAATTAAAAATGCCGGAACGGGTTTCGCAGGCAGGGCGCGTCACTCCGTGCGCGCCGTCGTCTGCCTGACCAAGCCCGGCGCGCACGGAGTGACGCGCCCTACCACACGCAGTCGCTCCCGCACTCCCCTCTGTTTTTGAATTTTTCATTTTTAATTTTTAATTCTTTTGAGAGCCAGTTCCACCATCCGCTGACACAAATCTGCGTAACCGATCCCCGCTGCCGCTGCCGCCTTCGGCAACAGACTCGTCTCCGTCATACCTGGAAGCGTGTTCACTTCCAGCACTATGGGATCGCCATTCGGGCGCACCATCACGTCCACGCGTGAGTAATCGCGACCACCAATCGCCTTGAACGCCGCCAATCCTGCTGCTTGCACACGCTTAGAAGTCGCTTCATCAAACGGTGCGGGACAAAAGTATTCCGTCGCACCCACGCTGTATTTCGTCCGGTAATCATAGACGCCGGACTTAGGCCGCACCTCGACGATGGGCAATGGTTTGTCATCTAAAATGCCCACCGTGGTTTCGCGACCGATGATTTTTTCTTCAACTAAAACCTGCGAATCATGCCGCAAAGATTCCGTCAACGCTGCTGACCATTCCTCTACGCGCTCGACGAATTGCAAACCCACGCTCGATCCTTGGCGCACGGGTTTGATGACCATCGGTGGATTCCAACCCATCGGCCAAGGGGTTTTCGCAGTTTCCAAAACAAACGACCGTGCCGTCGGCACACCCGCCGCCACGCAACGCTGTTTGGTCAATGCCTTGTCAAAACCCACACGGCTCGCAGCAGCGTCACAACCGGTATAAGGCACGCCCAATAATTCCAACTCCGCTTGCACCGTACCGTCTTCGCCATACGTCCCGTGCAACGCGAGGAAAACCACATCAGTAGCGCGCGACAGCTTCCAACCCGGAGTCTGCGGATCAAGCTCGCTCACATTATGACCGAGCGACCTCAACGCCGCCGCCACCGACGAACCTGAACGCAATGAAACGTCCCGTTCCGCGCTTGGCCCGCCGAGCATCACCGTGATATTCAATTTTGAAACTGCTGGCATAACTTCAATCTTCTCCGACAATTTCCACTTCCGTGTGCAACTCAATCCCGCGTTCAGCTTTCGCCTTCGCTTTGATGAGCGCGATCAACTCCAAAACATCCCGCGCCTTGGCAGAGCCATCGTTCGTGATAAAATTTCCGTGCTCGAACGAAACCATCGCGCCGCCAAGTTTTGTTCCTTTCAAGCCAAGTTCCTGCACCAACTTACCCGCCGGAATCGTCGTCGGGTTCTTGAAGCAACAACCGGCACTTGGTGCCGTTGGCTGTGAATCCCAACGCTTGTTGCTGAACACGCTCATGCGCTGCTCGACTTCCTCACGCGTTGCGCTCTTGCATTTGAATACCGCACCCAACGCGATGTGGTCTCGCAGCAACGTGCAAGCGCGATACTCCGAAGGCACTTCCGCTGCGCGCTTTTCTAACACCTCTCCGGCATGATTCATGACGCGAATGGATTCCAACACTTCAAACGTCCAAGCACCCATCGCGCCCGCATTCATTCGCAACGCCCCACCGACACTGCCCGGAATGCCTTCCAGAAATTCCACGCCGGTCAACCCCGCGCGCTTGGCATCTACGGAAACTTGTTTCAATTTCGCGCCCGCCCCGCAGCGAATTTGTTCGCCAACGATTTCAACTGCGCCAAAACTTGGATGCGCTAGGCAAATCACCACACCACGAATCCCGCCATCGCGCACGAGCAGATTTGATCCACGCCCCAGCACAAAAAAGTTTTCGCCACGCTCGTTGCAAAATCTCAGCACAGCCGCCAAATCAGCTTCACTCGCAGGCTCGACATATACATCCGCCGGGCCGCCCACACGCAAAGTCGTCTTCTTCGCCAGCGGTTCATTCGCTCGCACCAAGCTCGCGACAGATAATCGTTTCGCGAGTTCCCCGGCCATTGTCGCGCTGGTTGTCTTGGGCGATTCCATGATGGGCGCGGTTGCGATCATGCGAGTTGAAATATCCAAGCTCCAACATCCACGCACCAGAGAAGCACCAATACCAAAATTCCAACCGCGCTCCTAGATACGGCGACTTGCTGATTGGAGCTTGGAATTTCTCTGGTGCTTGGATGTTCGTGCTTGGTGCTTTTCTCCACCTCTCTGCCAAGGCTCACGAGAATCGCATCGGCAATCTTCTCCGCCGCCTTTGGCTCGTGCCACTTTGCGAGAGCACTCCGCATCTCATCACGTTCAGCCGTGTCCTCCACCAATTCGCGCAGCAAGGTTGAAACCTTCTCCGGCGTCGCATCGCCCTGCTGAAGCAATTGCGCGGCACCCGTTGCCTCAAAGGCTCGCGCATTGTGCCATTGATGATTATCCGCCGATGTCGGCAACGGCACGAGCAGCGTCGGCAATCGCATCGCCGCGATCTCCGCCAGCGAAGACGCTCCTGCGCGACTCACACATGCCGTCGCCACGCCCAATGCGAGTGCCATTTGGGTGAAGAACGGATACACCACGGCCTTCAACTCCAGTTTTGCGTAAGCCTGCTTCACTTTTTCGACATCGTTTGGCCCGGCGAGATGAAGCCACTGCCATTGCAGCGCGTGACGCGCAAGCATCGGCAACGCGCCGATGATGAGATCGTTCACGCCTCGCGCGCCCTGACTTCCACCCGTGACGAGAACCACAGGACGTGCAGCATCGAGACCAAGTGCAACGCGACACGCCGCCACATCTCGAATTTGAAACTCCGCGCGCACGGGTGTTCCTGTGACGATGACTTCGCGCGCAGCCAAACGTCCTTCGGATTCTGGAAACCCTACGAACGCTTGATGCACAAACCGCGCGAGCCAGCGGTTCGCCTTGCCAGGAATCGTGTTCGACTCGTGCAAGAAAGTTTTCACACCCAACATGCGCGCGGCAAGCACCGGCGGCGCAGCGGTGAACCCGCCCATCGCCAGCACTGCATCCGGGCGGCGCGTCTTGAACAACGCTCGTGACGCGCGGAATGATTTCACGAAGCCGCGAAAGAAGGCGATGCGGCTACCATTCTGCAACGCGACAGCGGGAAGCGTGACGACTTCAATATCGCGCGCAGATTTCACGGCTTGTTGATCCACATCCTTCGGCGAGATAAGAACGCTCACAGTGCAGCCTCGCGCCGTGAGTTGATCCGCGACAGCGAGTCCGGGAAAGAGATGACCACCCGTGCCGCCGCAAGCGATTGCGACGTGTGGCTTATGTTCGCTGGCGTGCGTCATGTGGCTTGCGCGCTGGAAAGTTCGTCCGATGAAAAAGGATTTGAGGGCTTGAATTCAGACGCGCGAGCTTGTCGCGCCACGCTGAACAGAACCCCGATACACGCGAGCATCGCCAGAAGATTCGAGCCGCCGTAGCTGATGAACGGCAGCGCGAGTCCCTTGTTCGGCAACGCGCTGGTGACAACGCCGATGTTGATGAACGCCTGCAACCCGATCAGAAACGTGATGCCAGACGCGAGCATCGTGCCGAATGTGTCGCGCGCATGTGTGGCGATGTACACACCGCAGAGGATAATCAGCACGAAACCCAAAACCACGCCAAGCGTGGCGACGAGTCCGAGTTCTTCACCGATAATCGAGAGAATAAAATCCGTGTGATGCTCCGGCACGAAGCCAAGTTTTTGCCGACCGTTGCCCAAACCCAAGCCAAACCAACCTCCAGAGCCGAGCGCGATCATCGCCTGATACGCCTGATAACCGACGCCTTCTTTCGTCTCTTCGAGATTCAACCAACTGAACAGCCGCTTGGCCCGCATCGGATCGCGCCACAGAGAAAACGCCAGTGCAGTGACCGCCAACACGATCGGAGGGATGATGAATTTCAATCGGACTCCCGCGATGAGCAACATCAGCCCCGTGACCGTCGCGAGCAGGATGGTTGTGCCACGATCCGGCTCGATGAAAATCAAACCGAGCATTGAGGCAATGATGACTCCAGGGATCAACACGCCGTGCTTCAACGTGTCCATCTTCCGCTGATACCGCTCGCAGTACCAAGCCGTGATGATAATCAGCGCGAGCTTGGCGACTTCGGAAGGTTGAAAACTTACACCGCCGAATTTGAACCAGCGGCTCGCACCTTTAATCTTGTGACCGACGCCGGGAATAAGCACCAGCACCAACAGTACGATGGCGATGCCGAAGATCGGCCATGCGAATTTTTTCAGCAGTTGATAATCAACGCTTGCCGCGATCACACACGCCACCAATCCCAGCCCGCACCACATCAACTGCGTCACTAAAAATTTTGGCCCGATGGGTGACACGGCGCCACGCGGCACATCGTTCATGCTCGTGCTGTAGAGCATCACCAACCCCAGCGTCAGCAACGCGGCGACACAGGCGGCAAGTGTGGTAGTGGCGATTTTCACAAATGGAAACGGACGCCGCGTCGAGGTAACGCGACGCCCGTCTTGAATTCAATCAGGGGGCCGTGGACTTCGTCGGGATCTTCAACTTCTGTCCCACCTTGATCTTCGTGTCGGCTAATCCATTCGCAGACTGGATCGCTTTGACCGTGGTGTGAAATTCGGTAGCGAGTTTGCCCAACGTGTCGCCAGACTTCACCGTGTAGGTCGTCATGCCGGAAGCAACATCCACAACCGTGCCGCCGCCGGATGGAGGCGCAACAGCAGTCGTCGTTGCGGCGGGGATGTTGATCTTCTTTCCGATCTGAAGTTTCGAAGGATCAACCGTCGGGTTGGCCGCCTGAAGCGCTTTGACGGAAATGTGGAACTTCGGAGCGATGGTGGAGAACGTGTCGCCCTTCTGGATCGTGTATTCGCTGGCGGTCGGCTCAGTTGCCGGAGGAGTCG
The DNA here is from genome assembly GCA_945882065.1 of Akkermansia muciniphila. Lineage (GTDB taxonomy): Bacteria > Verrucomicrobiota > Verrucomicrobiia > Limisphaerales > JADLHS01 > JADLHS01. The sequence goes on from CAMCWI010000047.1 coordinate 8,987, forward strand.
GCTCGACATACGTCGGCTGAGTCGGCTGCTGTATGATGTTCGTGTCGGTCGCTGAAATAACATTCGTGTCCGTCGTCGCGGGCACTGTGTTCGTGTCCACGTAAAACGGATCCGGTTGGACTTCCGCCACGGGCGGTTCGCGTTTGCAACCCGGCATCAGCAACAAGCCGAGCAGCACAGCGACGTTCACGCCAAGCGCGACGAAGATTTTTGTTTTGAGACTGGAGCGGGCTTTGTCTTGTTGCTCTAGATTTGAGCCTTGGGGTATCAATGGACTGTTCATTTTCTTTGGCGCGATATCGCGTCCTTTCGTTGAGGTTTGGTTTATTATTATTTTGTTGCGGTCTTTTCCCTCAAAAGAGACCACAGCAAATCTGTTTTTTCGGCGAACCTACTTTCCGATGCCCTGACCAACTTCCGGTTTGCGGCGCATGTTGTGGTGCGTCGTCGTCGCACCACCACTAATTGATTTACCCCGAATACAAAGGGTTTCACGCCACAAAAGGTCGTTGCGAAAAACCGTCGAAGCAGGGAAACAGCGGGACGTGATCCGCACCAACTGACTGGCGCAAATAAAACGACTCCGCTTCGACCGTTTTTGTAACAACGAACCGCCCGCGCTGCAAGGAGGAAAGCAGCTCAACGCTCGCACGTTTTTGTCGCAACCACTGCTTCCTCACTCGCGCTCACACCGCACCACGCAAAACGTCCCACTCTACCGAATCTTCAACGTGCTCAACGCCACCACCGCGAACAGCACGCACAAAATGTAAAACCGAGTCACCACCTGCGACTCATACCACCCCTTCTTCTCGAAGTGATGATGGATGGGCGCCATCAGAAAAAACCTGCGCCCTTCGCCGAACCGCTTCCGCGTGTACTTGAACCACCCCTTCTGGATGATCACGGAAACCGCTTCCATCACGAACACCCCACCCGCGATCACCAGCACGAACGGTTGATGAATCAAAACCGCGATCAATCCCAGCGCGCCGCCCAACGCCAGCGATCCCGTGTCGCCCATGAACACCTGCGCCGGATGACAGTTGAACCACAAAAACCCCATGCCCGCGCCGATCATCGCCGCGCAAAACACCGTCAACTCTTCCGCGCCCGGCACGAACGGGATTTGCAGATACGTCGCATACTTGAAATTGCTCGCCAGATACGTCAGCACCAAGAACACGATGGATGTGATGATGGTGCAACCGATCGCCAACCCGTCGAGACCGTCCGTCAGATTCACCGCGTTCGAGCTGCCCACAATCGTCAAAATCACCACCGCGATGCCGATGATCGCGCCGCACTGGATCGGATACTTGTAGAACGGCAGCATCAACACGGTCACCAAATTGTTCTCCATCACCGACTTCGTGTCGGCTAACCGTAGCTCACTCAACATCGGCAGCTTCCACAGATACAACGCCACGAACGCCGCCACCGCCAACTGCACCCACAACTTCACATGCGGCGGCGCACCCCCGCCCTGCTGCTTGATGATCTTCGCGTAGTCGTCGTAAAACCCCAACCCCGTCAAGACCAGCACGGACAGCAGCGTCAACTCCAGCAAGGGATTCATCTGCGCCCACAAGATCGCCGTCAAGTTCAACACCAGGACGATGAGGATTCCGCCCATCGTCGGCGTACCCTTTTTGCTGAGAATGCGCGCTTTGAAATCGCCCGTCTCTTCCGCGATGTCTTTGTATTCCTGACCGAACTTCAGCCGCTTCAACCAATCAATCACTTTCGGCCCAAGCCACATGCTCAACAAAAACGCCGTCACCGCCGCGCCCGCACTGCGGAACGTGATGTAACGGAACAAACGCAACGGCGACACGTAATGCGCCCAAGCCGTTCCTTCCGCTGCATCCAAAATGATCTGACTGAGATAAAATAACATCGGACTAATTCCGCTTCCCGACATCGCCCGCTTTCAATGCGTTCGCGATCTGTTCCAACCGCGACGACCTCGACGCTTTCAACAACACCGTGTCTCCCGCTTTCAAAAATGATTTGATTGCTGTGGCCGCAGACTCCGCGTTCTCCAATTCGATCACGCGACTCAACCCCGCCTTGCGCGCCGCTTGTGCAATGATGCGCGCCATGGCGCCCACTGCGATCAACTGCTCCACACCCATTTCCGCCGCGCGACGTCCCACTTCCGCGTGCGCACTCTCGCTGTGCGGGCCGAGTTCCGCCATGTCCCCCAACACCGCCACGCGCCTGCCTTTGCACGGCAACTCCTGCAACACCAGCAACGCCGCCAGCATCGAATCCGCATTCGCGTTATACGCATCGTCCAACACGCGCACGCCCGAGGCCTCGTAAATCTCCAGCCGCATCTTCGCCGGAACGCACTCTGCCAACCCGCGCTTGATCTCTTCACGACTCAACCCCAGCTCCGCGCCGAGCGTGATTGCGAACATCGCGTTCCCTACCTGATGCCGCCCCAGCAAACCGATGCGATACGTCCCGCAAAATTCTTTCTGCGCCGTCTCGACAGAAAACGCCGCGCCGTTCTTGTCCAACTTCACATTCTTCACGCGCCAGTCGCAATTCGCCGCCGAACCAACTCGAACGACTGTCGCCTTCGCGCGCTTGGCGATGGCGTCGCTCCACTCGTTGTCGCCGTTCAGAAAAAGTTTTCCATCCGCCGGCAGCAACTCCGCCAACGCGCCTTCTTCCTTCGCCACACCATCGAGATCACCGAAAAACTCCAGATGCTCGCGCCCCACATTCGTGATGACGCCAAACTGTGGCGCGATCAATTTCACCAACGGCGCGAGTTCGCCCGGATGATTCGTCCCGACTTCCACCACGGCGGCCTGATGCGTTTTGTCCAATCGCAACAACGTCGCCGGCACGCCCACGTCATTGTTGAAACTCGCCTCGCTCCACAACGTCGTCAGCTTCTGCCGCAACACTGCCGCGATCAGTTCCTTCGTGCTCGTCTTCCCGTTCGATCCGCCGACCGCGATCACCGGGAGGGAAAATTGTTTCCGATACGCCGCGCTGATCTGACCGTACGCCTGTCGCGCATTCACCACTTGGATCACCGCGCACTCCGGCAACACCGCCAATTTGTACCCGCGCTCGATGACCACCGCAGCAGCACCCTTCGCCGCGACTTCCACCACGAACGCATGGCCGTCAAACCGTTCGCCCGACAGTGCGATAAACAAATCTCCCGCCTGCGCCTGCCGCGAATCCGTGTTGACCCGTAAAACTTTCACTGCGGGAGAGCCCTTGAGGAGTTCCCCGCCGCACGCCGCCACCGCAAATCCCAGATCCATCGCTTCCACAAAATCCCTTCACATTACTTCTTACCACCGGGCGCCACTGTGCCTGATGAATCATTCACGAGAATGAACCGGCGCAGATTGACGCTCAAAAATCAGACCGTCGTATGCTGCCAGCCGCTCCACGACCACTCGCTCAACTTGCGCGCTGCGGAAGCCGTGGCGGACTGCGACTGCTTCGCCTCGTTGGATTTCACAACAGTGCGGAATTCAATGCGCGACTCTGGACGCTTCGCATTCAACTGACCACTTTGCGACAATGCTGACACGAACAACCGATGGGAGATGCTGTTTGGATTCATAATTTCATTGGGTTCTCGATGCTCTCGCCGCCACCGTTCTTGCAGACTGAACATCAACCGGTGATGCCCCGCTGCGAACCGACGTCACTTCGCCAGCATTTTTATCCGGCACGATGTGTAGATAACTCGCTACCGCCGTCGCCACTTCATGAAACACCGGCGCGGCCACCACGCCGCCAAAGTGACCATTCTTACTCGGTTCATCCAAGACGATGGAGATGCATATCTCCGGCTTGTCCGCAGGAAAGAACCCGATGAAAGACGAAATGAATTTTCCATCCACGTAACCGCCCTTCCCCGGCTTCTGCGCTGTGCCGGTCTTGCCAGCGACAGCATAATTCGTCATCCCCGCCTTTATCGCAGTGCCCCCGGTGGACACCACCGTCTTCAAAGCCTTCACCATATCCGCAGCAGCAGACTCACTCACCGCGCGGCGCACTCGTTGCGGTTGATACTGCGCGATGATATTTCCAGCACCATCCTCAAGGCGGCTTACCAACATAGGACGCATCAGCCAGCCATCATTTGCGATTGCCGCCATCGCCATCGCCATCTGCAACCGCGTCACCGCGATGCCGTGCCCCATCGGAATCTGCGCGATGGTGACCTTGCTCCACTTCTTCACCGGGTGCGACAGGCCGGGCGACTCGGATGGCAGTTGGATCCCCGTAGGCATTCCAAATCCGAAGTTGCTGATGTGTTCGTAAAGACGGGTCTCACCCAGTTCCAATCCAATCTTCGCTGCGCCGATGTTCGATGAAAAGGTGATGATCTTCTCCACCGTCAGCGGGCCGTACGAATGATGATCATGCAACGACACTCCGGCGTAACGGAACAACCCGTTCTCACAATTGAACACGGAAGAGAGCTTTATTTTCCCGTCATTCAACGCACCCGCTACGGGCACGATCTTGAACGTCGAACCCGGCTCATAAAAATCCGTGATCAGCCGGTTCTTCCGCAGCTCTGGATCGCGCGGCACTTTGTTCGGATTGAAATCCGGCAGCGACGCCATCGCCAGAATCTCACCCGTGCCAGGACGCAATACGATCCCGGTGATATTGATCGGAGCGAACTCTTTCATGCCCTGCTCCAATGCGTTCTCCAACTCATGCTGGATCACAGAATCAATCGTGAGCACCACATTGAAACCATCCCGCGCCGGAACATTCTGATCGCGCATTGAGACGATTTCCCGCTTGTAACGATCCAGCTCCGTCACGCGCCAGCCCTGCGTCCCTGAAAGTTTGTCGTCAAACGTCCGCTCGATCCCATCCACGCCGATCAATTGCCCAAAATCCGCCGAATTCGTGTCTCCATTGCGCCCCACAAATCCGAGAACATGCGCCGCCAGATCATTCGCGTGATACTTCCGCACCTGATCCTCCACCACATCCGCCCCGATCGCAGACTTCCTTAAAGTCTTCTCCGACTGCTTCAAGCTCTTCTCATCCACACCTGCGAACTTCAGATTTGCCATCGTCTCACGCACCTTGGCCCATGCCTCCAGCGACACTTTGTTCGTCAGCACCACATACGTGTCTGGCACAGTCTGGCCTTTTTTATTCACGTACGTCGCGGGTTGAAGTTTGCGGAACAGATCGGCCTCGTTCATGCCGAGAATCGGCGCGATAGCGCGCGCCACCTCCGCCTGCCGGTTCGTAAGCAACGTCGGATTGGCATAAATGGTTTTCACCATCGTGCTCGACGCCAGCAGATTTCCCCGAGCGTCCAAGATGTCGCCCCGGCGCGGCTGGATGCGGATTTTCCGCACCGTGTTCTCCTCCGCCAGCGCGTGCAACTCCTCATGCCGCAGCACCTGCAACTCTGCAAGCCGCAGCGCAAGCCCGATGAACGCGAGACACAGCCCGCCCACCAGCCATAACAGCCGCTTTGTTTGCAATCGCTTTCCCATGTTTGAAAATCACCAACCGCCCACAACCGTTTCGGTTCCTCAACCCACAAGCCACGGGCGGTGGTAAAAACTGTATTCGTGAATTATTTGAAAACCCGCCGGATTCGCATCTAGTCGGATCGTGAAACTAACTTCTCTGAAAACTTTGCCAGCCACCCGGACGCAGTCGGTTCCTCACGACCGCAATCCAGGCAGCGGCAAAAAACTTTTGGCGACTATCTCGACGCCACTTGCTGCACACTCGCCGTGCGCGCCGTCACACTCACCGGCCTCGCCAACGGCTCCGCCACACGCCACACATCCTTCGCCTGCGGCATCACCATCCCCAGATTCAACTTGTTCATCCGCTGCTCGAGCATTGCGGGCGACCGCAACATCGCCAGATTGTCGCGCAGCTTCTTGTTCTGATCGCGCAACTCCGCCAGCCGCATCTCCCGCTCTTTGATCTGCCGCCCGAGCAATTCAATCTGCCCCTTCTGCCACACATAACCCACAGACGCGCCCCCGATCACCGCGATCAGTGCAAACGCCTTCAACGCCGGACCGAACCGGAGCACCACAGATTCATTTTTACGATTCTTCGCCACTTAAATTTTCTCCATCACTCTGAGCTGAGCGCTGCGGCTACGAGGATTCTCGGCCAACTCCGCTTCGCTCGGCATGATCGCCTTGCGGCTGACCAATTTGATCTCCGGCACGCACGGCCTCCGCAACTCAGGCACATCTTCCCCATCAAACGTGTAATCCCGCGCTCGCTCGCGCCCGAACAGTTTCACCACGCGATCTTCCAGACTGTGAAACGTGATCACCGCCAATCTCCCGCCGGACTTCAAAATCTTCAGCGCGCCTTCCAACCCGATATTCAATGAGCCGATCTCGTCGTTCACTGCGATGCGCAACGCCTGGAACACGCGCGTGGCCGGATGCGCCTTGCGCCCGCCGCGCGGCGACAATCTCTCGATCAGCTCCGCCAATTGCCGTGTCGTCGTGAACGGGCGCAACTCCCGGTCATGCACAATCGCCCGCGCAAACCGCCGCGATTCCCGTTCGTCGCCGTATTCCCAAAAAATCTTCGCGATCTCTTCCGCGCTCTCCGTGTTCAGCAACGTCGCCGCTGTCACCGGTTGCCGCGTGTCCATTCTCATGTCCAATGGCCCTTCGTTTTGAAAACTAAAACCACGCTCGGCCACATCCAGTTGCGGACTGCTCACACCCAGATCGAGCAGACAACCATCGCAACTCCCCGCCGGAATCCACTCGCTCAACTCCGAGTAATTCCCGCGCCGCAATTCAAACCGTCCCGCAAACTCCGCCAGCCGCTTCGTCGCTGCTTCAAGCGCGACGCCATCTCGGTCGCACGCCATCAGACGTCCACTCGGCGAGCTCGCGGCCAGCACGGCTGTCGCGTGCCCAGCCCCACCGAGCGTTCCGTCGGCGTACAGGCCGCCCGGCTTCGGCTGGATCGCCGCCAGCACTTCCGCCATCATCACCGGCTTGTGTAAGAACTCGGCCACTTCGCATCTTTCGATCAATTCAAAATTAGAAATTAAAAATTAAAAATGCTGGCAAGCCACACTCCTGCTGAGTGACCGGGTTTCGCCTTTTTGAATTTTGCATTTTTAATTTTTAATTCACCTTCGCGCGATCCAACCCCAGTTCCGTCTGCGCCGGTTTCCCAAAACGCGGTATCCCCGAAAGCTTCGGCTTGCCGATGGCGGAGAACGGATTGTGATCCAGACAAAACAAAATGGCCTTCTGCAACCCGCCACCGACGCGCGACGACAGCGAAATCTTTTCCGCAGGCGGCAACACATCGGCGGCGACAACCATGACCGGAACAGCAGGAGCGACGGCCGCCGTTGGGGGCGTTACGGGTTCAGCCGCCTTCTCCTGCTTAAAGGGATTGCGCGGTGAAATGAATTTCGGCAATCGAAGGTTTTTCTCCATCCGATACCGACCAGACACATCTCCGTTCACCAGACTTTTTCCCGATGCCAGCAATCTTCCAAATTTCATATTCGTCTCGCTCACTCCATCCGCTTGAACGCTTCCGACGCCAACACCATGTCCGCCGCCTTCACCTTCTCGTGGAGCGCCGGATTCCAAATCTCGAACCGATCCAACATGCCCACGAGCACCGCCTCGTCTTTGATGCCCGCTGCCGTCGCCATTTCTTCCGGCACACAAATGCGACCCGCTTTATCAAGCGTCACCTGCGTGGATTCAGAACCAATGATGCGTTTCAAAATTGTTTTGCGCCCGTCGTCGTTCGACATCGCATCCAAGTCCGCCATCAACTCCGCCATTTCTTTCGGCGGCAACACGCGCAAACACGAACCTTCCGCCCGCTGCGGCCAGACGATCAGCGTGAGTTGAATGCCAGGCTCAGAGGGCCGCCACATCGAAGGAATTTGGATGCGACGCTTCTCATCAACCCCATGACGGTAAGTTGAGTTATAAACCTGAGTCGTTGATCCGCTGTTCGACATTTTATTCACAGGGGTTTTTCAGAAACCCACTTTACCCCTAATTGCCCCACAACACCGCACTGTTAAACACCCTTTACCACTTTGCGTCAACTCCTTTCCCGAAGTTTTATGCAGAAGTTATTCACAGGTTAAAAACAGGCTGGGGAAAACTTCCTGACGCTCGGACGCAACCACAGCTAATTGGGGTGCGATAATTGGCATACACTACAAATGGGAAAGATTGAAAAAACACCAACATCCAAACAAGGCACTCACCGTTCGTAGTTCTCTTCGTCATCGCGACTGCTCCAGCGTGCTTGAATTTTGGAGCTTGGGATTTCTCTGAAGGTTCACTCGCGATGTATCGGAGTTGGATGTTGGTTCTTGGAGCTTAACAATTCGCTGGCAAAAGTGTTGGCAATCGCCTCCAGATAACTACGCTCTCGCCGCCGATGCGTACCTCTGACTTTGATTTTCATCTGCCGCAAGAATTGATCGCTCAGTTTCCAGCCGCGCAGCGCGACGAGTCGCGCCTGCTCGTCGTGCATCGCGACACTGGAATTCTTGAACACAAAACTTTTCGTGACGTCCTGAATTATTTTCGCGCGGGCGATGTGCTTGTGCTGAACAACTCGCGCGTGATCCCCGCACGACTGCGCGGCACGAACTCACAAACCGGCGGTGCGTTTGAAATCCTGTTGCTCGAAGAAAATTCCACGAACGATTGGTGGGCCATGATGAAGCCCGGCAAGCGAGCGAAAGTAGGGACGCAAATTACAATCGGTAACATCACCGCCACCGTCACCGCAACAAACAATGAAGGTCATCGTCGCCTCCGCTTCTCCGGCACAGAAAACATTCTCAATGATCTCGACTCGATCGGAGAACTCCCCTTGCCGCCCTACATCGAACGCGATCAAAAAAATCTGCCCGCGAGCGACAAGGAACGCTACCAGACCGTCTTCGCAAAACCCGCTGGCTCCGTCGCCGCGCCCACCGCTGGACTCCACTTCACAGAAAAACTACTCACAGAAATTCGTGAACGCGGCGTTGAGATTTATTTCGTCACGTTGCACGTCGGCCTCGGCACATTCGCTCCCGTGAAGGCTGAAACACTCGCCGAACACATCATGCACGAAGAACGATACGAAGTGAGCGATGCCACCGCCAAGGCCGTGAACAGTGCAAAATCTGAAGGTCGCCGCATCATTGCTGTGGGCACAACCAGCGTCCGCGTTCTGGAAAGTGCAGCGCAATCCAACAGTGGTAGGGCGGGCAGCCCTCTGCCAGCCGATGCAACTGTTGCATCAGACGACGCGCATGGAGTGACGCGCCCCACCATCCTCGCTGGCACTGGACGCACCAAGATATTCATCCATCCGCCACGCACTTTCAAAATCGTGGACGCACTGCTCACCAACTTCCATCTCCCCTGCTCCACCTTGTTAATGCTCGTGAGCGCGTTCGCTGCCCCGGGTGAAATGCGTGGACGCGAAACCATTCTCTCCGCCTATGCCAAAGCCGTGCGTGAACGCTATCGCTTCTTCAGCTACGGTGATGCAATGCTTCTCTTATGAGTCTAAAGTCTAAAGTCTCAGGCCTAAAGTCATCGTCGCTCGGACGCGCTCGAAAAAGGACGACACGCTCCGCACACCCGACTTTAGACTTTAGACCTCAGACCTTAGACCGCCCCTTTGTCTTGGTGAACATGGCGATGACAGCGGACGGAAAGATTGCGACAGCGAACCGCGCCATGTCTTCCTTCGGCAGCAGACGAGATCACGAACATCTACTCGAACTCCGCGCCACAGCCGATGCGGTGATGAGCGGCGCACGCACTGTGGACTCAGCGAAGATCAGCATGGGCACTGGCGGCGCAAAGTTTCAGAAGCAACGACTCAAGCGCGGCCTCGCCGAACACAACCTCCGCATCATCGTCAGCGGCAGCGGCTCGATTGATCCACGCTCAGAAGTTTTCAAACACCACTTCTCGCCCATCATCATCCTCACCACGCGTCGGATGACCGACTCCTCACGTCGTCGCCTAAAAGACTCGGGTGCGACCCTCAAGATTTGTGGCGAACGCGAAATCAATTTCCGCACCGCGCTCCACTGGTTGCACAAGAAGTGGGGCGTGAAGCGTCTGCTCTGCGAAGGTGGAGGTGATTTGAACGACGCCATTTTCCGCGCTGATCTAGTTGATGAGCTACATCTGACCATCTGCCCGAAACTTTTTGGTGGTCGCAATGCCCCGACGATTGCAGACGGCATGGGATTCAGAAAACTCTCACTCGCGGCGCAGTTCCAGTTGAAGTCATCTCGACGCGTCGGTGACGAAATGTTTCTAGTGTTCTCCAGAAAATGATCGGCACGAATAGAATTCCTTTCCGGCGCAGGCATGATGAGTATGCTTCGACGCAACAATAACCGAGATACTCACCTCCGAAACCAAACGCCGCATTGATAACTGCCGCGATGTCCTCGTCGGCAAACTCCCGCAGCCGTCCAACCAGGTCGAACTCATCACCCTCGCGCTGATTTACAAGTTCATGGACGACCTCGATGAGGAAGCCGTGAAGATGGGCGGCAAGCGCAGCTTCTTCACCGGCGAACTGGCGAAATACCGCTGGCGCAATCTCATCCCGCAGACCGTCTCCGCCGACGAGCGTGTCAAACTCTTTCCCGAAGGCGTCGAAGCCCTCGGCCAGCCGCGAGTTGAAAGTGGTGTTCATCGGGCTACTGCTGGACGAGGGAAGACGGTTTCTTTTGCAGGAAGGAAAATTTGCTGAACTCAGCGCCCGCGATGCCAGTCTGTACGGTTCGCTGTCAAAACTCAGCATGGAGGAGCGAGAAGCGTTGATCGAATACTTGCAGTCTCAATTACCGCTTAAAGAGTTTGAATCGGC
>CAMCWI010000048.1 GCA_945882065.1 Akkermansia muciniphila
CTCACAAATTCAGGTGCAACCCTTCCAGCCGCAACCCCAATTACCGCGCCAGCGACTGTATCCACAAACGCCGCGCCTTAAAAATCACGGCGATGGAATTCGCGAACCGCGCCACTGGGAAACACCCGCTGGCGCGGTTTTGTTTTTGGGCGACTTCGTTTCTGATCTCTGTCCTCTGTCTTCTGAGTTCCGGCTGTGGTCATCGCGAGCTTCCCGCCAACATCACGATTTGCAACGCTAACGAACCTGAATCCCTCGACCCTCACATCGTCACCGGCATTTCCGAGATGCGCATCACCAAGGCGCTGTTCGATGGATTGACCAAACTTGAACCCCGCAATGCCGCGCCTGTTCCAGCCATCGCCGAGCGTTGGGACATCTCGCCTGATGGACGCACCTACACATTTCATCTCCGCACCAACGCCGTCTGGTCCACGGGCGAACTCATCACGAGCGACGACGTTGTCTGGTCGTGGTTTCGCGCGCTGAATCCCGCCACGGCTGGCGACTATGCGGGACAACTGTTCTACATCAAAGGCGCGGAGGATTGGTATAATGGCAAGATCAAAAAGCCATCGCAGGTTGGCATTCGCGCAGTGGATGAACGCACGGTGCAGGTGGAACTGAACTCACCACTCGCGTTCTTTCTGGAGCTTTGTTCATTCCCCACGCTCGCCATCGTGCCGCGTCAGGTCATCGAGAAACACGGCGACCGCTGGCTGCACGCGAAGCCGTTGCCCACGAGTGGCGCGTTCACGCTCGGATCGTGGAGCGTAAATGACAAAGTTCGTTTGTTACGGAACCTGTCTTACTGGGACGCCGCGAACACTCCGTCTGAAATCATTGACGTGCTGCCGACCGGTTCAGCGAATACCGCGCTCAATCTTTACGAGACAGGCGTCGCCGACATCGTGTGGGACAAAGACCTCGTGCCCACCGAACTCATGGACGTGCTCGCCAAGCGACCCGACTTCCACAGCTTCACTTACCTCGGCACTTATTTTTATCGGTTCAACGTGACAAAGCCGCCGTTCAACGACGCGCGTGTGCGCCGTGCCTTTGCGCTCGCCACGGACAAGAATCGTATCATCTACAAGCTCACCAAAGGCGCGGAACAACCCGCCACTCATTTCGTGCCGAACGGCGTGGCGAATTACACCGCACCCACCGCGCCAGGCTTCGATGCGGACGCCGCGCGCAAACTTCTAGCCGAGGCTGGCTTCCCCGGCGGCAAAGGATTTCCGCGCGTGACCTACACATTCTTCTCCGCAGCGGGCGGCGGCGGAAAGCTTCACGGCAAAGTTGGTGTGGAACTTCAACAGATGTGGAAGGACGTGCTGGGTGTGGACATCGAGTTGCGCCAGATCGAGCGAAAAGTTTTTTACTCCGCGCAATCCAAACTCGACTACGACATCTCCACATCGAGTTGGATCGGCGATTACAACGATGCCAACACGTTTCTCGATCTGTTCACGAGCACCAGCGGCAACAACCGCACCGGCTGGAAAAACGCCCGCTACGACTCGCTGGTTCACCAAGCGAATCTCCAGACTGATTTGCAAAAACGAGCCGAGATTTTTAGTCATGCGGAAACCATTCTCATCACGGACGACCCACCCATCGTCCCGCTTTATTTCTACGCCGGATTCAACTATTTCGACCCGCAGAAGATCGGAGGCATCTGGCAGAACATTTTGGATGAGCATCCGATGCAATACATCTACAAGGTCGCCTCAAACAAAACCCCCGTACAAGAATGACCGAGGCAATTCCCAAGTTAAAAGCGAACCGCAAGCGCAAGTGGCTGCTAGGCTTGCTTGGCGGGGGTTCTCTCTTGGTCATTGCCGGGGTGTTTTATGTCCGTTCGCGACCGTTGGTCTTTATTGAGTCATTCTTCTCCCATGCACATTGCATGGTTCAAGTCGGATTGAGTTTTCGGATGTACGCTCAAGACCACGGTGGCACGTTACCTTTTCACACCAATGGATATGGTGACGCACTGGTGATCCTGATGGCTGAATACGGCGATCATCCATCCACGTTGACTGGCCCCGGTTACGATCCCGCTGTGTTTATGCAAGCACTGACAAATCACTACGATGTTCCCGAGGCGGAGTGCGGGAGAGTTTATGTGCAGGGGTTGAACCAAACCAACAATCCCGACATTGCCATTTTTTTCGATAAGCTTCCAACGCCAGGCGGTGATCACTGCCACTTACTCAAACGACTGTCGTCGCCCCTAGGCCGGGAACTTTGGACACTTGGTGGCGACAGTAAGTTCATCAAGGAGAATGGATGGCCCGAGTTTGCTAAGAATCAAATCGATCTCTTGGTAAGAGAAGGATTCGATAAAGAAACAGCAGCGAAGTTCTACGCCAAGAAAGGAACGGTGCGCTGATGTATTTTTTGCGGCGACTTCTTTCCCTCATCCCGCTGCTGCTGGTCATCAGCTTCTTGGCATTCGTACTCGTTCGCCTTGCTCCGGGCGGACCGTTTGATCGCGAGAGGAAACCGGCTTCGCCGGAAATCGAGCGGCAATTACAAGCGAAGTATCAACTAGACCAACCCATCTGGAAACAATACGTCGCCTACCTCGGCGGTCTGGCGCATGGCGATTTCGGGCCGTCACTCAAATATCGCAACCACACCGTCACTGACATCATCGCGCAAGCGTTGCCCGTTTCGATGTTGCTCGGCGCGCTCGCGTTCGGTTTCGCGATGGGAGTGGGAATTCCCGTTGGCTACTACACAGCGGTGAAACGCGGACGCTGGGAAGATTACGCAGGAAGTTTGTTTGCCATCCTGATGGTTTGCATTCCGGGTTTCGTCATCGCGCCGTTGCTTGTCATGGGCTTTGCAATCCACTGGCGCGTATTGCCGGTCGCGCTCTGGGGTTCACCGTGGCACGCCATCCTGCCCGTCGCGGCGCTGGGATTATTTTTCTCCGGGCGCATCGCTCGGTTGATGCGCGAAGGGATGTTGAACACGATGCAATCAGAGTTCATTACCGCCGCGCGAGCCAAAGGCCTAAGCGAACACACGCTCTTGATCAAACACGCATTCCGACTCGCTGTGCTGCCCGTGGTTTCTTATTCCGGGCCGCTGCTCGCTGATCTACTCACTGGCTCGTTCGTCATCGAAACCATCTTTCAGATTCCCGGCATCGGCGTGTTCATCGTGAACGGCTCGTTGAATCGCGACTACACGATGGTCGTCGGCTTGGTGATCATGTATGCGGCTTTGCTGGTCGTGTTGAACCTGCTCGTGGACTTTGCTTACACGCTGCTTGATCCGAGGGTGAAGTATGAGTGAAACAGGCAAGAGGCAAGAGGCGATGGGCGAGAGCAAAGCTGGTGGGGCGAGCGTCCCCGCGAGTCAGCTCGTCAGCAGCCTCGCCCCACCCGCTTCTCCCAACGAACGCGCATGGCGACGTTTCCGCCGCAATCGCCTCGCGCGTTTCAGCGCGTGGTTTCTCGCGGGAGTTGTCTTGCTCGTTCTAGTCTGGCCGCTTGTCAGCCCGCACAATCCTGACGCGCTTTCTGATAATCAGTTCCAGCCACCAACCTCGAAACATTGGTTCGGCACGGACGTTCACGGGCGCGATGTTTTCACCCGCGTCATGTTCGGCGCGCAAATTTCACTGCTCGTCGGCATCGTCGGCGCGGGCGTGAGTTTGATCATCGGCGTGACATGGGGTGCAACGGCTGGCTACGTCGGCGGGCGAACCGACAGTGCCATGATGCGCTTTGTTGACATACTTTATTCGCTGCCCTCGATCATCTTCGTCATCGTGCTCATCACGACGCTGGAAGGAGTTCTCAAAAACTGGCTCGCAGCCACAGGTTCGCCAACGCTGGCGAAATCTGCGCGACTCATCTTCCTGTTCGTCGGTTTGGGCGCGGTGTCGTGGTTGACGATGGCTCGCATCGTTCGCGGACAAGTGTTGTCACTGCGCTCACGGCAATTCGTGGATGCCAGCCGCGTTCTTGGCGCAGGGCCGGTCTGGATTTTGCGCCATCACATCATCCCGAACGTCCTCGGTGTCGTCATCGTCTATCTCACGCTCACAGTGCCCGCGATCATTCTCTACGAAAGTTTTCTCAGCTACCTCGGCCTCGGTATCCAACCGCCGATGGCAAGTTGGGGATCGCTCATCGCGGAAGGCGCGGAGCAGATCAATCCCATCCGCATCTACTGGTGGCTGATCATCTTTCCCGGCGGCGTGCTTGTTTTGACACTGCTCGCGCTCAATTTCCTCGGCGACGGACTGCGCGATGCGTGGGATGTGCGCGGCGGGAAGTGAGCGGCGCACGGCGCGGCGTCAGGACATTGCCCACACTTTTCTCTCGCACCGCAACTAGCTTTCTCCACCATGCGCGCGGCCCGTATGAATTCCGCTGAAACAAAACCCACGCTGCGTTCGCTCTCGCCGCAACAATGGAAGTCCGGCATCGCCGCATGGCTGGGCTGGGCGTTTGATGGACTTGAGCTGCACCTCTACACACTCGTGGCATTGCCGTTCGTGGCGCAACTGCTCGGTAATCTGCCGACGACCGATCCCAGCGTCGGAAAACACGCGGCAATCATCCAAGGTTCATTCCTGCTCGGCTGGGCGTTGGGCGGCGCGTTCTTTGGTCGTATCGGAGACAAACTTGGCCGCGCACGGGCGTTGAGCCTGACCGTATTGACGTATGCGGTGTTCACGGGACTTTCGTTTTTCGCGGAACAATGGTGGCATCTGATGATCTTCCGTTTCCTCGCTGCGTTAGGTGTCGGTGGTGAATGGGCTATCGGGGCATCGTTGCTTTCGGAAACATGGCCGAAGACATGGCGACCGTGGATTGCAGCCGTGCTTCAGTGCGGGGTGAACATCGGCATCCTATTCGCGGTGCTTGCGAATCATCTCATGGCCTCACGCCCGTCACGCGAATTATTTCTCATCGGTGTCTTGCCTGCGTTGCTCGTGTTCTGGATACGCCGTGCCGTACCGGAAACCGACGAATGGCAGGCCGCACAAAAGAACTCAGATCACAAACCGCCGAAGCTGCGTGAACTCTTCAGCGGCACCGTGCGGCGCGTGACGCTTTGGACGATGGTTGTCTGCGGCATTTCCCTGACGGCGCATTGGGCATTCATGTTCTGGCATGTGCAACACCTGCGGAATCTTCCCGAAGTTCTGGCGATGAGCGCGGAGGCAAAAAATAAACTCGCGAGCCAGGCCATGTACATCGTCATCGGCTCGTCTATTGCCGGAAACTTTTTCTCCGGATGGCTCGCGCGGCGGATTGGCTATCGCGCTGCGATTGGTTCAACGTTCTTCGTCTATTTTCTGGTTATGATAGGTGCGTATTGCGTTGCGCGGGATCATCATGCGCTGCTCCGGTGGTTTCCGTTGATCGGTTTTTGTCAGGGCGTATTCGGCTTGTTCACCATGTATCTGCCACCCCTATTCCCCACGTTGCTGCGAACCACCGGCGCAGGCTTCTGCTACAACATCGGGCGCGCTGTATCCGCGGTGGGCGTGGTTTTCTTTGGACTGTTCTCAAAGGTTGGAGATCACAGGCTCGCGTTGTTCTACGCAGGATTTTTATTTTTGCCAGCCGCGTGCGCTTCATTCCTCATGCCGAAGGTGAAGGATTGAAGCGACTGAATGCTTTGATGGAATCTTTCGGTTTGTCTTCCAGGAGCAGCACTTTTGATTTTCCCAAGCTGTGCAACTCTTGCACGCGGTCAGTCTTCGGTAGCGCAACTCATGCGCGGAAAGTTTCCTGAGTGTAGAGAATCACCAGCGTTTTCGTGCTGGCACAGACATTGCGAGGGGCGCTTGTAACGTGAAGGCTCTCTCGTGCGTCTTCGTTGTTGGTCAACCAAACAAAAATCATCACAAGTAGATTTATGAAAATGAACCAAGCATTCAAAGTGTTGAGCGCGGCATTGCTGCTCGCGTTCACAGCCAACACAGTATCCGCCCAAGCCCCTGAAAACGGTGATCGTCAACGTCGCACCCGCGATGGTGGTCAGAACGCCGACCAACAGGGCGGCGGACGCGGAAATTTTGATCCAGCTGAATTCCAAAAGCGGATGACAGAGCGGCTAAAAGAAACTTTAGAGATCACGGATGACAAAGAATGGCAAGCCATCGAACCTCTCGTCACCAAGGTCACTGAAGCGCGATTTGCGGTTATGGCCGGTGGGCGTGGATTTGGCGGACGGGGCGGCCCTGGTGGAGATCGCGGCACGACCTCGGGCGCGCAAGCAAATTCCACGGCTGATGCTCTGAAGAAGGCGATCGATGCGAAAGCTTCTGCCAGCGAAACCAAAGCGGCCCTCGACAAATTCGTCGCAGCACGCAAAGCAAAACAAGCCGATCTGGAAAAGGCTCAGGCAACACTTCGCAAAGTGTTGACGCCTCGTCAGGAAGCGATTGCGACCCTGAACGGTTTGCTCTAACAGACACAGATTCCCCGCACCCGGCCTGACGGCCACTCTCTCCCCATCGGATGGGGAAAGAGACGGAGAGAGGGAATTTCGACTATGGCACAAACACAAAATTCCGCTGAATTGCTGGATCGCATGGTCGCGGGCCGGCAACTCTCGGCGGTGGACGCGGCGGATCTGGCGCGGCAATCGAGCGTTTCGCTCCAGACCGAGGAGGACATCCTCCGCTGGCTCGCGGGCGAATACGATGTGTCGTTCACTGCGTTGGATGACATCGAGCCGGATCGCCAGCTTCTATCGTTTTTTCCTGCGCGAATTTTGTTGAAGGAAGAACTCCTGCCGTTGCGCCGCGCCAATGGGGTGGTGGAAATCGCCACCAGCCGGCTGTTCGCCACGCAAGGTCTCGATGCGCTGAAAACTCTGACCGGCTTGAACCTCAAGCCCGTTCTTGCACCCAGCGAAATTCTCCAGCGCGAACTCAAGAAACGTCTCGGAGTCGGCGCAGACACGATGGGCGAACTCGCCGAAGACACGGCTTTGCAGGTGGTGGACGATGCGCGCGACGACGACAACGATCTCGATGGAGCCGCCGAGGACGCCTCGATCATCCGCTTTGTGAATCAGGTATTGCGCGACGCCATCGAGCTGCGCGCTTCCGACATTCACCTCGAACCGTTCGAGCACGAATTTCAAATCCGCTATCGCGTGGACGGTGTGTTGCAGGCTATCCCCGTGCCAGCGCAGATCAAACGCTTTCAACCTGCCATCGTTTCGCGCCTCAAAATTCTCAGCCATCTCAATATCGCAGAGAAACGTTTGCCGCAAGACGGGCGCATCAAGATTCGCCTCGACGCGAACGAGGTGGACATCCGCGTGTCGGTGATCCCGATGTTGCATGGCGAAGCGGTCGTACTGCGTTTATTGCGCCAAAACTCCACGCTGCTCGGCATGGGCGAGATGGGCATGGATGCGCGTGAACTGAAATCGTTTCGCCGCGTGCTAGGTTTGCCTCATGGAATCATCCTCGTCACCGGCCCAACAGGCAGTGGTAAAACCACGACGCTCTATACCGCGTTGAATGAGATCAACGATCAGGTCCGCAAGATCATCACCATCGAAGACCCGATCGAGTATCAGCTCAAGGGCATCAATCAGATTCAAGTCTCGGAAAAAGCCGGGCTGACCTTTGCGCGCGGGCTGCGCTCGATTTTGCGCCATGACCCCGATGTCATTCTCGTCGGCGAAATTCGCGACCGCGAAACCGCGCAGATTGCGGTGCAGGCGTCACTGACGGGCCACTTGGTTTTTTCCACACTGCACACGAACGACGCACCCGGCGCCGTGACGCGGCTTATTGATATGGGCGTTGAACCCTATCTCGTCGCGTCGTCGCTCGAAGCCGTGCTGGCGCAACGTCTTGTTCGCGTGCTTTGCAAACATTGCAAGCAACCAGACACGTCGCCGACCACTGCGGCAATAAAGGCGCAGATTGGGATTCCGACTGACACCACCGTTTTTCGAGGAGTGGGTTGCCGCGAATGTCGCAACACCGGCTATCACGGACGCCGCGCGATCTTCGAGTGGATGGATATTGATAACGAACTACGCCAGTTGGTGCTGAAGAATGTTTCGTCCGGTGAGATCGCCGCGCTGGCCAAGCGAAATGGGTTGCGTGTGCTGAGCGAAGACGGCTGGCGGCTCGTGCGCGAAGGCATCACCACACCGGAAGAAGTGATGCGCGTCACCAAAGACCAATCCGTGAGCAACATCGCACCAGAAGCCGTGCCGAAGCCAACCGTCGAAGTCCAGTCTCCGAGGAAATCAAATGCCGTTGTTTGATTACAAAGCATTGCAACTCGATGGCGGCATCGCGCAAGGCCAGCTTGAGGCGGCGGGTCGTGCGGAAGCGTTCCGTCAGATGGAAGGTCTCGGCTTGCGCCCGATCACGCTCGCAGAAAAGGCTGTTTCAACAGCGACGACAAACAACTCTTCTGCGCCCACAAAATCCGGCGACCGCGCGCTCAAGTTCAGCAGCAATAAAATCTCCGCGCGCGATCTGGAAAACTTCACGCGTCTGCTTTCAAGTTTGCTCGCTGCCGGCGTTCCGTTGAGTCGTGCGCTGGTGATCTTGCACAAGGAAGCCTCGTCACCGGCGGCGGGCGCGAAGTGGAAGGAGATTCACGACCTCGTCATTGACGGCATGTCGCTCGCCGATGCGATGGCGAAGTCGCCCGAAACTTTCCCGCGCGTTTACGTCGCAATGGTGCAGGCGGGAG
This sequence comes from Akkermansia muciniphila, assembly GCA_945882065.1. Taxonomy (GTDB): domain Bacteria; phylum Verrucomicrobiota; class Verrucomicrobiia; order Limisphaerales; family JADLHS01; genus JADLHS01. Next base: position 8,715 of record CAMCWI010000048.1, read on the forward strand.
AGACCGGCGGATTCCTCGACTTGGTGCTCGCACAGATCGCGGACTTTCAAGCGCGCGAAAAAGACCTGCGGGGCAAGGTGCTGACCGCCATGCTTTATCCCGCCATCCTCCTCGTGCTCGCTCTGGGCGTGGTGATTTTCCTGCTCGTGTTTTTCATCCCGAAGTTCCAGGCGATCTTCTCCGGCTTCGGCGCGTCGCTACCGGTGCTGACGGAAATGATCATCGCGACAAGCCACGCGCTCCGGTCGTATGGATTGTTTGTGTTGGGCGGATTGGTAGGCGTCGGAATGTCGCTGCGGACGTGGTTTAATTCCGAAAAAGGCCGCCGCGCTTGGGAAGGAATGATTCTTCGCGCGCCGGTCGTCGGGCCGCTCGTGGCGCAATTCGCCATGGCGCGCTTCTGCCGGATGCTCGGCACGTTGCTCGGCGCGAGTGTGCCGCTCGTTCAGGCGTTGAATGTCGCGCGCAAATCCATCGGCAACCAGATTCTCGTGGACGCCGTTTCCGAATCCATCACGCGCGTTTCAGAAGGCGGACAACTTGGCCAGAGTCTCGCGAACTGCCGCAACCTTTTCCCTGGTTCGGTGCTGGAGATGGTCGCGGTCGCTGAAGAGAGCGGCAAACTCGACGTGGAGCTTGTTCGCATCGCCGTCGTTACTGAAGCTGATCTGGATCGCAATCTAAAGACCGGTGTCGCGTTGCTCGAACCGCTGATGCTGTTCCTCATCGCGGGATTCATCGGCACGATTTTCATCGGCATGGTTTTGCCGATCTTCACGATGCAACAACACATGAAATAACCGACCGTCCGTTGATAACTTTATGAAAACACAAATCCGAAATCCGAAAACAGTAATTCGAAATGTCAGAGCTTTCACCCTTGTGGAAATGCTGCTTGTGCTCGTGATCCTCGCCACGCTCGCGGCCATCGTTTATCCGAAGCTCGCCGGGCGCAGTGAGCAGGCGCGCACAACGGCGGCGGCCACACAGCTATCCTCGTTCTCGACCGCACTTGACGCGTTCGAGGTGGACAACGGTTATTATCCGAAAGGCAAAGGCGGTTTGATGGACCTCGTCCAACAACCGCGTGACGCACAGAACTGGAAGGGGCCTTACCTCAAAGACCTGCCGAAGGATCCGTGGGGCAATGATTATGGCTACGAATGCCCCGGTCGTCACAATTCGACTTCCTATGATCTGACGTCGCCGGGACCAGATGGAAAACTTGGCAGTGACGACGACATCTCGAATTTCGCCGGGAAGAAATAGTTTGCAGGAAACGAAGCGATGAAAGTGTGGCAACAACAATTTGGAGCGCGGCTGTGTGCGAAGCACCAGCCGCAGCGCACTTGGATTCGCCGAAGCTGCACGAGTAATCCAAGCGCTGCGGCTGGGTCTGTGACCACAGTCGCGCTCAGGGGCTTCACCCTCATCGAACTTGTCGTGGTGATGACGTTGCTCGTTACAGTCATCGCGCTGGCATCGCCGTCGCTTGCGGGATTTTTTCGCGGACGCGCGCTGGACGCTGAAGCGCGGCGGATGATGTCGTTGACGCGACTTGGCCAAAGCCGCGCCGCGTCCGAGGGGATTCCGATGAATCTTTGGTTGGACTTGAATCAACGCACTTACGGACTCGAAGCGGATTTAAGTTTCATGGACCAAGATTCCAAAGCCGTGGAATACGTGCTCGATGGTGGTCTGACGGCAGAGATCGGCGAGGGTGATTCGGGGCAAGGTGTGATCACGAGCAGCACGCTTTTCGGCAACGCCACCGAGACGACCAGCAAACACGCGTCGCTGCCACACATCCGCTTCGAACCAGACGGCAGCATCAGCGAGAGCAGCCCGGAAAGTTTTCGCCTGATGGAACGTGACGGTGGATCGCTTTGGGTGGGTTTGTCAGAGAACCGTTTGAATTATGAAATTCGCAGCCACGAAGCGAACCGCGTCACGAAACGACGCTAGCGCCTTCACGCTCGCTGAAGTTTTGGCGGCACTGCTGTTCATGGCCATCGTGATTCCGGTGGCCGTGCAGGGCTTACGGATCGCGAGTCGAGCGGGCGAATTAGCAGAACGAAAACGTGAAGCCGTGCGGGTGGCGGAGAGAATTTTGAACGAAAGCATCGTGACAACGAACTGGAACAAATCCGCCACGAGCGGAACGATCAACGAAGCGGACCGTGAATATCGGTACACGCTCCGCACGGAATCTTGGTCGCAATCCTCTTCGATGCAGTTGTTGTCCGTGGAGGTGACGTTTCCGGTGCAGGGTGAGGATCACGCCGTGCAACTGAATACGCTGGCGAATACGCAGTGATGAAATTGAATCGCATAACGCAAAAAAATGACCACGCCTTCACCCTCATCGAGGTGTTGTTGGCAGTGGGCATCTTTGCGATCGTGTTGTTCGCCATTAACACCGTGTTCTTCAGCGCGCTGAAATTGGAGCGCGCCACCAGTCGCGTCGTGGATGCTCGCGTGCCGGTGAACCAAGCCTTCGCCATCCTGCGCCGCGACCTTCAAGGCGCGGTTCAACCCATGACCAATTCCACTTTGCTCCCGCGCAACTTCACCACTGGGGGGCGCAGCGGCGGGCTGGGTTCATCGCAAGCTGGCAGTCTGGAATTTTATACGACTACCGGCGTCATCAGCGACGACGCGCCATGGAGCGATTTGCAAAAAGTCCGCTACGACCTCGTCCCCTCGGCGGATCGTGCAACGACCAACGGTCAGGACTTGGTACGCGTCATCACAAGGAACGTCCTCGCAACGACGACCACCGAGGAGGACGAGCAACTCTTGATGAGCGAAGTTGAGAGCGTCGAGTTCCTCTGTTACAACGGCAGCGATTGGTGCAGCACCTGGGACACGAGCGCGGGCGATGTCGGTTTGCCGCAAGCCGTGCGTGTGCGCATCCAACTTGCGACGGAGAATCAGACAACAATTTCGCGCGAGCCGCTAGAACTGCTCGTGCCGATCACGACGGTGTTGTTGACCAACTCATTCGCGGGAGGGTCGCAATGAAAGTTAGGGCGAATTTTCGAACGAAAGGTAGGGAGGGCAGTCCTCTGCACGCCGGGCATGAATTTGCAAACAGCGACGCGCACAGAGTGACGCGCCCTACCAGCACCAGCAAGCAGCACGGCTCCGTCCTCATCATCGTGCTCTGGATCGCGCTGGGACTGGTGGCCATCACGATGTATTTCGGCAACTCTATGAGTTCCGAACTTCGGGCTTCGGACAACCGCGTTCAATCGCTCGCCGCAGATCAGGCCATCGAAGGCGCGGCGCGTTACGTCGGCGCGTTACTGGTTGAACAAGCAACGAACGGCATCGTGCCTTACTACACCGATTACGCGAGCGACGCAGTGTCCGTTGGCGACGCGCATTTCTGGCTGATCGGGCGCACGGATGGTCAGGCTGCACCGAATGAAATCACGTTCGGCCTCGTGGATGAAGGCTCGAAGTTGAACATCAACAACACCAATGTCACCGCCGATATGCTGGAATTGCTCCCTCGTATGACGCCGGAACTCGCCGCCGCGATCATTGACTGGCGCGATGCTAACGAAGACGTCACGAGCAATGGCGCAGAGGCGGAGACTTATGCTCGGCTGCGCCCGGCGTATTATTGCAAGAACGCGCCGTTCGATTCGTTGGATGAATTGCGGCTCGTGAACGGCGCGACGATGGAAATCCTGCTTGGCGAAGACGTGAACCGAAACGGCGTGCTGGATCCGAGCGAGAGCGACGAAAATCGCAACGGCATCGCTGATCCGGGCATCATGGAATATCTGACAGTGTCGAGCCAGGAGGCGAACACGACGAGCGATGGCACGCAGAAAACTCTCATCAGTAATTCGAGGGGGATGAGTCAACGGCTCACAGAAAACTTTGACGGCAGAAGAGCCCGGACAATCACGAATGCCACAGTCGGTTCACAAAGCGTTCTGGAGTTTTATGCACGAAGCGGTTTGTCAGCCGAAGAGTTCGCCAAGATTGAAACCGAAATCACGGCGTCGGCGGGCGCAGTCATCCAAGGCCGCGTCAATGTGAACACCGCTAGCGCAGCGGTGCTCACTTGCATTCCCGGCATCGGCGAGGACAAGGCGGCGGAGTTGGTGAGCTATCGTCTCTCGAACACTGGCGCGGCGGACACGATGGCCTGGGTGACGAAGGTTTTGACGGATCGTAATAGCATCAGCGAAGCCGGGCCATTCCTCACCGGGCAAAGCTATCAATTCACCGCCGACATCGCGGCCATCGGGAAGTTCGGGCGCGGTTATCGGCGGACAAAGTTTGTGTTCGATACCACGGAAGGCAGGCCCAAGATCGTTTATCGCCAGAACCTGAGCGGACTCGGTTGGGCACTCGGCAAAGAAACCCGCCAAACCTGGCTGGTCACGGCAACACCATGATTGATTTAAAAAGAATAACCTCGCGCGGAGCGAACGCTACGTCGCTGATCGGCCTTGCGCTCGAAGGCAGTCGTCTCGAAGGCGTGTGGCTCAAGCGTTCGGGTGACGCGCTGCAAGTCGCCGGAAGTTTCGCCGTCACGTTGACGCTTGATCCGCTCACCGCTGCACCGGAACTCGTCGGGCGCGAGATCCGCAATCACCTCGACGCGGCGGAAATCCGCGAGCGTCGTTGCGTGGTGGCGTTGCCGCTCAAGTGGGCGTTGGCCGGACACGCGAAGGTTCCGCAGCTCGCCGACGCGGATGCCACGAGTTTTCTGCAACTCGAAGCCGAACGCAGTTTTCCGTGCGATGTCGCGACACTCATCACCGCCACGTCTCGCTGCAAGCTGGCGGGTGATGGGGAACAGGCGACTTTTGTTGGAATGCCGCGCGGTCATGTTGCAGCCTTGGAAGCGGCGTTGCGCGCGGCGGGGTTGAAGCCTGAAAGTTTTTCGCTCGGCATCACGGCGTTGCAACCTCCCGGCGCCGACACTGCGCTGGCACTGACCATCGGCGAAAGTCATGTGGGGTTGCAGATTTCGAGCGGCGGCGGCGTGCTGGTGTTGCGCGCGTTGGAAGGCGCGGTTGAAAACACCGGCGGACGCGTCACGCTGCACACGGATGTCATCGCGCGCGAGTTGCGGATCACACTGGGGCAACTGCCCGATGCAGCGCGCAGTTCGTTGCGAAGCCTGCGAGTGTTCGGACCGCGTGAACTGGCGCAGGAATTGGAGACTGAATTGCAACGTCGCATCAGCGCGCTGAATCTGCCCGTGGACGTGGTGACTCGATTCGACGCGAAAGAATTCGGCGTGAGTGTGCCGATGGATGCACCGGTGTCAGCGGCGTTCAGTCTCGCAGCGGAAAAGCTGGCGGGGCGCGCGGCGGCGTTTGATTTTCTCCCGCCAAAGATTTCACAGTGGCAACAGATGATGTCGCGCCACGGCACGGGCAAGTTGCGCAAGGTCGGATTGGTTGCGGCGAGTGTGGTTGGGCTTGTCGTGGTGGCGTTTCTCGTCCAGCAAATCATCTTGTGGCGTTACCAATCGCGCTGGGCAGACATGAAAACACAAGTCACGGACCTAGAAGCCACGCAGGCGCAGATCAAACAGTATCGTCCGTGGTTCGACGAATCGGCGCGGAGCTTGAGCATCCTGCGGCAGCTCACGTTGTCGTTCCCGGAAGATGGCGTGGTGACGGCGAAGACGATTGAGATCCGCGAGGCGAACGTGGTGACTTGCACCGGCACGGCCAAGGACATGAAATCGCTTCTGGCGGTGCAGAAAAAATTATTTGCTTCAGGCAACGTCGCGGACTTGAAGTTGAATCGCATCCAGGGCAAGTCGCCGATGCAGTTCACATTTGATTTCCGCTGGGTGGAGGGAGGTTCACATGCAAATTAAGAATCGTCAGCAGTTGCTCATCATCGTCGCGGGCACAGCGTTTGGGTTGTTGATCGCGGATGCACTGATCTTCACGCCGCTGACCACGGCGTGGAAGGCGCGCTCGGTGAGGATCGCCGACTTGCGGAAGAAAGTGGACGACGGCGAAAAACTTTTGAAACGCGCGGACGCGCTTAACTCGCGTTGGTCTTCGATGCAGACGAATGCGCTGCCCCATAACAACTCGGAGGCGGAGCAAAAAGTGTTGAGCAAGTTTGATGAATGGTCGCGCGATGCGCGCATCAGCGTGAACTCCATCACGCCGCAATGGAAACAGGAGCGGGACGAGGCGTATCAAACGCTGCAATGCCGCGTGGACGCGGCGGGATCGGTCGGCACGCTGGCGAAGTTTCTGTTCAACGTGGAGCGTGATGCGCTGGCGTTGAAGATCGAATCAGTGGAGATCACGTCGCGGGACAAGGACGGAGCGAATCTGTCGTTGGGGTTGCAGATCAGTGGGCTGGTCCTGAATGGGATGGAGGAGAAGAGATGAGAAACCATTCAACATTCAACATTCGACATTCAACATCGAAAGCTCTGCCGCATCGGATGCTGATCGTGTTGACGATGGTTGTCGGTTGTGCGCTGAATTCCGCTGCTCAATCCACTAATGCGCCAACGAAGCTGACTTACGATTCGTTCCGCACAATTGGCGACCGGAATATTTTTAATCCAAACCGCTACTCGCGCGGTTCGAGTCGCACGAATTCTCGGACAAGTTCAACACCTGCATCGCGCGTGGAGTCGTTCTCGCTCGTGGGCATCATGGCTTACGACAGGGGCTGGTTTGCGTTCTTCGATGGAACGAAGAGCGACTACAAGCACGCGTTGCAAACGGATGGAGTTATCGGCGAGTACAAGTTGGTTCTGGTGACGCCGGACGCAGTGAAGATTGCGGCGGGCACGAACTCGTTTGATCTCAAGGTGGGGATGCAGATGCGGCGCGAGGACGAGGGCGAATGGTTTTTGAGCGATGGCGGAGAAGCGCCTCGCAAACGGATCGTCTCGACGCGTACACGCACGCGGGGCGGTTCGGTCGGCGAATCCCCAACGAGTAGTGGTGAAGAAATGGTCGCGGGCAGCGAGCCGGAGGTGATCATCGTCGAAAGTGAACCTGTGGTGAGCGAACATTTACTGGAGAACGGCGACGCGGCAGTTCACCCACAACCCGACGCCGCCGACGGCGGTGTGACGGATCCGGTGCTTTTAAGATTGATGCAACGCAGACAGCAAATGAACCAATGAAAACCATACAACTAATTACTTTGATCGGCATCTTTGCCGGCAGTTCCGCGCTGGCTGCGGATGAAACTTCCACCAACGCACTCGCTGCAATGTCTGTTGCCGTAGCGGAGACTCATTCTACGAACGCGCCCGTGCTGTTGCCGAATGGCGAGCCGGGTTTGCGCCTGAACTTCCGGGGCGCGTCGCTCGATCTGGTGTTGAATTATCTCAGCGAGGCGGCGGGGTTCATCATCGTGCTGGACACGAAGGTGAGCGGGAAGATTGACGCGTGGAGCAATCAGCCGTTGAGCAGGGACGAGGCGGTGGACTTGTTGAACTCCGTGTTGAACAAGAACGGTTACGCCGCGATCCGTCACGGACGCACGCTCACCATCGTCAACAAGGACGACGCGAAGACGAAGGACATCCCCGTGATCCTCGAAAGCGATCCCGACAAGATTCCCAAGACGGACGAGATGGTGACGCAGATCATGCCAGTGAAGTTCATCGAGGTCGCACAATTGCTCAAAGATCTGCAGCCGCTGGTGGCGACGGCGACAACGATGACCGCGAATGAGGCTGGCAATTCCATCATCATGACCGACACGCGCGCGAACATAAATCGCGTGGCCCAGATCATCCGCGCGATAGATCAGGGCGCGGAGGACGTGACGGAAGTAAGGGTGTTTCGACTGGAATTTGCCGACCCGACCGAGATGGCGACGTTGTTGACCAGCCTGTTTTCCGAGACCGGAAGTTCGGGAAGTTCTGGCAGCAGCCAGTCATCCATGCGGTTTGACGGCGGGCGAGGGGGGAGCAGCTTCCGCGATTTCTTCCGAGGCAGAGACGGCGGCGGTGGTGGTAGCGACAGCGGCGGCGGCAACTCACAAAGCCAGCGCGTCAAGAAGCGGTCAAGGGTGACGGCAGTGGCGGACGCGCGGACAGCTTCCGTCGTTGTCACCGCGACGAGCGGGTTGATGAGCCAGATTGAGGAGATGGTCAAGCAGCTCGACGCGAATCCGGCCAAGAAGCAGAAAGTTTTTGTATATCAGGTGAACCCCGGCGACGTGACGCAGGTGCAACAGGTGTTGAAGGAAATGTTTGAAACGAGCGGCAGCAGCCGGAGCAGTAGCAGTCGTGGTTCATCGTCACAAAACAGCGTGCTGCAAAATCGCGCGAATCAGAATCAAACAAGCGGCAACAGCGGCAATAATTCCAGGTCTGGCAACTCCGGGTTTGGATCTGGAAACAGCCAGGGTCGATGACACAAACCCATCTGAAGAACAAAAATTTTATGCGAAGCAAACAACTTTTCCTCGCCTTGGGTATCGGCCTGAGCGTCGTCTTATCGGCAACCGCGCAGTTTCCAGGCTTTGGCGGTTTCGGGGGCTTTGGCAGCTCGAGTTCGAGCCGCTCCTCCAGCTCCTCCAACACGCGCCAGTACAACAACAGCACCCAGGTCGGCAGTGCCACGATCTCTAGCGATCCTGAAACGGGCCGCATCATCGTCATCACCGACGAAGAGACGAGCGTTCACATCAGTCAGGTTATCTCGAACCTCGACATCCCAAAGCCGCAGGTGTTGATCAAGGTCGTGTTCCTCGAAGTGACTTACAACAATGGTTCAGATATTGGGATTGATGCGGGATTCAATGGTTACTCCCTTGGTAACGGCGGGAGCAAGTCCACGCTATCAGGCGCGAACGCGTTTGGTGTATCAGGTCTGGCAAGCGCGGCTACGAATGTGAATGCGTTTGGCCTGCCCATAGCAGCTTTTGGAAATGTCCCGCCTGGCGCGGGTCTCTATCAAATCCTTGGCAATGACTACCAAGCCACGCTTCGTGCCATCGCCACGGCGGGGAAAACAGAAGTGCTGTCGCGTCCGTCCATTCTCGCGCGGAACAATCAACCCGCGACGATCACCGTGGGTCAGTCCGTGCCGCTGATCAATTCCGTGCGCTACGACAACTTCGGCAACGCGATCAACTCGGTGACTTACACGGATGTCGGGATCATTCTCAAAGTCACGCCATTCATCTCCAACGACGGTTTGGTGGAGATGATTGTTGCACCGGAGATTTCTTCGCTCACGGATCAATCGGTGACGATTGCCAATGGCGTCAGCGTGCCGGTGATCGCGAAACGCTCGGCGGACACCGTCGTTGTCACGCCGAACGGTCAACCCGTGATCATCGGCGGATTGATGCAGAACAATAAGACCGAGTCCGAGAGCAAGATCCCCATACTTGGAGACATTCCATTACTCGGAAATCTTTTCAAACGGAAGGTCAAGAACAACGCGAAAACTGAGCTGCTCATCTTTCTCACGCCGCACATCGTCGAGACGCCGTCGCAGCTCGTGGCGTTGTCCGAGAAGGAACGCGCGGCTTCTGTGCTCCCGAAAAAAGCGTTCACAGAAAAAGACATGGATCAGTTCCTGAACGAACTGCCGAAGAATCCTGAAACCAAAAAGGGCAGGAAGTGATGGACGGGAAACGTTCAACGCTCAAGGAGACTGGCGCGGGAACGTTGGCCAACCGAGTGTGCCCGTCCCCGGGCACAGCAACATTCGATGAAAAGGACGTGTGGATTGCGCGAAGTCGCTCTGAATGGTCACGTCACTGTGCCCGGGGACGGGCACACTCCACCGCGTAGCCATGGAATCTCACCGCAACAGAGCCCGGGTTTATGGTTTATTGTTCGCAGCGTGGGCGTTGATCTTCGGCTGGCAAGTGGTGGAACATTCGCGCGTGGAGTCGGCGGCTAAGACGGAGCTTCGCAATCGCGCCAAGGATATTTCCACCACGGTCGGCATCGTATTGCGCTCGCAACGTCGCTTCGGCGTCATTTCCAAGGAACGCATCGAACCCGCGCTCGCCGGACTGGTGCGCCCGGATGAATTGAGCGCGGTGGCGTTGCTGAACGCGGCGGGCGACATTGTGGCGTCCGCGCCTACGAACTCCGATCTGCATGTCAAAGCTACTTCGCGTCAGCCTGAATTGTGGGAGGCGGATTCCGTCACGATCATGAATCTGGTGGACTTAGGCTCAACCGTCTCCCGCGACACCGAGAACACCAATCCACCCATCGTCGTTTCGACAGAAAATTTCACACGTAGCGGCGAGACAAACCGCCCGCCGCCGGATCGAGAGTTTCGGCCACCGCTGACTGATGGAACAAACGCAGCGGGCGAAATTCAATCCGGCACGAATCGCAATCGCGGCTCGCGCGGAGGCGACGGTGATCGGCGTACTCGGTTTGGTCGCCCACCGTGGATGAGCGAGACGGAGTTCAAGACGATGATCGAGAAACAGGGCGTCCACAGTTTTTTGATCGTGCTGTCCACTCACACCGTTCAGGAAGCGATGCGGCGCGATCTTTGGCTGCGATTCATCATCATCGCGTTCACGACGCTGTCCGTGGCGGGGTTTGTTCTCGCATGGAGAAATATTCTCAAGACAGCCGAGCTTCAAATCCGTCTCGTGCGAGCGAGTGAAATGAATTCGCACCTCAAGGAAATGAATCTCGCCGCCGCTGGCCTCGCTCACGAGACGCGCAATCCGCTCAACATCATCCGTGGACTCGCACAAATGATCTCGAAGCACGCGGACACGTCCGCCGAAACCAAGCAGCGCTCGATGGAGATTGTGAACGAAGCGGACCGTGTGGCAGCGCAGTTGAACGAGTTCATCAATTACTCCCGCCCGCGCGAGGTGCGGCGGACGCCGGTTCAACTCAACACCGTGGCAAGCGAAGTCGTGCGCGCGTTGACCTACGACATTGAGGAGAAAAAGCTTTCGCTCCAGATCACGGGCGACGCGCTCGCTATCGAGGCCGACGA
>CAMCWI010000049.1 GCA_945882065.1 Akkermansia muciniphila
TGGCATCCATTTTCTATCCGCCGCTGAAGCTGCTCATTGGCAGTGTGACCACCAGTGCGGCAATTCTCGTCGGTGGATTGGCGCTGATGGTCTTGCCGACACTGATCGTGGGAAATGAGCTGCTCATCCTTGCGGGCGTTCTAATGGCCGTTAGTGGGTGGTTTTTGGCCCACCGGCACGGGCAACTTCGCGGACTGGTGGACGCATCAAACAACGAAAATAATTCGCAAGGAGGTGCACAATGAAAGATGAGCAACAGCGCTTTCTTAATTTGCTGGGCCATTTGCCAGCCCGGCTTACCGCCGAGCAAGCCGCTTGGGTGATCAATTGCCAACCGCATGATATTCCGGCGCTCGTCTCCGCCAAACTGATCAAGCCGCTGGGCAATCCGCCGGCCAATGGCATCAAGTTTTTTGCCACCGCGGATGTGTTGGAAGCTTCCAAAGACCGCAACTGGCTGGTGCGAGTCAGCGCCACCATCTACCAGCATTGGCACAAGAAAAACGCCCACAAGCACCTTTCGCTGCGACCATCAGTCCCAGCCTTATCCCTGCCGCCCAACGGAAAACCGCGCGAAAGCGATCTGGCCTGCGCGAACAATTGACAATCCCAATCCGCCAAAAAATCAAAAGCGGTTGAGTCATCGGACTCAACCGCCTTTTTGTTTTCATTCCGTCTCAAGCCGAGACCGCTGGCTGCAAATTCGCGGCCTTCTTTTCGTAGTCCTCAAGTGATGGCGCGATGATGACCGCCTTTTTAGCATAGGCGCGATGAATCGCTTTGCTGCTGTGGCCCAGCGCGGCCTGCGCGAATCGTTCCGGCATTCCCACCACTTTTGCCCTCTCCGCCCAAGCGTAACGGTAACAATGCAGCGTCACGCCCGCCACGCCTGCCTTGTGACAGCGGCGGCGGAAACGACTAGCGCGGTCGCTCTCTGACCGCGTGGACAGGTTCGGGAACAGTGCGCCCGTGGTCGGCAGATGGCTCAAGACGGTTTCCAATTTCTGACTGATGGTGAACTGTGCCAGCGAACCGGTTTTCTGCCGGAAATAGGAAATCGTCCGGGTCTGCCAGTCAATGTCCTCAGCCTTGAAGTTCGCGGCGTCACTCTGCGCCGCGCCTGTTTCCCAAAGCATTTCCAGAAATAATTTCCACTCGGCCTGCTTCTCCTTCGCCAAGACGCTTTGGTGTTCGTCCAGGGTGATGCCGCGCCGGTCTTTGGGTTCGTATTTCGGCCACAGATAAGGCGCCACAATCGGCAGGGCGATCCAGCCCAAACTCAGAGCGAAGTTGTGTAACCGTTTTAGAAAATAGGTGATGGCAACTTTGTTTTGTTTGAACACCGCGAAAAAATCATCGGCGGTAGATTCCAGAAGTTTTTTATTCCGCAGGCCGTCAAAGGACGGCGACTTGAACACGCTGGCGTAACGCTCGCGGCTGCTGTCCTTGCCTCGGCTCTGCAACTGTTCCATGACGGTCTGCCAGGTCCGTTCCACAAAGGCCGGATCGCTGGCGGTCAAATATGCGCGGGCCAGATGCAAGTTCAACACCGGCTGGCGGTGCGCCTCGTTGCGGGCGTTGAGCAGCTTCAACGCATCGGCTTCGTCGCGGGTGCGCAGGCTTTTTTGCTGGCCGGTGGCCGAATCTTGGGAATAATAGATTCCGTTGCGCCGGAACAGGGTGTATTTGGTTTTCATGTGCATGGTTCTGAATCATGCAACAAGACTGTCGCGACACGTTAGAGCGTCGTGGGCAGGTTTCAGCGGGACGTCATCTGGTTAGTGGGAGATTGTGTTTCAACCCCACGCCGTGCTGACAAATCCGCTGACAGTGGCCGTCCACCGACTCAAGAAACCCTTTATTCATGCGGGCTTTAACAACTTGAATATAGATGAACACGGATGGACACGAATTTTTTCCAACAGGAGACAATCTGACAATTCTCAGACAAGACGTTTTCAACCACGAAAAATTCACCCCGGAAACCTTTGAGGCACGAACTACACGAAAAGGGAAAGCAAATGAGCCGAGCTGAGTTCGTGTATTTCCATCTGGCGAACCGCTCTGCCTCCCCACCACTTCCTTTCGTGTGTTTTGTGTATTTTGTGGTTCGTCCGCCCGGGAAATCACACGTCGCAGATTTGCACGCATTGCTTGAGCGAAGCCATTACGTCTGAACGCTTGGGAACAAATTCCTGTGCAACGTAACCTTTGAAACCTGTGTCCAAAATCGCCCGCATGATGCGCGGGTAGTTCAACTCCTGGGTGTCATCAATCTCCGCGCGACCGGGCACACCGCCCGTGTGGTAGTGATCGAAGTATTGATGGTTCTCCTTGATCGCGTCGCAGATGTCGCCATCCATGATCTGCATGTGGTAAATGTCGCAGAGCAACTTGAAGCGCTCCGAGCCTACTCGCTTGACGAGTTCCACGCCCCAAGCGGTATGGTCACACTGATAATCCTTGTGGTTGCGTTTGCTGTTCAGCAATTCCATGCAGATCGTGACCTTGTGCTGTTCAGCAAAAGACATGAGACGCTTCAATCCAATGGCGCAATTCTCCAAACCTTTCTGGTCATCAAGCCCGGCGCGATTGCCGGAGAAACAAATGAGACGCTGGAAGCCAGCATCGGCAGTCGCTTTGATTTGCCCCTCGTAGGCTTGAACCAGTTTGTCGTGATGTTCGACGCGGTTGAACGCCTTGTTGATGCCGCCCAAACCATCAATCGTGGGATTACTGACCATTGAGCAAATGAGGCCATGCTTTTTCACCGTCTCAAATTCGTTCGGATTCAGAAGATCAACGGCGACAAGACCGATCTCTTTGCCAGTCTTGCAAAAATCGTCGAGCTGGATTTTGCTGTAACACCATTTGCACGCGCTGTGATTGATGCGGCCTTTGAGTTTGCCGGGCGCGACAGATTCTGCGGCGGATGCGGGCGAGAGTTTTGTAACGGCGACGACAGCAGCAGCACCGGCGGCGACCTTGGCAATGGCAGAGCGACGTGACATGGAGTTGTTCATAGGAAAATTGTTACCACGGTTGAATATAGATGGACACGAAATCTTTCCGAACTTGAACCGCTGATCTTCGCTTATCCTCGCTAATGGAAAGGAGTGGCCGAAGCTCTTTTATCAGCGCGGATTAGGGGTTAAGTTCAGACCTTCAATTTAGTGTAACGCTCCGCCACGAAATCCCAGTTCACCACGTTCCACCATGCAGCGATGTAATCCGCGCGCTTGTTCTGGTATTTGAGATAGTAGGCGTGTTCCCAGACATCGAGGGCGAGGAGGGGTTGCTCACCTCCGGAGAGTGGCGAGTCCTGATTGGGCAACGACAGGATGGCGAGCTTGCCCTTGCTCAAAACCAGCCACGCCCAGCCGCTGCCAAATGTTTTCGTCGCAGCTTCAGTGAACTTGGTTTTGAAATCGGCAAAATTGCCAAAGCTTAATTCAATCGCCTTCCCAAGCTCCACCTTCGGTTCGCCACCACCATCTTTCTTCATCATCTGCCAGAACAGCGAATGGTTGAAATGCCCGCCGCCGTTGTTGCGAATCGTTGTGCGGATGTTCACCGGCAGTTCGCTCATCTTCTTTGACATGTCAAATCCAATCCCGACCCCACCTCCGCCAAGTTCTTGCAGCATTTGTTCAATTCTCAAGGCCGTTAAAATCCCAGGATGCGCGGCCACCGCCTTGTTCAAATTATCCACGTACGCCTTGTGATGTTTGCCGTGGTGAATCTCCATCGTGCGCGCGTCAATGTGCGGCTCAAGCGCATCGAGCGCGTAGGGCAACGGCGGCAGCGTGAACGCGCCTGCGGTTGCGGGCACAGGATTGTTCTGGCCGATCACAGCGGGTGCGATTGCAACAGCAGCCGTGACGAGGGCGGTGGTTTTGATTGCTTGTCTTCGAGTCATCATGGTTGGCCTTTTGTTTTAGTTCGCGAGAACTGTAACCCCGACGACTGACGCGAGGCAATGATTCATCATTGCCTCGCAACGCGCCGCATGCTGTGCCCATTTTTCAACCGCAGATGCAGAAAGATCGGACTGACACTGGCACATAGCTTGTTACATTGGGGCATAGCTCTCTCACCATAAATGGTTGCCCGGAAGCATTGCAACTCATCGGGGCAACGGGAGACTGAAGTGAACTGATCCTATGATTGAAACAACGAACACCGACGTGAAAACAGGCTTGGGCAAATCCGCCCGGCGCAGTGCCTTCACTCTCATCGAACTCCTGGTGGTCATCGCCATCATCGCGATTCTGGCGGCGATGTTGTTGCCTGCGCTCAATAACGCGAAAGAAAAGGCAAAGCGTATCACCGGCATGAATCATCTTAATCTCAACACAGGAATACATAACACTGGCGGTTCATCTGGGACGACCTTCCACTCTTACAACGTCATACTGAATTGCGATGCCTATCTTAAGTAGGATTCACCCGTCGTCGGCAATGCTGACGGCTTTAGCGCGAAATGGAATCTCGGCTTGGTCAATGAGTTTCGCGGCTGCCGCGCGTGGTGGAATTCTGATGAGGGATGGGATTTATGGATGGACACATCTGCCGTGGTGATTGACCAGAGCTGGGCGTTCTACAACGGAACTAATTATTGAGGCGATCCCGCGTTCAATGGCAACGGGCAGGGCTTCAAGCTCGGTGGAAATTACATCGGCGCACCGCATCGTGTGTTGCGTTCCGTAGCTTTCCGCAATGAATCCGGCGGCGTGGATCAAAACAACAACAACGAAGGCCAGACGATTGATAACAACACCAGTTGGGCGAACGTCGGGCGCAATTACAACTTGAACCACGGCACGAACGGCACGCCGCACATCGTGCGCAACAACCTGTCATTCGCAGGCGGTAGTAGCGATTCGTTCCGCGCAGGCTCGCAGTTGACGAGCAATAGTTGGCAGGTCGTCACCTCGCCCGCCGCCGGCGCGAGCGATGTTCTTAGCGTGAATGAAAGCGCGGCGCGCAATCCTCGCAACGCCGATGGCTCGCTCCCTTACTGGTCGTTCCTGAGTCCCGTGCCGGGCGGAAGTTGATAGATAAAGGCTATGTGCTGAGCCAACCGTTCACCGGCGCATCGCCTGATCTGGGTGCGTTTGAAGATGGGTTGTGATGGCATTAGGTCATGACAACTACCGGAGAAGATCGGTCGAATCACCAACTCCGATGAGGGGAGCATTGCAGAACGTGCCTTGCAGCACCCCATCTCGGAACGTCTGGGGCAGGGGGATTAAAAGTCGGGTGAGGCCCTCTGATGGAGCGCGCGCGGTACGTCGCTCGCAGCGAGTGAAGACGATTAGTCATGGAATTGCGCAGGCCTCTTTATCGTACGAAGTGCTGCGGGCTTGGGACGTCCCGATTACCTGGGTTCAGGAGTTGTTTCACTTCGCGGAATATTTACTTCCTCTCCTCATCGGATGAGGAGAGGGCGACCACAAAAAAAGCCACGGCTTGCGCCGTGGCTTTGAAATGTTTCAGCGAGCGGGTTACTCGGCTTTTTTACTCTTCTTTTCGCCCTTGGCAGCGGCCTTGGGTTTATCTTCGACAGCAGCAGCTTCCACCTTGTCGGTGCGCTTGCCGCGCTTCTCGGTGCGGGGAAATTCCGCAGCAGCTTCGGCCACGGGAGCAGCCACGGGCGTGGTGCTTTCGACGCGAATCTTGAGCTTGCTCTTGACCTCGGCGTGCAGGTGCAATTCGACTTCGTGTTCGCCCAACGTCTTGATCGGGGTCTCGATGTAAATTTTGCGCTTGTCGAGCGTGACGTCGAACTGGTGCTTGAGTTCGTCAGCGATCATGCCGGTGGTCACGGTGCCGAACATCTTGCCGTCTTCGCCTGCCTTGACCTTCACCACGCACACCAGCTTGGTCAAACCCTTGGAGAGTTCGGTCATGGTGTTGAATTCATGCGCTTCGCGTTCAGCGCGGCGCTTGCGCAACGCTTCGAGGCGTCGCTTGTTCGCACCGCTCACCGGGATGGCGAGGTGTTGCGGGAAGAGGTAGTTGCGCGCGTATCCAGCGGCGACGCGAACTTGATCGGATTCACCGCCGAGACCGACAATGTTATGTAGGAGGATGACTTCTGTCTTTGCCATAAATTAGTTGAGTGTTGAAAGTTGATGGTGGAGAGACGGACTCTCGAAATTTATCAGAATGGGACGTCGTCGCTTTCGGGCGGGCCATCGCCTTCCAACGGTTCGCCAGCGGGAGCGGCGGCTGGAGCAGGACGTTGGGTGCGGGGAGCTTGTGCAGCAGCAGCGGGTGCACCGCCACCTTCGCCACCACCGGGCGCGCTGCCGAGAAATTGAACTGTCTCTGCCACGACACCAAGTTTGCTTTTCTTCTGACCGGTCTGTTTGTCGTCCCATTGATCAAGACGGAGACGGCCTTCGATCAGGATCGGGCGACCTTTGCGCATGTATTGGCCGACATTTTCCGCAGTGCGACCAAACACATCCACGTCCACGAAGGTGACTTCTTCCTTCTTCTCGCCAGCCTCATTCGTCCAGACGCGATTGACGGCAACGCCGATCTTGGCAATGGCCGTCCCTTTGGGAGTGTAGCGCAATTCAGGATCGCGCGTCAGATTCCCCACGAGAATGACTTTGTTGAAGCTGGCCATAGACCGGGCGGTAAATTACTTCGCGGGCTTGAGTTCGGGCGAATTGGTGAAGATCACGCGGAACACTTCTTCATTGATCGCGAATTTGGCTCGCAGCGTGGCGATCAACGCGGGCGCACAGGTGAAGATGATGTTGGCATAATAGCCTGACGTGTGCTTCTTGTCAGCCACACGCAAGAACGTTTTGCGCTCCATCTTCTGGACCGTTTCGATTTTGCCACCGGCCATGGCGATTTCCGCAGAGATTTTGTCGAGGGCGTCTTTGATGCCTTCTTCTTTGCCTGCCGTGTTCAAGATGAACAAACCTTCGTATCGTTTCACTGCTTCTTTCCTTCGTTGTTGGAGTCTTCTATGACTCCGTTAAATTGACTCATCGCTTTCTGCAACCCGTGCTTCAGCCAGGTTTCGACCTGATCCGCCGCACGCGTCAAAATCTTTTCCATCAGCACCGTCTCCGTCGCGCTCAACTTTCCCAACACATGACCGACGATCTCTCGCCGACTGTCCTTGCGTCCGATGCCGATCCGCAATCGCGCATACTCGCGAGACCCCAGATGCTGCTCGATGGACTCCAATCCGTGATGTCCACCGCTGCTGCCGCTGGGTCGCAATCGGATTTCTCCGAGCGGCAAATCCGCATCGTCCACCGCCACGATCAACTTCGGCAGCGGCAACTGATAAAATTTCACTAGTGCTCCGACTGCTTCCCCGCTCAGATTCATGAATGTCTGTGGCTCGCACAACACCACCCGACCTTCACTTCGATCTGCTTTCGCGATACGCGACTGAAACTTCTTTTCGTTGTTCCAATTGACCCGCCAGCGGTTCGCCAGCACTTCCACCAACATGAAACCCGCGTTGTGTCGCGTCTTCGCGTACTCTCCACCCGGATTCCCCAGTCCCACGATGAGAAACAAATCTTCCATGCGCGGGAGGGATGCGGCGATTCACGCAGATCGGAATCGCCCGACAAATTACTTCTTCGCAGGAGCGGCGGCTTTTTTGTCGCCAGCCGGAGCAGCCTTCCCATCGGTCTTGCCAGCGGCGGCTTTGTCGCCAGCCTTGGCAGGAGCGGCGGTGCCGTCTTCCTTCTTCTCCTTGGTCATTTCCACATCGCCCGCAGCCGCCGCCGCACCTTCAACAGGCGCGACTTCAACTTCGACCTTCGGCATCGCCACTGCGACAACCGTCGTGGTCTTTTTGCCCATGATCTCGACGCCTTCCGGCGCTTTAACTTCACCTAGGTGAATGGACTTGCCGACCGCAAGCTCAGTGACATCAATCAAAATCTGCTCAGGCAGATTCTTCGGCAACGCGCGGACCTTGAGTTTGAAAATGATGTGTTCGAGAACGCCGCCGCCAGTTTTGACGCCGACAGGTTCGCCGGTGGTTTCAACGGGCACCATGACGGTTACCAGTTCGTCTTCGGCGACTTCATGAAAATCAATGTGCAGCACTTTTCCGGTCAACGGGTGATGCTGGACTTCTTGAACGAGCGCGAGGCGCTTCTTCTTGTTCACGTCCAAATCCACGAGAATGTTCTCGGAGAGGGAATGATTGATGAGATCGGTCATTTCGCGCCCGACAAGCTCGAGATTTTCGGGCTTGGTCTGACGACCGTAGATGGTGGCCGGGATGCGACCTGCATCACGGAGTTTTTTTACTTCAGGGCGTCCCGACTGGGAGCGCGCAAATGCATTCAATGGAACAGATTTCATGGCAAAAGTTTTTTTCGGCAAACGCACTAACTGGTGCGCCCGCCCTTTGATTCAAATAGCGAAGTCACAGACGAATTATTATGAATCCGTTTGATGGCTTCGCCCAATAATCCTGCGACCGACAACGTGGTTATCTTCACGCCCTTGATCGCAGGGCGGGTGACTGTATCAGTTGTGATTAGCTCGTCAATCGCCGATTTACGCAATCTTTCGATCCCTTGATCCCCGAGGATGGCGTGCGACACACAGGCGATGATGCGTTTCGCGCCCTTCTTCTTGAGCAACTCCGCGCCCTTGGTCAACGTCCCCGCCGTCTCCGTCAAGTCATCCACTAGCAGCACGTTTTTTCCACGCACTTCACCGATGATAGCGACGGACTCCACCTCCGTCGCGCTTTTGCGCCGCTTGGCAATGATCGCCAAATCCGTATCGAGATGTTGCGAGTAAGCGTAAGCCATCTTCAAACCACCGACGTCCGGACTTACCACGACAAGATCGCTCAACTTTTTCTTGTTGAGATAATCATAGATGACCGGTGACGCGTAGAGATGATCCACCGGGATGTCGAAGAATCCTTGAATCTGTTGCGCGTGCAGATCCATCGTGAGCAGACGATTTGCGCCCGCTGCCACAATCAGGTTCGCCACCAGCTTCGCGGTGATGGGAACGCGCGGTTGATCTTTCCGATCCTGCCGGGCGTAACCGTAGAACGGAATCACCGCGGTGATGCGATCCGCGCTCGAGCGGCGCAACGCATCCATCATGATGAACAACTCCATCAGATTGTGATTCGTCGGCGGCGAGGTAGGTTGGACAATATAGACATCCTCCCCGCGCACATTCTCATCAATCTTCACGAAGGTCTCGCCATCCGGGAACGGCTTGACGGTACACTTGCCGAGCTTGATGCCGATGTAATCGCAGATGGCGTGAGCGAGAGGTTCGTTGGCTGTTCCGCTGAAAACTTTCACAGGTTAATGATGAGTTGGTTAAAAATAAAAACCGCCCGATATCCCGGGCGTTAGGCGGACGGAACTCTAACAACGAACCCGCCTCACGCAAGATGAATGTGTTCGGGATTCTCGAAACGGGATCATCTCAGTTTCCTGGGAAGTCGTGGCCAATGTCCCGGAGGGACAACTAACAATAGCCCGGCGTCTTGCTCGCGATTCATCGGAGTTCAACGCCGGGTGGAAACGGCAAGCGACGCAAGTCTGGAAGGAACGGCTGATTTCTGGGGTGTTTAATCACTCCTTCGGGACGACATCAGGCAGTCCACTGCCAGATTCTTTGGATCGTTTCTACCATTCCAATTAATTGAGAATATCGTTCTAAAACGTGACAGGGGCGGACCGAATGAGAAAAGGAGTTTGCTTTGCATGGCCGAATTATCTCTCTGTCCCATGCTGGGAGCAACGCGTCTGTTGTCGAAATCAGCCATCTTTTGCGGGGCAATTCGCACTGTCGGGGAGGTATCACTTCGGAAACGCTCCCGTGTGGCAACTGTTGCAGTCCGCAGTCTCGTATTCGGCGTCTATGTGGATGAACGCGCTGCCCTTTGGATTCAGTTTGTCCATCGCCTCGCCTGAACCTTGCGCGAGAATGGTGTGACATGACGCGCAATCGCTGGCGGGAATTTTCTTCTTTGCGTCCCCCACAGCCTTGTGCCGTCCATCGTGACAGCGGAAACAACCCGGCCAGTCCTTGTGCCCCATGTTTTCGGGATACGCGCGCCAGTCGGCTTTCATCTCAGGAAAGAAATTCTCGCTGTAAATCTTTTGCACCGCTGTCACGAGCGCGTCGGCTTGCGGCGTGCTGGAATGTTTATCTCGTAACGAACGTGAAATGTTTTCCAGCGCGTGCGGCTCGGTGTCGTAGGTCTGCGTCAGCACCGCCACGGCATTGGATTTCACCCACGGCAGTTTGCGATCAATCGTGCCGAGAGTTATCGCCAGATCAACCGCGTCGTTGGGCGAGCGGAAGCGATGTGACGGGCGGTTGTGACAATCCATGCAATCCATCGTCCGCATCTCGTACGCGGCGGGATCGTTGGTGAATCCCGGCAGGCGATACTCGCTCACAACGCCGTGCGGATCGGTTACTCGCACCCACGGGATGACCTGTCGCCGGTCGTCCGTGGCAATGTATTCGATCTTATTGTCCTGGCTGACGTGCCAATGAATACCGCCGACGGGTCCGTGTGCGGGATTTGCTCCGCCAACCTTGAGAGAGAGGCGGATTGGTCAGCTTGACCGATACTTGACTGACGATTGCCCCAGGTTTGACCCATCGGCAGACTGATTGGGATGAGCTGCCAACCGCAATTCATCAACACCCCGTGCTGCTGGTGGGGGTGGAGAGCATCGCCGCCCTGCGGGAGCTTGTTCTGGGCGCGGCGGTGACAATTTAAGGAATCCAAACAAAGGAACACCGATCTCGAAGTCCTCAAAGCCGCCATCCGCGCCGACTTCGCCGAGAAGTTCGAGGATCTCATCGAAAGCTACAACCAAGGCAGTCAGAGCATCGGGAATTTTTTTAAAGAATTGTTGAAACTGAGTCGCAACCTGAGCGAAGAACGGCCGCCTCTTGAATCGAGCACCTACGGATTACAACCCGCCCGTGTGACAATCGTTGCACGCACCATCCACCGGGTCGCCAGGATGTTTGAATTTCTGGCCCGCCGGACTCAACAAATTGAGTTCTTCATCCTTGCCCTGCGCGAGGATGGTGTGGCAGGTGTTGCAATCACTGGCCTTGATGCTGCGCTTTGCGTCGGCGGTCGTGTGTTTGCCGTCGTGACAACGGAAACATCCGGGCCAGTCCTTGTGCCCGATGTTGTTGGGATATTTGTCCCACGACGCATTCATCTCCGGGAAGAAGTTGTTGGTGTAAATCTGTTGAACGGCGGCAATCACAGGTTTGATGCCCGGCTCGTTCGGATACTGGCTGGCAAGATGTGTGGCGATGCTTTGCAGCGCGTGGGTTTCGTTCGTGTATTTGCGGGTGAGCGTGTACACCGCATTTGTTTTGATCCACTTCAGATTGCTATCAATGTTGCCGAGCGACATCGCAAGGTTCACCGCGTCGTTCGGCGATTGGTAGGTGTGGGCGGGGCGATTGTGACAATCCATGCAGTCCATCGTGCGGATTGCCGCCGTGTTTATCGTGTTCGTAAAGCCCTTGGTGCGGAACTCGGTCACGACGCCTTGCGCATCCACGGTGCGAACCCACGGAATCTTCTGCCGCGCCGGGTCGGTTGCGAGGTACTCCACCTTGTTGCCGACGTTCATGTGCCAGTGAATCCCGCCCACCGGGCCGTGTGTCGGATCACCGCCGCCGACTTTCATCGTGAGACGGACGGAGAACGGCGTGTTGGTTTCATCGCCGAGAAAATAGTTGTAGGTTTTGTCGAGATTGCCGACAAATTTTTTCGGCCAGTGACATTGCTCGCAGGTATCCTGGGCGGGGCGAAGGTTTTTGATCGGCGTGGGAACGGGGCGCGGATATTTGTTGAAGGCAACCGCGTAGAGCTGGTGCGTGCCGGAGATTTTTGCTTTCACGAACCATTCCGCACCGGGGCCGATATGGCATTGCACACAGGCCACACGGGCGTGGGATCCGTGCTGGTAGGTGACCAGTTCCGGCTGCATCACGGTGTGACAGGCCTGGCCGCAGAACTGGGTGGACTCGGTGAAATGATAGGTGTGATAGCTGCCGATGGCGGACAGCAGGAGGAAGCACACGCTGGCGAATACGAACACGGCCATTTTTTTCCGGTCCTGCGGGCGAGAGAGATCCACTACGATTTTTGGCAGCAATCCGACCGATTGGCCCAGCTTCTTGCGCTCGCGAAGAGCACCCCAAATTGTCAGGAGCAGCCCAAAAAACAAAAATCCAGGCGCGATGACATACGTGAGAATGCCGATGTACGGATTCGAGAAATGCGCCAATGTATCCAGGAAGAACAACAGGAAGAACGAGAACAGACTGCCAATGACGATCACCAGCCCCGTGAGGCTCAACCAGTTTCTCAGCAGCGAAGGTCGCGGCGGGCCGGGAGTTGGATTTTCGGAGTTCATGGTCGCCTTCTGATCAGGGCCGGACTCTCACAACCGGAGAAACCGACCCTCCGTGATTTGCTAATTCTTCCTACCAACCGCCAATAACCTGTTTGAAAAGGCACTATGTCCGCAGCGGTCGCCTGGACGGAGTGTGCCCGTCCCCGGCACAGCAACTTTCAACAACCCGCCGTTGACTCTCTTTTCGATGGCGTCGCGATTTGCCACTCTTCTACCCCGAATGCTTTCGGGGCACGTCCGGAACTGGGTTTTCAAACAAACTCTAAGGAAATTACTTCTTGAACGTCCGCATGTAGGTGACCAATGCCTTGATGTCCGCATCGGAAAAATTCTCCGCCGGTTTCATTAGCACTTTGTCGTCCTTGTCTTTCAAACCATCCTTGATGGCTTTGAGCGCGGCATCGTCCTTTAACTCCGCTTGAACCTTTGCGTCGGTGTAATCCTTTGCGCCGAGCTTTATACCCATCTTCGTCTGGCCCTTGCCGTCCGCGCCGTGACACTTGGCGCACGCCTTCTCATAATTCTCCTTGGCGTCGCCCGCTGCCACAGTCAATCCGCCCGCTGCCAGCATCGTTATTGTGAGGATTAATAATTTTTTCATAGTTAGTCTTGTGGTTGCAACAGCTTGG
Source organism: Akkermansia muciniphila (assembly GCA_945882065.1). Lineage (GTDB taxonomy): Bacteria > Verrucomicrobiota > Verrucomicrobiia > Limisphaerales > JADLHS01 > JADLHS01. Next base: position 13,067 of record CAMCWI010000049.1, read on the forward strand.
TCCTTCAGCGTTCCGCGTGTCAACCATCACCTCATACGCGGACACCGAACCACATGGATAGCTTCGCATGTTTGGAAAAAGGCGCATTCCCATTTTTGCCAAAGGCCGTTCGTTTATTGCTGTGTGAATGGCGGCACATCACCCACCCAGTTCGCACGGATCAAGCTGATCGGCTAGTTCGCAGAGGGCTAGGTAGTAATCTTCCTTCGACAGACCGAGCGCACTTGCGCCGAATGTCTCAGCATCGTCAGGCGAGGCGAACTCGCCGTAGTTCACGCGCACAAGCTGATAAAGCACGAGCAGGGGCACTTGCTGAAGTTGCGTCATGAAGAACGGATGGACGTAGATCGTGTAACCGGCTTCGGGGCGTTCGCCTTTTGGCATCGCGTGGGCGAATTCATCCTTGAGCAGCGGCTGCGAATCGAACACGACTTCGCACGGATACCGCACCGAGCTGCGATCCTGTAAAATCTGCTGCAACTCCCGCCAGCCGATGTGCGGGCCATACTTCGCGCGGATGTTTTCGCCTTTCGTCGCGACGTGATCGTTCAGCGATTCCTTGAAGTCGTCAGATGTGAGTTGTTGTGACATGCGGCGATGCGGTGGTCTGGTCAGACTTTTGTCCGGCAGCGAAAAGATGATCGTCTGACGCGCCTTCATTGGACTTGGCAATGCGTCCCTGAAGTATCGGAATGGACATGCGCAGAAAGAGCGTATAGGCCAGCAAACCGAAAGCCCAGATGCCGAGGCAGACCAGCGTTTCGTTTAGCGAGGGAGTGTATTCGACCATTTCGCCAAGCGGACTGGGAATGAAACCCGGGATGACCAGTCCCATGCCCTTTTCAATCCAGATGCCGACGATGGCGAGCACGCAGGCGACATTGAGATACTTCAGACTTTTACTCATCGGCAGCACGAGAATAAACATCGCAACGATGTTGAAAAGAATCGCCGTCCAGATCCACGGCACGAGCGCGTGAAATCCATGCAGGCCAAAGTAGAGGTAGTTCGATGCCGCGACGTGCGACGTGCGCGTGTAGAATTCCTTGAACACTTCGTTGAAGAGCAGGAACACATTGATGAGCATCGAGACCTGCACAATGCTGCGCAACGTCAGCAGCGCCTTGTCGCTGATGCGATAATCCGTGACGTGGCGGATGACTTGCAGGGCGAGGATGATTATCGCCGGGCCTGCGGTGAACGCGGACGCCAGGAAGCGCGGGCCGACGATGGAGGCATTCCAGAACGGTCGTCCACCGAGGCCGACATAAAGAAATGCGGTGACTGTGTGGATCGAAATGGCCCAACCAATGGCGAGGAAAACGAAGGGGATATAAAACCATTTCGAGGGCGTGCGGCCTTGATAGCGGCAGTAGAGCAGATAGCCGCAGATGTGGACGTTGAGCAGCAGATAGCCATTGAGCACGATCACGTCCCAACTGAGCATCGAGCCGGGGAAATTGAACTTGCCGATGCCGGGAATCAGATGCCAGAACCGGTCGGGACGGCCAAGGTCCACGGTCACAAACGCCAAGCACATCAGGATCGCTGCGACGGCGAGCAGTTCGCCGAAGATCACGAGGTCGTGCAGTTCCTTGTTGTCGTAAATGTAAACCGGGATGACGAGCATTGCCGCCGCCGCCGCCACGCCGACGATGAACGTGAAGTTCGCAATATAAACGCCCCACGAAACCTGGTCGCTCATGCCGGTGACCATGAGGCCGTGGACGAACTGTTTGGCGTAGGCATTGATGCCGAGCAGGATGATGACGCTGAGGATTCCCATCCACGCGTAGTAACGCCAGTCGCCGACGAATGCGATGCGACCGCAGCGCCAGAGGAAATGGAAGTAGTTTTTCGTCGCGTTGATCATACGTCGAAGTAGTAGAAGAAGCGTGGTGACGTGCCGAGTTCCTCCTTGAGTTGGACGAACACTTTTTTCGTTCTCAGGATGTAGGACACCTCGCTGTTGGGGTCGAGGATGTTGCCGAATTTCCTCGCGCCCGCCGGACAGACCTCCAGACACGCCGGGTATTTTCCGGCGCGTGTGCGTTGGATGCAGAAGTGGCATTTCTCCATCACTCCCTGTTTGCGCGGGCGGTTTCCTAGATAGGACATCTCGGGATTGATGCTGTCCTTCGGGATGCTGGGCTTCGTCCAGTTAAAACGACGTGCGAAGTAAGGGCACGCGGCTTCGCAATAGCGACAGCCGATGCACCAGTCGTAATCAATCACCGTGATGCCGTCGGTCTCCTGCCACGTCGCTTCCACGGGACAAACCTTCACGCAGGGTGGGTTCTTGCATTGCTGACATTGTACCGGCATGTAGAAGAAACCTTTTTCCGGCACGGTCGGCGTCGAGTAATTGTGATCGCCCTTTTCCATGTCGAACGAACCGTGCGGCATCTTGAGCACTCGGATGTATTGGATTTCAGGATCGCGCGACTGATTGTTCTCCGCAACGCAGGCATGGACGCATTTGCGGCAGCCGATGCAGCGCGTGAGGTTCAGGCAATAGACAAACTCTACGCCGTCCATCGGCTTGTAATCCTTTACGTGCGGACGAATCGCGTATTGCTTCTCGACCTCGCGGGTGATGCGATCCAGCACCTTGTCCATGTCGTCCTTCGAGAGTTCCTTGTAATGCTTCTGCATGAACTCCGCAGCGGAGGTGTAGTCCGTGAGATCGCGCAATGGCGCAAGGCTCGCCGCGAGTGCCGCGATGCCGGAGGCCAGCACGCCGGAAGTGCGCAGAAAACTGCGACGGTTCATGCCGCCATTCCCGTTGCCGCCGCCGCCGTTACAAGCGCCCGATGAACATGGTGGGTTGGGAGTCATTCGTGAGTTCTTTCTGATTCGTGGTGAGCGGGAGCTTTCGCGATGGGGTGCAACGCGTGTGGGCCGGGTGCAGGTTCGCGACCCGGGAACTTGGGCGAGTGCGGATTGTGACACGACGCACAGCCGAGCCGCGAGTAATCGCCCAGCCCACGATCCCAGAATCCGCTCGTGCGACCATGCACGCCCGCTTCCCAGTCGCGATACGTCGGGCCGTGGCAACTGCCGCAGAGCGGAGTGCTGTCCACCAGTTTTAACTGCCTGCCGTCGCGGGTCTGGAGCAGTTCCAGATTCATCTCGTCATGGCAGTTGTAGCAGTTGTTGTTGCGCTTGTGACTGCCGTGACTGAGCGCGATGTCCAGATGTTCCTTAGGAAGGATGATGTTGTTGTCCGCGTCGAACTTGATCTTGATGGGTTTGTTCTTCTCATGACAGATGTTGCATTCGTAGTCGGAAGGATCGCCGCCCTTGCGCAGAAACTCGGCGATGGAAACCCGCGAGGGTGATGTGTCCACAAACTTTTTATCCACGAGCGGAATGGGTGGAGTCGCAGGCGTCCGCCCCCAAAGATCGAACACGAACGCCGCCGCCAAGACCAGGAAGGCAACGGCGATGCCGACGAGCGCGATGTTCGAGTTGCGATTCATGTGATCAAGGTTGCGATGCCGAGACACTCAATCGTGTCTCGTTCATCGCGGCGGATCATTTTTTCTGGCTGCGGACATAAGCGACGAGTGCCTTGATATCATCGTCGCTCAAACCTTCGGCGGGTTTCATTAGGATTTTGTCTTCCTTGTCCTTGAGACCCTCTTTCACAGACTTGTAAGCCTGATCGTCTGTGAACCCGGCCTGCACCTTGGCGTCCGTATAATCTTTGATGCCTAGCTTTGCGCCCATCTTGGTCTGGCCTTTGCCGTCGGCGCCATGGCATTTGGCGCAGGTTTTGTCATAGTTCTCTTTGGCATCGCCCGCAGAAGCCGCGAGCAGAGCGCCGGAGGTGATCGCGATCGTCAGTAATAGGATTTTTTTCATGGATTTTGTTTGTTGATTCATTCGCACGAAGTTTCGGGCAGAGCAGACAGAGAAGGCCGCGACCACGGCTGGCTGGCGAAGGCAGGAACTCTTCCACCATCGTGTCCGCCATCGCGACTTGCCCGATTGCTTCTGCAATGTTCACGCACACAGTCTCCTGCTTTGCCGGGGCTTTGACTGCCCGTCATTTGCCAATTTGTACGCCGATATTGTTCGGCCTAATGCGAAGTGTGATGGCGAATGAAGAAGGGCAGGGCGTAGGCATCATCCCGGGACGCGTGTGTTGCAGCACTGCGGGTTCTCTCGTTCAGAACCGATATTGTAGGCTGGTGAAAACGACGTGGGCCTCGTAGTCGCGATGGCCGCCCGCGCTCTCGTCGGAGTAGTTGTAGTAACCGTAGCGCAGTGAGGCGCGCAGGTTTTTGTTGATGCGGCGAGTCAGCGTGGTGCTGATGCCGTGTTCTTCCGCGCCGCTGCCGTAGGGCACACCGACAGGTGTGTTGTCTGTGTAGTTGTCCGCGCGATAGTAAGTGTAGGCAAGATTCAGATCGGTCTTGTCATCTAGCACTAGGCCGGAGTTGAGGTTGGCTGACCAATAATTATTTTGAGCTTTTAGTACAGCGGCGGTGTAATCCTGCGCCGGAGTTTCTAATCCACTGTTCACATAGTTGACGCCCGCTTGCACGTAGAGCCTCGACCACGGCGACCAACTCGCATTGAAGGCCACGATGTGACTCTTGAGTTTGGCGGACTCTGTTTCGCCCAGACCGGAGATGGGATCGGGCGCCGTGTTGACTGTGGAGATCTGATATTCGTAGCGACCCACCAACGTCAGATTGTTCAACGGACGCCACGTCACGCGGGCGTTGGCATCGTGCGCGGCGAAATTCTGCATCGTGAGATACGCGGGATAACGATTTGCGATGGCGTTGTTCGGCGTGCTGTCGAGCGTGTGTTCGTAGTCGTAGTTGTTGCGCTTGTAGTAGCCTCCCACGTCCACGCTTAAGCGACGGAGCGGATACCACTTCACGCCGAGACTGTATTTCTGAAAGAAGCGCGTCTCCTCGGTTTCGCGTTGCACCGGCGTGCCGGGCGTGGTCGCGGCGTTGAACAACCCGCCGCTCTCGGCAAGGTTGCCTTGTCCCTCGGTCCATTCGCCACGCAATGTGAACGCCCAGTTCGTGACGCCGGAGTAACGGATGTCCAGCCGCTCGCGCACATCAATCGCATCCGCGTCTGCCGCGCTCACTGTCGAACCAAACAAATTGTTGCCGAAGGTCGAATCTGCCGATGAGTTCGCATCCCAATCCTGCCGCTCCACTCGTACCGATGGCGTGATGGTCAACGTCTTCGTCGGCTTGGTCATGAAGTTCAGGTTCACCACATGACTCTGCTTGCGCGCGTTGCTGAGGAGGTTTGTGTAACCTTGGCCGTTGCCGGGATTAGTTGCGAAGGCGACATCGAATTCATCTCCCCAAACGCGGCTGCCCACGGTGTCGTTCTGCAAATCGGAGAACATGTAGCCCGCCGAGAAAAACAGATTTGGCTTGAGCCAGGTTTCGACGAACCCATGCGCGTTGAACAAGTCGTAGTCGGTGGCTTCGCGATTCGTGATCTTGCGTTCGCCCGCTGCCGCGCCTTCGCCGGGAAATTGGGAGAGACCGCGCTTGTTGTTTAACTCGCCGAATTCATAGATCGCGCCGATGCCAAAGTCCGTCTTCTTGATGCGATGCGTCAGGTCCAATTCAAAGATGTGGCGACTCTCATCAATCGTTTGCACTGTCGGGACGATTCCAGCCGTTGGGAAGAGTAGCCCGGGATGGGTCTGACCCCAGATCGTCGAGCCTTTCTCACCATCGCGATAGAGGTGGCTGTATTTGAAACGCAACCCTGGCCAGTTCTTCAGCGTCAATCCGCCTTCCAAAGAGAACGAGCCGCGATCCAGCGCAAGAGCATCGCCAGCCAGCGGATAATAAATTCCCGCAGCCGGATAATAACCACCGTCGCCATTCGACCAAGTGCGGAAGTTTTCAAAGTTCAGCTTGAGGAAATACGTCTCCTCCTTCTTCACGCCGAAGCCGAGCTTGTAGTCGTGTTCGTCCGCGATGCCGCGTCCATCGAGCGAGAAGGTGGTCGCTTTCGCGATCTCTTTTTGGAAATGCAAATCCGAGATGCCTCCAAACATGCCGTCCGAAAGACGTCGAGATTGTTCCGCCTGCGATTTGTTGCCAGAGGAGAACACTCCGCCCGCACCGAGTTCGATCCAATTATTGCCCGCGCCTTCTGGACCTTCAAAACTCGTCGTGTCCTCGGCGGCAGTGGTCAGGCCTGCGCCGAGCGCGAGCGCGAAGCTGACGGCGTAACGCTGCGACAACTTCGCTCGCATCGCCCGTTGTTGTTTGATTCGCGCTTTCTTTTTCATCGGCTTGAGAGGGTAGGGCGCGTCACTCCGTGCGCGCCGGGCGTGACCAGGCAGACGACGGCGCGCACGGAGTGACGCGCCCTATCTGGGCTGCGAAGGTCTTCGGCTGGCTTCTTCCGAAACGTCGCGTCACGGCTGCATTGCTCGCCACCTCCGTGTTCCTCACCTTAGCCGTGATGTCCTGCCGCACTGTGACCCGAGTGGCTGTCATGTTGCCAGAGGTTCCCGGTGCAAAATACATCGGCTCGAAAGAGTGCGAGCAATGCCACGAGGA
>CAMCWI010000050.1 GCA_945882065.1 Akkermansia muciniphila
CCAAGAATCTCCGTCGCCTTGCGCGTCAGCCAGAACAGCGTGTTCACGCCGGTGGAGTAATTCGACGAGAGAACCATCGGGATGCGCGCTGCGTGGTGCGTGATGCGGGCTTTCTCCTCATCGGCATGACCGGTGGTGCCGATGACTAATGCCTTGCCATGTTTGACGCAGAGTTCCGCGATGCTCGCCGTGGCCGTGTGCGAACTGAAATCAATCACCACGTCGCACTTGGCGATGATCGTCGCGAGATCGTCGCCCTGATCAATCTGGCCGACGACTTCGAGTTCTCGATGTTGCGGTGCGCAGGCGATAAGCGCTTTGCCCATCCGACCCTGTGATCCTGTGATGATGATTCGTGTCATGTTGGTTAGAATCGTCCTCGTCCTCGCCTGTTACAAAACCCCCACCGCTTTCATCGTCTTCTTCAATTTCTCGCGGCTCTCGGTGCTGATCGCCACCATCGGCAGACGGAGTTCGTCTTCCATCATGCCCATCATTGCCAATGCTGCCTTCGCAGGGCTGGGATTTGATTCAATGAACAAGTCCTTGAACAGCGGATAAAACTTCTCGTGCAACTTGAGCGCGAGCGCGGCATTGCCAGATGAGAAGGCTCGCACCATGCGGACGACTTCATGAGGGATGACGTTCGACGCCACGCTCACCACGCCATTTGCGCCGACCGCCATGAACGGCAGCGTGAGAGAATCATCGCCGCTCAGGATCGTGAACTTGTGGCCCAGCGTCGCACGCAACTGGCTGACGCGATCAGGGTTGCCGCCCGCTTCCTTGATGCCGACGAAGTTCGGGCTGTCATGCGCAAGACGATTCACCGTGTCCACACCGATCTCAATGCCACAACGTCCGGGAATGCTGTAAAGAATGATCGGCAGATGCGTCGAACAGGCGATAGCATGGAAGTGTTGGAACAAACCTTCCTGCGTGGGCTTGTTGTAGTAGGGCGCGACCTGCAACGACGCATCCGCGCCGGCCTTCTCCGCTTCCTGCGTGAGGAAGATGGCTTCCTTGGTGGAGTTGCCGCCTGTGCCCGCCATGACTTTGATTTTCCCGGCGGCGAGCTTAACGGACATCTCGATCACGCGGATATGTTCGTCATAATCCAGCGTGGCGGATTCGCCCGTGGTGCCCACGGGCACGATGCCATCCACGCCACCCTTGATCTGCGACTTGATGAGTCGTTCGAGAGCCGCTTCGTCAACTTTGCCCTTCTTGAAGGGCGTCACAATGGCTGTGTAAGTACCGGTGAATTGCATGTTCAAATTCCCAAAGGGAGGGAAGTATCGGTTAAAATACAAGATTTGGCGAGACAGAAAATCTTTTCAGCCGACACACGCACACTTGACTTGGCCGCAGGTTTTCTCAACATCGCGGCGTGGCACTCTTCACCATTCAAAGCGATTTCAGATACGACGTTGTCCGCAAGATTTTCGAAGGCGGCATGGGCGTCGTTTATGAAGCCGAACAACGCGGCGCGCGTAACTTCGTCAAGCGCGTCGCCATCAAAGTCATTCGCGCCAACTACGCGAGCCAGAAACAATTCATCGAGAATTTCATCGGCGAGGCCAAGCTCGTGGCGGACTTGATCCACACGAACATCGTCCAGACCTACCATCTCGGTGAGACGAACGGCGTTTGTTTCATCGCCATGGAACTCATCCGTGGTGTGAATCTGGAGCAGTTCGCCCAGCAACTCGCCGAGAAGCGCAAGCAACTGCCGCTGGAACTCGCCGTGTTCATCACGAGCCGCATCGCGCGCGGACTCGCCTACGCGCACAATAAGTCTGGCGCGGATGGCAAAACTCTCGGCATCGTGCATCGCGATGTAAGCTTCAAGAACATCATGATCGCGTTCGAGGGCGACGTGAAGCTGACGGACTTCGGCATCGCCAAGGCGCGCGGCTTTCTCACTGATCAGGAAGGCGAAGTCGTGGCTGGCAAAGCGGACTTCATGAGTCCTGAACAGGCGGACTTCCAGATCACCGACAAACGCTCGGACATTTTTTCCGCTGGTGTCGTGCTGGGGAATTTGATTCTCGGCCACAACATATTCAAAGGCCCAACTGCCGAGGAATCCCGCCAACGCATCCTCAAGCAAGTCATCCCGGATTTCCGCACGCTCGACGCGCGCGTGGACGAAAAGTTGAACACCATTCTCCAACGCTGTCTCACACGCGATCTTTCCAAACGGTTCACCACGGCAGACGAATTGATGTACGAGCTGGAGTATTACATCTATCACGGAGGCTACGGCCCGACGAACGAGACGATGGGCAAATTCATTCGCGACCTGTTCGGTCAGGCCACGCCCAAGGACAGCCTGACAGACGGACTTCACGGCCAGACAGAAATCCTCGAACACACCGCCCGCGTTCGGGCCAAAGCTTGATCCACATGAAGCGCGCCTCTTCCGGTTCGGTGGTTCAACTCGGTTTGCTGCAACACGCTTGCACCGCCGACCCCACAGCCAATCACAGAAAAACTCTGGTCCTCGCAGAGCGCGCCGCCAAGCAAGGCGCGCAGATCATCTGCACACAGGAATTATTCACCTCGCAATACTTCTGCCAGAGCGAGGACTACGAGAACTTCAAGCTCGCGGAAACGATTCCCGGCCCGAGCACGGCGGCATTTCAGAAGCTCGCAAAGAAATACAAGGTTGTCATCATCGCCTCGCTTTTCGAGAAACGCACCGCCGGTCTTTATCACAACACCGCCGCCATCATTGATGCAGACGGCAAGTTGCTCGGTAAGTATCGGAAGATGCACATCCCGGACGATCCGCTTTACTACGAGAAATTTTATTTCACGCCCGGCGATCTCGGCTTCCGCACCTGGCAGACGCGTTACGGCAAGATCGGCGTCTTGATCTGTTGGGATCAATGGTATCCCGAGGGCGCGCGGCTGACGGCCTTGCAAGGCGCGCAAATCCTTTTCTACCCCACAGCCATTGGCTGGCATCCGGCAGAAAAGAAAGCCAACGGCACAAAACAACACGGCGCGTGGGAACTCATCCAACGCAGCCACGCCGTGGCCAATGGCTGCTACGTCGCCGCCGTGAACCGCATCGGCCACGAAGTCATCAAAGGCGTGGGCGGCGATGGCATTGAGTTCTGGGGGCAAAGTTTTGTCGCGGGCACATCAGGAGAGATCATCTCCAAGGCGAGCGTGAACAAGGAAGAGATTCTCATCACGCCCGTTGACCTCGCGCAAGTGGATCAAACCCGCACGCACTGGCCATTCCTGCGCGACCGGCGGATTGACGCGTATGGCGACATTACCAAGCGGCTGATTGATTGATTCACGAAACAAACCTTCTGTCTGGATCACCGGTGCTAGCGGATTGATCGGGAATTACCTCGCACAACTTGCGCCGCAGTTCGCGCCATCGTCTCACGTTGTTGGTTTGACTCGCGAGACACTTGACCTGCTCGACTCCGCCGCTGTTCGCCAGGCGTTTCGCGAGCAACAACCCGCTGCCATCATTCATTGCGCCGCCATGACCAAGCCGCCGGAGTGTCAGACCAATCCCGGTCTGGCGCGGCGGAGCAACATTGAAACCACAGCCCTGCTCGCTGGATTTGATCTCCGACCGCTTGCCAGGCACGCACCTCGCCTACATGGCGGAGATGCGACGCAGGCAACTTCCTCAAACCAACGCCGATTACCGCGAGCAACAGGAGGTTCGCCCCGTGCCGTGGCCTGTGATAACCGGCGCTGCTCTGGAGAAAATTGCTGCTGACAGAAAAGATGCCGACACGCAAAGCACCGTCGCGCTCATCAATCAACTCAGCGAAGCACTCACACGCAATCCGCAGAGCATCTCCAACCGGGGAAAAACTGGCGCGTCTGCTGGCCGAGCCGTTGGGAAAAGTCGATATGGCAGTTGACCAGATCGAGTTGCTGCTCGGCATGGGAAATCAACCGGGCGTGAAGCGCGTCGAATGGCTGACACTGATCGCGGGCTGGCAATTGCAACTGCTCCAGGACGAAACCGCCGCGATGGAGACGCTCACGAAGATCATCGCTGACCTTCCCAACACTCCGCAGGCGTTCTCCGCCCAACGAAGGTTGAACCTCATCAAGGCGGACATCGCAGCGAGGAAAACATGACCCTCTGATCCTTCTCGTCCTCGTCCTCGAAATCCTACGATCAAATCGAGAACGACGACGAGGACGAAACAATCTCACTCGCCATCTACCTCGCAGGGCTTTTTGCTTTCGCCTTCGCCTCTGGAATCCAGCCCTCCAACTGTTTCACGCGCACTTCATCCAGCGGATGCGTGCGGAGAAAACCCGGCGTATCGCTGCCGCGTTGCCTGTTGAATTCGCCAAAGCGTTTCCAGAACTCCACCGCCGCTTCCGGCGCGTAACCCGCGCGGGTCATGTAGATCAATCCGATGTGGTCCGCCTCCGATTCCTGCGCGCGACTGTGCGGAAGTTCCGCGCCCACTTTTGTTCCAACGCCATACGCCAGTCGCGCCACCGCCTGCCAGCGCGGATCCGTGTTTGCCAGACCCGCGCCCAACAAACTGCCGCCAGTCTGGATGACCATCGCCTGACTCATCCGCTCACCGCCGTGCCGCGCCACGGCGTGAGCGATCTCGTGTCCGATGACAGTCGCGAGACCCGCTTCATCCTTCGTAATCGGAAGGATGCCCGTATAGACGCCAACCTTGCCGCCGGGCAGACAAAACGCATTCGCATCCTTGCTCTCGAACACCACAAATTCCCATTTCGCGTCCGGCATATCCTTGCCCGCCACCGCTGCGATGCGTTGACCGACGCGCTGCACCATCGCGTGGACCCCTGCGTCCTTGCTGATGGGCACTTGCTTCTTTGTTTCCTCGAAACTCGTCAACCCAAGCTGCATCTCCTGCCCCGGCGACATCAGATTCAACTGCGACCTGCCCGTGACGGGAACCGTGCTGCAACCCGCGAGCAAAAATGAGAAGCTGATCAAAACGACGAGCGCGATCAAAAGTTTATGCGAAATGGTTCGGATGAATTGTCTCATGCACACAGGCAACCAAAACGCGGCAGGAATACAATCTTGAAACTTTGGGGTAGTCACCTGTGTGGAAATCTCAGCTTAATGGTTGGCCTAGAGAAATCTTCGTGCGCCAGCCCGGTAAATCCGCTACTTCATGCGCGTGACAACTGCCCGCGAAATAAAAAACATAACGCTTATCGGCTTCATGGGCACGGGCAAAACCACCGTGGGCCGCCTCGTCGCCGAGCAACTCAAGTTCGAGTTTCTGGACACGGACGCCCTCATCGAGGAACGCAGCGGGAAAAAGATCGCCGACATCTTCGCCCAAAACGGCGAGCTGGCGTTTCGCGAACTTGAAGCCCAGCTTGTCGAGGAGTTGAACACGCGCACGAAGACGATCATTTCCACCGGTGGTGGTTTGCCGACGAATCCAGCGAACTTGGTAAGCCTGAAGAAACATTCACTCATCTTCTGCCTCTGGCTCTCGCCTGAAAAAATCTTCGAGCGCGTCAAAGATCAATCGCATCGTCCCCTGCTCCACGATCTCGATCCGCTCGGTAAAATCCGCACGCTACTCGCTGCGCGAGAAAAATTTTACAAACAAGCCGACGTGCTGCTTAACAGCGACCTCCGCTCCGCCCGCGAAGTAGCGCAACAGGTCATCGCCCAATACCACGCCGCAACCAAAGTGCGAAAATGAAACCAGGGCTTAACGCAAAGGCGCAAAGGCATTGAACTGTGGAAGCCAGCCAATGAGACACGAATTTCACGAATTATCACTAATTCCAAAAGTTAGTTTCCCATTCGTGCAAATTTGTGAAATTCGTGTCTTCAGGTCTTTGCGTTTAACCCGGCTTGCCCTGCAATGAAGGAAGCCATCCGTCAGCACGCGCTCGCGCTCGGCTTCGATGATTGCCGGTTCACCACTGCCGCGCCGCCAGAGAGCGCGGCACATCTTCAGTCTTGGCTGGGCGAAAAACGTCACGGTGAAATGAATTGGATCGAGCGCAATGCCACCAAGCGCGTTGATCCGCAACTCGTGTTGTCCGGCGCAAAGAGCGTGATCTGCCTGGCGATAAGCTATCACTCCACCACTCCGCGCTCCGCACTCCACACTCCGCACTTGGGAGAGGTCGCCCGCTACGCGCGCTTCACGGATTACCACGATGTTTTGGCCGACAAGCTCAAAGCCCTCAGCGATTTCGTAGATCAACTCAGCCCGAACACCCGCTCGCTCTGGTATGTTGATACCGGACCAATTCTCGAACGCGATCTTGCGCAACGCGCAGGAATCGGTTTTGTCGGCAAGCACACCAATGTGATCAGCCGCAAACTCGGCAACTGGATTTTCATCGCGGAAATTCTGACCACGCTCGCACTTGAGCCCGACCCGCCAGAGAAGAATCGCTGCGGCTCATGTTCCCGTTGCATCACCGCCTGCCCGACGCGCGCCATCACCGCACCATTCCAACTTGATGCGCGACTTTGCATCTCCTACCTCACCATCGAACTGAAAGGTTCAATACCGCTGGAACTCCGCCCGCTCATCGGCAATCGCATCTACGGTTGCGACGATTGTCTGACCGCGTGTCCGTGGAACAAGTTTGCGCGCGAAGGAAGTTTGATGAAGTCACACGCCCGCCCCGATCTGACCACGCCTGATTTGGTTGAACTGCTGCAACTTGATGACGCCGGTTTCAAAACCAAGTTTGCCGGCACACCGATGCTGCGCACCAAACGCCGGGGAATCCTCCGCAACGTCTGTGTGGCATTGGGAAACGTGGGGGACAAGACTGCGCTGCCAGCTCTACAAAAAGCCGCCGAAGATTCCGAACCGCTGATCGCCGAACACGCGCGCTGGGCGGTGGAACAAATCGAGTCGCGGCAGAACAACAGGTAGGGCGGGTCACTCCGTGCGCACCGAGGTTTGGTTAAAACAGGAGCGTCGGATTTACCACGAACGGCGCGCACGGAGTGACGCGCCCACCGACTACGGCTCGGCTTTGAGAAGCTCTTCTGCCGTGAAGTTCGCAGTGCGGTCTTTGATACTCGCGCGAATGGCTTCAACTTGAGCAGGCTTGGTTTCCACGGCGATTTTTCCGAATTGGAATCGAACATACGTCGCTATGGCCGCGATCTTCTCGGCTTTCTCAGCTTCGCTTCCAGGCAACGAATCGCCGACGGCCAACATCACGCCGGAATTCCAGACCTTACCATTGACCGTGATCGGGCCGGAAAGACCTTTGGAAATTAACATGACCATCCGCGTCGCTGTCGGTGATTTCACCCATTCTGAATCAACCAGTGGAGGACAACCATTCGCAGGATTGCCCACGCCCGTTTCCATGTGACAGACCGCGCAGTTGTCGGAAAACAGTTTTTTACCGCGTGCAACTGTTTCCGCAATCCCACCGGTCTTGGGTTGAAACCGCTGTACATCCGCCACGGAAACGTAGGGGGAGAAAACCTTCGGCTCGAACCAACCTCCGTAAAGATCAAAATACCACGCGCTCAAGAACAGCAGCGTCACCATCAACGCGACGAGCCACACGGGCATGGCCGTCATCGCCGCCGTCGGCTCGGCTTCGTTGGTCACGTCACTGGATTTTTTCGGGTCGGCGTTCATTTCGCAGCAACAGTGTTCGTGGCAGGCGCGGCTGCGGGCGGCGGCGTCACCGGAGATTCAAACAACGGCGCATCGGAGCGCAGGCTCAAAAGATAAGCAACGAGTTCGCGCGCTTTGTCGGTCGGGACAATTTCAAATCCAGGGGGCGGGGCGGAATCCCCCGTCAACTTGAGCGCATCGGCGGAAGCGACCTTGCCGATCTTGCGTTTCTCAAAAAGAATACGATACGCAGGCATGGTCGAGTCCTTCACCATGGACTTCGGCGCGTAGAGATGGTTGAGTTGCCAATTCAAATCGGCGAGGCGTGAACCGACATTCGCCAGATCGGGTCCTGCGCGGCGAGTGCCGGGTTGAACCACATGATCGAAAATATAATCCTGCGCCACGGTGCGACGTTTTCCCCAGCCGCGAGAAATGTCCGAGCCGGTTGGAATGACGTTCACTTCAACTTTACCGCCAACTGCGGTGACCGCTTTCACGAGAGCGTCCGACGCAGCGATGTCGGCAACGTATGCGATTTCTTTCGGCAAACCTGTAATCGTTTCCGGCTTGTTAAGTTCAGGATGCACCTTGGCAATCGCCGCTAGCGTCGAGCTGGCGTTCGTGCCTGCGTCGAGCAACAAGACTTCCACTTTCACGCCTTGCTGTCCAACTTGCTGACTATGACAGTAGACGCAACCGAGCGAGCGATAAACCTCCGCCCCTTGCGCTGCCAAACCCGCGCGAGCGAGGGGATATTTGTCCTCTGCAGGAATTGTTTTGGCCTGATCTGCGCGACCCAACTGGATTTGCGGAACGAGCACAAAGCCCGCCCACGAAGCCGAGAGCGCGATGAACGCCGCGAGAAAAATCGTGTTGCTGGATTTCACAGTTTCACCTCCGCTGTTTGGATTGCGGTGGCGTCAGCGATGGCAATTTTAGCGATGGCTCGGTAGTGACTCAAGATTGAGAGCAACACATTCGCGAGGAAGATCAGCGCGCCGATGGCGATCAAAACTTCTCCAAGCGTGCCGATGCGGAATCCGAGCATCGTGGCTTTGGTTGAATCCAAGAATGGAGCGGACACATCGGCGAGTTTCAAACCTTGTTTGATTCCGCCAATCATCATCGGCACTGCCAGAAGCAATGTTCCGATCAGCGCGAGCCAGAAGTGTGACTTCGTCCGTCTCGGGCAAATCTCCACGCCGGTGACGCGCGGCAGAATGTGGTAGATCGCGGCGAACATCGTCATTGCGAAGAATCCGTATAGGCGGAGCGTCGTGTGTCCGTGCGTGAACCAGGTGAAATCCGTGACACGGGCGACCGCGGGACATGCAGCAATGGCAGCAGCAAGCGTCGCCAAGTTAAACGACAGGACGCCAAACTTGGAGAAGCACAACGAACCGCCGCCGCAAGCTGTCTTTGCTCCAATGGTCGTGAGGAACACAATGCTCGCCAGTGCTAGCATTGGAACGATCATCATCACCGCGGCCGCGCTGCTCAACGTGCTCATCCACGCCGGAAGCGGCGAGTGCATCGGAATGCCCGTCCATGTGCCGAAGATCAGCACAGTCCAGAACACGAACAACGCGAGGTAATGACTTTGCAGCGGACGATTGGTGAGCTTGGGCAACAGATAGAACGTCGCCGCCAAACCTGAAAGTGTCAGCCAGACGTTCAGCAAGTTACCCGCGAACCACCACGCCACGGAGGATTGCACCACGCCGCGCACGGGGAAAATTTGGAGCAACAATGTTGCGGTGGAGAATATCCACGGAAACCAGAACAGCGACGCGAGCGTGAACCATTGCGATGGATAAAGCGCGGTTTCGGTGCGACGCGAATACGTGACGAACACCCAGATCGCCATCAGCATGAACGAGAGAAACAAAATCATGGCAGCATAGCGCGGAAGCTCGAACCATTCGTAGCCGGAGGTCTGACCATTCACAATCGCGACGAAGCCGACCATCACACCGAGGTGCCAGAGTTTAGCGCCAACTGCGATGAGCAAAGGCTTCGCCACTTCCACGCGACCGAGCCGAGCGAGCAACCAAAGTCCCACGCCGAGTCCGCTTGGAATTGCGAAGCCATACACGAGCAGATGCGACCACGCCGGATACGCGCGACCGTAGCTGAACATCGCGCAGTCGGCGAACATGTCCGGCTTGTGAAAGGTCATCGAAGCGGCGAGCCCGAAGACGGAACTCAACACGAGCCAGACCGCCGCGCCGCTGAACAGCGTGAAGAGCGGCAACCGGCAGGATGAATCAATCTTGCTTGGCGTTGTAGGCGAAGTCGCGGTCATTGAAAACAGACGGACGGAAATTTATTCGAATGCGCTCGGTTTCGGGGGCGGGGGAGGCGGCACGTAGAAAGCCTTCTCCACCCGGTCATTCAACGTCGCGCGTGCTTGCGCCGGATTTTGCCATTGCTTCTCGGCCAGCTTGAGCGCATCGGCTATCGGCAAACGAACGAGTCCCTTGCCTTGGTCAATCCAAGCCACCGTAGTGAGCGCGTCTGTCTCGGCAGCGCGCAATTCAACGAGTGCCTTGGCACGTTCGGCGGCGCGTTCCGCTCCGAGCGGCGCGGGCGTGGTGTATTGGCGCGTCTTCCAGACGAGTGCAGCAAAGATCAAGCAGACGATCACGACCGCCGCCGTCACGGAAAAACTTTTATTGCAACACTTGTTATCAGATTCGCAGGAGTCGCTCATCAGTGTGTTCCTTTCGGTTGAACGGGCGCGCCGTGCAATTTATCCGCTTGATCCATTTCACCACCGGAGATCGGCGTGGCAACGGGATGATACAAGCCCATCGCTTCCATGAGACGCGGGTCTTTCAGAGGATACGGCGGTGTGCTGTTGTACTTTTTCAGGAAAACAATCGCGAGCATTCCCGCCATGAACGCCACGAGTCCGAGGGCGATTGCACCCCAGACAATCGGGAAACCATCAGGGAAATGGACTGGCATTACATTCCAAGCCATGTCCACGAAGTGCATCAGCCAGACCCAGATCGCAATCGGCACCATGAGGCCGAAGTTGCTCTTGATGTCAATCCGCAGCAGCGCGAGGAACGGCAGAAAGAAATGGCCGAAGATGATGACCAAGCTCACGAAGAACCAAGTCCCCTTCTCGCGCATGACGTAGTAGAAGGTTTCTTCCGGCATGTTCGCGTTCCAGATGATGAAGTATTGCGAGAACGTGACGTAAGCGTAGAACACAGTGAATGCGAACATCAGTGTGCCGAGGAAATAGTATTGATGCTCGTGCAACACTTTGCTCAAGACGCGCTGGCGATCCAGAATCATCGTGATGACATAGACTGTCGCAAGAACCAGCCAGACGCTGCCCGCGAAGTAATGCACACCGAACATCGTGGAGAACCATTGATGTTGCAGCGACTTCATCCACATGATCGCCCCGAACGTCAGCGTGAACGCGAACGCAAAGATGCCGGTGTAGGACAGGAAACGCATCTTGTGCGTCGGTTCTGCTCCGCCAGTTTCATCCTGCTTGAGCGACCAGTGACGGAGGCGATTTGATAAAAACCACCACGTCGCGAGGCAGATGACCGAAACGATGTAGAAACCCGCAGTCGTGAACAACGGTTGCTTGGAGTGCAACGCATGGTCAGGCGGATTCATCGTCATCCACGGATAAATTTTCTTCGCGAACAATCCGATGGGGATGAACAGGAATGGCAAAATGGTGAACACCGAGTAAGAGAGGTTCTCGCAAGTGCGCCGGATGGGAACAGACCAACCCGCGTCGAACAAGTGATGCACCATCACCAAGAACAGCGAGCCCGCGCCCAAACTCAGGATGAACATGAACGCCACGAGATAGGCGAACAGGAAATCCACGCCGCCGCCTTTGTAACTGACGGCCAGACCGAGCAGTCCCACGAGAAGCCCGCCGATCAGCAACTGCACGGGCAGATTGCGCCACTTGGACAAATCCAACGGCTGTGGCATCGGCGTGTGGTCGTTACCAGAATGTAATTTTTCACTCATACGTTACTTGAGTTTCGCGCGGGTTTCCGGCGCGAGATCGTCCGCAGTTCCGAGACGACTCAGTTGCAGCGCGCGAAGATAGGCGACGACCGCCCAGCGATCTCCGACCGTGAGTTGCGCCGCGTAGCCTTGCATCACGCCTTTGCCATGGCTGACCGTGTTGAACAGTTCGCCGTCGGTGAGTTGCACGATGCGTTTGTCATGGAGGTTCGCCACAATCGCCATCGCTCCGATTTTCTTGGTGATGCCAGTGCCTTCGCCGGTCTGACCGTGACACGGCGCGCAATAGATATTGAACTGGCGATGTCCGCGAGCGAGCAACTTCTCAGTGATCGGCAGCGCGTTCAACTCGATGAAGTTCGTCGCACCCGTCACACGCCCTGTGTTCACGGGCGCATCCTCGAACGAATAAACTTCCTTGCCACCGACGAGCATCGGCTTCTCCTGCGAGATCGTTCCGGGCTGGGGCAATTGCGAGCTGAGGCCGTTGGCGAAAAAGCCGTTCGGCGTCTGCGGACGCAGTTTCAACTGCCGCTTCATGTCGGGGAATATCTGGATCGGACTGTTGCGTGTGATGTCGCCGCGTTTGCCCGCGACACCGATGACAATCAGCACCAACACCGCGAAGATTAAAATAAAATAGCGCATGTTATTCCTCCACCATTTCGATGCGCTTGCTGCCAGCAGCTTCGAGCAACTTGCGGGTTTCACTCTCGGAATACTTCGGATCAGCCGTCTCGATCACGACGAAGAATTTGTCATGCGTGACCAGGGCGAAGCGTTTGTGCTTGAGCAACGGATGATGCAGCTTCGGCAGCCGGTTCAAGAACATCATGCCGCCAATCGCGCCGAACGCGCCGAACAGAATCGTCAGTTCATACGACGGCGGAAACGCGCCATGCGGGCTGAACATCGGTTTACCGCCGACGAGAATCTGATAATCCACTGCGTTCATCCACCAGATCATCAACATGCCGGAGGCGTAACCAATCACGCCACCGAGGAAGGAGAACCAGCCGACTTTGGAATTCTTGATGCCCATCGCCTTGTCCATCCCATGAATCGGGAACGGCGTGAACACATCCCACTTGCGGAAGCCCGCTTCGTTGACGCTTTCTGCCGCGTGCAACACGGACGACGTGTTCTCAAATTCGGCAATCAAGCCGTAAGGTTTTGCGTTAGCGCTCATCAGTGCTTCCCTCCGTTTCCTTTGCCGCCCGCCGATGGATGATGCGGGTCAGCTTCAGGCGTTACGCCTTTGACTTCGGAGATCGCGATCATGGGCAAGAAACGCATGAACAACAGGAACATGGTAAAGAACAACCCGAACGTGCCGAGGTAGGTGCAGATGTCCACCCACGTCGGCATATAATATCCCCAGTTGCTCGGCAGAAATTCGCGATACAGACCGACGACCACGATCACGAAGCGCTCAAACCACATGCCGATGTTGATGAAGATGGACATGATGAACACAAGCACGAGATTGTTGCGGACTTTTTTGAACCAGAACAATTGTGGCACGATCATGTTGCAACTCATCATCATCACCCAGCCCCACCACATCGGGCCGAGAGCGCGGTTCATGAAGTGGAATTTCTCCATCGCACTGCCGCTGTACCACGCGATGATGAATTCCATCACGTAGGCGTAGCTGACGATGCAGCCGGTCGCGAGCGTCACTTTGCACATCACGTCAATGTGCCGCATCGTGATGATGTCTTCCAAATGGCACATGCTGCGCAACGGAATCAACAGCGTCAGCACCATGCCGAAACCGGAGAACACCGCGCCCGCCACGAAGTACGGCGGGAAAATCGTCGTATGCCAACCCGGCAACTGCGACACCGCGAAGTCCAACGAGACGATGGAGTGTACTGACAACACCAGCGGCGTCGAGAGACCGGCGAGAATCAAGTAAGCCTTCTCGTAGTTGCTCCAATGACGATTCGACCCCGTCCAGCCGAGCGCGAAGAATCCGTAGATGAATTGCTTCACCTTCGTCTTGGCGCGATCACGCATCGTTGCGAGATCAGGAATCAAGCCGACATACCAGAACAACACGGACACCGTGAAGTAAGTCGAGACTGCGAACACGTCCCACATCAAGGGGGAACGGAATTGCGGCCACAACCCTTGATACGTGGGAATCGGGAACAACCACCAGTCAAACCAGACGCGACCGACATGCACGCCGGGATAAATTCCGGCGCACATCACCGCGAAAATCGTCATGGCTTCCGCCGCGCGGTTCACTGCCGTGCGCCAGCGTTGACGCATGAGGAACAGGATCGCGGAAATCAATGTTCCGGCGTGACCAATACCGATCCACCACACGAAGTTGATGATGTCCCAGCCCCACATCGTCGGGTGATGATTTCCCCAGACGCCGACGCCGGTGGTGATTTGGTAAAACAACATCGCGCCGAGCAATCCCATCAGGAGAACGCTCGGAACAAACGCCGCCCACCACCACTTCGGCGTTTTGCCTTCGGTGATCGCGGAGACGCGGTCGGAAATCCAACCAAAGCTGCGATTGTTCTGAACGAGTGGTTCGCGCGCCAACTCGGCGGGAACGACGGGCACTTTGATCTCGGTTGCGGCGTCAGACATTAGTGCGCTCCTTTCTCACCGGCGTGCGCCGGTTCTGCATGGGCCGGAGCGGACTCACTGTGGCCGTGGCCTCCAAATGGGTTTCCATTCTGTTTCTCAAATTCGTCAAACGTGAACGGATCTGCGTAATCAGGCATCGCCGGATTCGGATTCCGCACCTTCGCCAGATACGTCGTGCGCGGTTTGGTTTCCAAGAAGTCCAACACAGAGTAATCCCGTTGCTGTGCCTTCAGCTTCGCCACGCGGCTGTTCTCATCAGCAATGTTACCGAACACAATCGCGCCCGCCGGACAAGCTTGTTCGCACGCGGTCTTGATTGTACCATCGGGAACGACCACGTCGCCGGATTCGCCCGCCTTGACCTTCTGCGCGATCTTCGCACCTTCGATGCGCTGGATGCAGAACGTGCATTTCTCCATGACGCCGCGCATACGCACTGTCACGTCAGGATTTTTTAACATGCGGATCAAATCCCACTCGTCGTCCAAGCGCATGCCCGCGTCCTGATTTTTCCACCAGCGCGCCAAATCCCATTCGCCTTCCGTGCTGTGCAGCAAAGTCGTCGGATAGAAAGGCCCCTTAAGTTCCTTGAGCGAACGCTTGTTGTAATCGAGATAATTGAAGCGACGCACCTTATACGGGCAGTTGTTCGAGCAGTAACGCGTACCCACACAACGGTTGTACGCCATCACGTTCAAACCTTCGTGGTCGTGAACAGTCGCATTGACCGGACAAACGCTTTCGCACGGCGCCGCTTCGCAATGCTGACATAGCATCGGCTGGTTCACCGCCTGCACGTCATCAATCCACTCCTCGAACTGCTGGTCTTCTTCCTTCTTGAAGGTTGAGTTCCACGCGCGCTTCGTCGGATCGGCAGAGTAGTAACGATCAATCCGCAACCAATGCATCTCGCGACCCCGCGACACCAAATCTTTGCCGACGATTGGAATGTTGTTCTCGCTCTGACACGCGACGACGCAAGTGCCGCAACCCACGCAGCCGTTCAGATCAATCGCCATGCCCCACTGATGCAACGCCTTCTTCTTGGCTTCATCGAGCGGGTTCGCGTAAATCGGCGCAGGCCATTCGCCAACGTGATTGGCAGGACGCGGCGGCACCGGCGCGTTCATCTTGTCCGCGAAATCGGGATGATCTTTGAACTGCTGAAGGTTCGCCTCGCGCACAATCGCGCGACCTTCCATGCTCCAGTGAGTCTGCGTGCAAGAGATCGGATATTTCTCGCCGCCAACTTTCTTGAGCGACACACCGCTGACAATGTAACCCGTCTTGGTGCTGTAGAGCGGGAATGCGTTGAATCCTGTTCCGACGCCGACACGACCCACCTGCTCGCGTCCGTAACCCAGAGCGATGCCGAGTGAAAAATCCGCCATGCCGGGCTGCGTCCAGATCGGAGCTTTGATCGTCTGACCGCCGACAGAAAGTTCTACCACGTCGCCGTTCTCGACGCCGAGTGCCTTCGCCGTCTTGCGGCTGACAAGCACCGTGTTATCCCAAGTGATCTTCGTCACGGGATCGGGCAACTCTTGCAACCAACCGTTGTTGGCGTACCGACCGTCATCCATCTTCATGTCGCGATAGAGCACGACTTCGAGGTTGTCTTTGCTAGTCGCGGTGGCGGTCGGCGCAGAAAGCGCATCGTTGAGTGAAGATGAACTCCAGCTTGCGCCAGTCTTCTTCATCGCCGTGCCCGCTGCGAAACCGTCATGCAGGAATTTATTCCAAGCGGCTTCGGAACTGTCGCCCGTAATCGTCGCAAACGTCGCGCGAACAATCTTGTTCGGGTTCGTCTCGGTCAGACCCGCGAGACGCGCCATGAATTCCAAATCGCTCAAGCCACCAAACAACGGCGCGATGAGCGGCTGAATCGGAACGAGCGTGCCATCACTGGTACGACCGTCGTTCCAGTTTTCGAGATAGTGAGCCAGCGGGAAATGCCAGTCAGCCGACACGCCGGTTTCGTCTTCGTAATAACCGAGACGCACAACCGTCTTCGCTTTGCGCTGCGTCTCTGCCCATTTCAGATCAGCGGGAGCATTGTAGATTGGATTCGCGCCCGCGATGACGAGTGTGTCCACCTCGCCTTTGTTCAAGGACTCGGCAAGTTCAACGATGCCCGCAGAAATTGCCGCCGGAGCTTCGACAAGTTCCACCGTCTTGCCAATCGCGCCCAACTTCTCGTTGATGGCCGCGACGATGAGATGCACCGCCATCGGCTGACGAACGCCTGCAACGACGAGCGACTTGCCGCCAGTCGCCTTTAAATCTTTCGCGCACTCCGTGATCCACTTCTTGTCGAGTTCGACTTTGGAACTGGAAACAATCGCGCCAACGTTGATGCCAAGCTCCGCAGCGATGGCTGCCGCCACTTGAATGACCGCGCTCGCCGCGACTCGCAAGCGATGATCCGCATTCACGCCCGTGAGCGTGAACAGCGATTCCACCGAATAAAGACGGTTCAATCCATCTTCCGGCTTCTCGATCTTCCGCTTGCCAGTGAATTGACGGATGCTGTTGTGCGCGTCTTCTTCGCCACCGATAAAATCACAATCCAGCGAGAGAATCGTGTCCGCCACATCGTAGCGGAACAACGGCTTCACGGACTTGCCGAACGCCTTGGTCGCAGCGCGCTGATGAATCTCGGAATCAATCGCGTCGTAAAGATACCACTTGGCCTGCGGCAACTTCTTCGCGATCTCCTGATGCAACCGCCGACGTGAAGGAGAATTGGTTCGCTCGCCGAGCAAGGCCAAACCCGCGCCTTGATTGGCCGCAAACTTGTTCGCGATTCCCGCGAGTGCTTCAAAAGCTTCACCCGAAGTGATCGCCGCCCGGTCTTTGCCGACACCCTTTGCAAATCGCGTCGCGCGATCCGGATCGTAAAGATTCAGGATAGACGCTTGAGCGAAACGATCTGTGCCGCCGTTGGCACCTGGGAACAGTGAATTACCCTCAACTTTGATCGGACGACCTTCGTACGACTTCGCCACGAGCGGGATTGCTCCGCCGCGCGTCGGCATCGCAGTCGCAAAGAATTGCGACGTGCCATGAATGAAACCTTCCGCTGCTTTACCAAACGGCAGCAGCTTATCTTCGGGGCGACGGCAACCCGTCGAGCCAAGCCCAATGCCCGCGAGCGCGAACGACGCCGACATGATCTTGACGAAGTGCCGGCGGGAAACAGGATCGGTCAGTTCGCTGGCGTTGGCCGGGAACTCGCGTTCGAGGAACGTCTTGAACTCCGGCGTGTCCGCGAGTTGATCAAGACCGCGCCAATAATGACGACCTGTGACTGGCGTTGTATCCGTAGGGGGAATTGTTTTCATCGGTGACAGGCCGAGCAGTTATTCAGCGACTCGACGCGGAAATCGTGGACGAACTTCTTGCCATCTTGCGCCTGCTTTTGCGCCGCAATCGCCGGATCCGGGCTCGGCGTCCAACCGAGGTCAGTGATCTTGTCCGCAGGACGAACCTTCGCCGCAGGATTATTATGGCAATCCAAGCAGAACGACATGCTCAACGGCTTGGCGTGATAAACTTCCTCCATCTGATCAATGCGCCCGTGACACTCCACGCAACTGATACCGCGATTCACATGAACCGCGTGATTGAAATAGACGAAGTCCGGCACGCGATGTATCTGCACCCACGGAATCGGCTTCCCACTCGCTGCACTCTCGCGAACCAGCGCCAGACGCGGATCATCCTTTAACACCTGATTGTGGCAGTTCATACAGGTCGAAGCGGACGGGATATTCGAGAACCAAGATTTCTCCACCATATTGTGGCAATAACGGCAGTCCATGCCGAGTTGCCCCGAGTGTGTGGCGTGAGAAAACGCCACCGGCTGGATGGGCTGATAGCCCACGCGAAAATATTTCGGGGTGAAGTAATACCACACGCCCGCCGTGACGGCACCCGCCGTCAGCAAACCGCCGATGGCGACCATCAACGGTAGTTTATTTGTCCACTTCGGAAAAATTGCTGACATCGCAAATTACTTTTGATCCGGCTAAAAAGACTTCCGTGAATACAAAACGCTCCGACTCAAAAACCGACCAAACGCAGGTCGGCGATTGTTGGAAAACGTCGTGCGGCTTCAAAGATTTACAGGGCTTGCACCGCAACAACGAAAAATAATTACTAAGCCGCGCGCTTCACCGCAAGACTCTTTGTGAAATGTTTCACTTCTTTCGGCATGGTTAATTATCTGGATAAGTTGGCTACTGATGGACGTGAGGTGGTAACAGAACCTCACAGACTTGCTTTCCTTCCCCTGCCGGGCCTGCTTATCTGTCCGCAAAGTGAATTCGTTTGAATCCGAACTGCATCGCCGCCTCGCCAGCATCAATGATGCTGGCTTGCTGCGCGAATTGCGCCGCGTGGATTCGGCCCAAGGCCCGCAGATCGAGATCGGCGGACGAGTGCTGCTCAACTTTTCTTCCAACGATTACCTCGGTCTCGCAAATCATCCTGCGTTGAAAGAAGCGTCCGTCAAAGCCGTGGAGAGATTTGGTGCAGGCTCAGGCGCATCACGGCTCATCTGCGGATCGCTCGCTCCGTTTCACGAACTTGAGGAGGCTCTCGCCGCCTTCAAAGGCACGAAAGCCGCGTTGAGTTTCTCAACCGGTTACGCCGCCGCCGTCGGCACGATCACCGCATTGCTCGGCAAGGACGACATCGTCATCGTGGACAAGCTGGTTCACGCCTGCATCGTGGATGCCGCAAAACTCAGCGGCGCAAAACTCCGCGTCTTCGATCATAACGACCTGAATGATCTAGAAGACATCTTGAAGTGGGCGACGTCAGAACTCAGAAACCAGAAGTCAGAAACCAGAACCTTGATCATCACCGAATCCATTTTTTCGATGGATGGCGATAGCGCGCCGCTGGCCGAAATCGTCTCCCTCAAGGAAAAATACGGTGCGTGGCTCATGGTGGACGAAGCCCACGCCACCGGACTCTACGGTGCGAACCGTCGCGGCTTGGCCGAGGCGCTCGGTGTGAGCGACAGCATCGAAATCCAGATGGGCACGCTCGGCAAGGCACTCGGCGCGAGCGGCGGTTACATCTGCGGCAGCCGCGCACTGATTGATTATCTCATCAATCGCGCCCGCAGCTTCATCTTCAGCACTGCGCCTGTTCCCGCCGCCGCCGCCGCCGCCACGGCGGGAATCAAGTTGGTTCAATCCAACGAAGGCAAAGCGCGCAACGAAACTCTGTGGGCACTCGTTGCAGATTTCCAATCGGCAATCGGCAATCGGCAATCGGCAATTCCGTCTGCCATCCTCCCATTGATCATCGGCGATGAAACCAAGGCAGTCGCGACAGCGAATTCACTTCGCGAACAAGGCTTGTT
>CAMCWI010000051.1 GCA_945882065.1 Akkermansia muciniphila
CGGTGAACGTGACGGCGACCGCAACCAATGCGGCAGAGACCGGTGCGGCGGGAAATTTCCGTATCACCCGCAGCGGCGCGACGAATGCGGCGTTGGTGGTGAATTATGAAATTACCGGTACGGCGAGCGCGCCGACGGACTACGCGAGCCTTGGCGGGAGCGCGACCATTCCTGCCGGTGAACTCTTCGTTGATCTGCCCGTCACGCCGGTCAACGATCTTACTGTTGAACTTGCTGAGACTGTGAAGATCACATTGCTCACCGCGCCGGGCGCGAAGATTGTCACGCCCATCATCGCTACCGTCACGATCACGGACAATGATCCCGACACATTGCCGGATGTGATGGTGACTTCGACGAACCAACCCAACGCTTTTGAGAGTGGTGCCAGTGGCGCATTTGTGTTCACACGCACGGGTTCGACCACGGGCGCGGTGACGATTCCCATTGTCATCAGCGGCTCGGCGACCAGCGGCGACGATTACGCGGCGTTGACGAATGTGGTGACGATTCCCTTCGGCCAGAGTTCCACCACGCTGCTCGTCACGCCCGTCAACGACGTGAACATTGAAGGTGAGGAAAAAGTCATCGTCACTTTGATTGCGGGTGAGACGTATCGCGTGGCGTTCCCGTCGGCGGCCACGGTGACGATCCAGGATAACGACGAGAGGGTGTGGCTTGATTCCAGCGATTTCACCGCTACCGAGCCGGGCGATAAGGATCGAGGCGAGTTCATGTTCACACGCTTCGGCACGACGAACACGTCGCTCCAGGTTTTCTACTCCATCACCGGCAACGCGAGCAATGGTTTGGATTATGCGACGATTTCAAATTCGTTCACCATTCCCGCCGGAGTTCTCACCGCCACACTTGCCATCACGCCGCTGGACGATCCGCTCATAGAAGGCCCAGAGTTGCTCACGCTCACGTTGCAATCCAACGCCGCCTACACACTCGGTGTTCCGGTTGCCGGCACGGTAACGATTCAAGATGACGAACCGTTGCTCACGCTCGTGGCGAACGTGACGAATCTCGTCGAGGGTCAGAAAGCTCCCGGCACCATTACGGTCCAACGCGGTGGGAATCCCGATCATGAATTCACCGCGCGCTTGAGCATCGGCGGCACGGCGGCTTACGGCGTGGATTATCCGTCGTTCGCGACGAATATCTTTTTCGGCAGCGGCGTGATTGCTGTGGATCTAAATCTCTCGCCCACGAATGAACTTGTGGTGGAATCTCTCGAAACCGTCACCGTCGCGTTCGTGCCGAACCCGGCGTACACGATTCTCTCGCCGAGCAATGTGCTTGTGAGCATCACCGACGCAGCCACCAATCGAACGCCCCTCGTGAGGTTCACCAGTCCGACTTCAGATCGTGTCTATCTGCTCGGCACAAACGCCAACATGATTTTCGAAGCGGAGGTGATGACGGGCGGGGCGACCAATGCGCCAGTGTTATTGACTTGGACGAACGTCGGTGGAGCGCAAATGTTTTCTTACGGCAACACGAACGAAACGACGAACACCGTCGGCTTCACCAATACCGTGAGTTTCACCAATGGCGGCGTCTATGTCCTGCGACTCATCGCAGACGACGGCGTCTTGAGCAGTTATGCGGACGTGACCGTGATGGTGGATACAACCGGTTTGCTCTCGACGAATCTGTTGCGCTGGAAAATGGATGAGGCGTCAGGAACAACCGTCCTCGATTCATCCGGCAATGCGCATCACGGCACGATCTCCGGCACGGCTAACCGCGTCACCAACGGCATCTCCGGCGGCGCGCTCAATCTCACAGGAACAAATAACTTCATCCGTGAGACGATGGACTCCGCGCTGTTAAATGGCCGGAAGGAATTTTCACTTTCGTTCTGGGTCAAACCTGCCATCACCAATTCCGCGATGGGATTGTTCACAGCGAATTCTGGGGGAACGAACGCCACATGGACATTGAACACACGCCCGACCAGCAGCTTTGGTTCTGCCACGAATGTGATCGAAGCCTCGTTTGTCACAACGCGCTCGGAGGCATGGCATGTCAGTAGGAGCAACTCCACCACGAACAACTGGCAGCACATCGCATTGTCTTGGAGCAACGGCCTTGCGCCTTCGATGTTCATCAACGGCGCACTGGATCAACCCGGAAACCAATGGGTCGCATTGGATGGCGTCGTTTTCAACTGTCCGCAGTTCATCGTCGGTAAAGGCGCGGCGGACGTGACGAACACATGGCGCGGGTTCTTGGATGACGTGATTGTATTTCCGCGCGCGCTGCAACCTGCCGAAGTTGGCGCATTCGTGACGACAAATTTCGGTGCCGTCGTCACTGTGCCCACAAATTTCACCTGCCCGATCTTCACCGTGGTCACGCTTCCCGGTGACGTGACCGATGACGCGCGCCCCGCTCCTCCAGGAGTTGTCAGCAATCTGTGGACGCAGATCAGCGGCCCGGCCACGGTTGTTATCACGAACGCCAGCAGCGTCACCAACACACTCTGGTTCGATCAGGCAGGGCAATATGTTTTCCGGCTCATCGCGGACGATGGCCAGGTGAAGACCTACGCCGACCTGAATGTGACGGTGACAGAACCCACGCAGGTCAATGTTTTCGCCACGGACGGCGATTCAGCAGAACTCGGAACGGACACGGGCGAACTCATGTTCACGCGCGTGGGCGACACCAACTTTAATCTCACGGTTCTTCTCGCCATCAGCGGCACGGCGAGCAACGGCGCGGATTTCCCGCACATCCCGATTACGAACTCGGTGACGTTCCCGGCGGGAGTCGAGAGCCTCACTTATTCGCTGACGCCGTTCTTGGATCATCGCACCGAGGGCGATGAAATGTTCACCTGCACCATCGTCTCGAACATCGCCTACTCCATTGGCAGCAGTCCGGGCACGATCACGATTCACGATTCGCCCTACGGCATGTGGAACATCGCGAACTTTACACTGGAGGAATTAACGCTGCCAAACGTCAGCGGTGAGGACGTGGATTTCGATGGAGACACTCGCAAAAACTTCGTCGAATACGCGGCGAACTTGAATCCGAAACTGGGCGAGACCAACGCGCCGCTTGTCACCGCCGTAGAATCCAACACCAACGGTACGCACATCACATTTACCTACACGCGTCGGCTCGAACCCACAGACGTCAAATATCAGGCCGTGGTGTCAGACGATTTGATTGCCTGGCACAGCAGCACGAATCATGTGTTGGAAATCTCCGCGACAGACGACAGCAACAATCTCACTGAGACCGTCCTCGCTCAGGTCGTGGCGCCGTGGCCGAATGGCGCGAGCCAGTTCATCACCGTGCGCGTCTGGCTGCGCGCCACCGGGCCGTGAGTGGCACGCGTGTAAGCAGAGATTGTGACTGAAGCTGGCCGCGCACAATGGAGAATCGTCGTCGTCCTCGGATTTCAACCAAACAAGCCGAGGACGAGGACGAGAACGACGACGAGCACGAAAGTTGAGCGGCACTTCCAGTCGCGCCAGTTCGCAGAAGTGCTTTTGACATTCGGGTGCTCGACTTTTAACCTGCGCGCATGGAATCACTCCACGCGCCGTGGCGCATCGAATACATTCTCGCGCCCAAGCCGCAGCTTTCCGAGAGCTTGTTCCAGAGCATCGCGCAATCCAGCGACGACGTGGGCAATTACGTCATCGCGCGCGACCGGACGTGTTACGCCATTCTGAATCGCTATCCCTACACGGGCGGTCACCTGATGGTCGTGCCTTACAAACAATCGCCCGATCTCGACGGCCTCACGGATGAGGAAGTGTCAGACTTGTGGAAGCTCGTGCGCCGTTGCATCTCGGTTCTCAAAAGCGAGATCAAGCCGGAAGGATTCAACGTGGGCATCAACCTCGGCAAGGTCGCGGGTGCAGGCATCATCGAACATGTTCACATCCATATCGTGCCGCGCTGGAGCGGCGACGTGAATTTCATGGCGGTCATCGCAGACACAAGTGTCGTGCCGCAGGCTTTGACGGAACTCGCGGCAAAACTTCGCGCAGCGATGGCGGCTTAACTTTAGAACATTTTTCCCATGGCCACTGAAACACTTCATTTCGACAACGCCCGCATCGCGCAGCAGTTGTTCAACAGCGACCCTCACAACTTGGAGGCGTTGGAAAAACAACTCGGCGTCAAAGCTACCGTGCGCGATGGCTGGATCAAGCTGGACGGCCCCGCCGATGGGCTTGACCGCGCGAAACAATTGTTCGTGTCGCTCGAAGCGTCGCTCAAAGCGGGATCGTCAATCAAGAATCGTGAGTTCACTCACGCGCTCAATGTCGTGAAACATGAAGGCGTGACGACGCTCAAGGATTTGATGAACGACCGCGTGCAGACACACGAGCGCAAGGCTGGCGTGACTGCGAAGACTGTCGGTCAGAAAAAATATATCGAGGCGATACGCAAACACGACATCACGTTTGGCATCGGGCCTGCCGGCACGGGCAAGACCTATCTCGCTGTTGCAATGGCCATCTCTGCGCTCCGCGAGGGAAAGGTTTCCCGGATCATTTTAACGCGACCGGCTGTGGAAGCGGGGGAGGCACTCGGGTTTTTGCCGGGCGATCTTTATGAGAAGATCATGCCTTATCTCAGGCCCTTGCATGATGCGTTGCAAGACATGCTGCCTGCGGAAGAAATTCAGAAGTACACGGAACGAAATGTGATTGAGATCGCGCCGCTCGCCTACATGCGCGGGCGGACATTGAACAACGCATTCATCATCCTCGACGAAGCCCAGAACTCCACGACCGAGCAGATGCTGATGTTCCTCACGCGGCTCGGTCACGGATCCAAGGCCGTGATCACGGGCGATGAAACGCAAGTTGATCTGCCGTCGCACAAACATTCTGGGTTGCTGGAGGCGCATCGCGTATTGCACAACGTGGAGGGCATCGCGGTGGTGGAGTTTGGCAAACGCGACGTTGTGCGGCATCAACTCGTGCAGCGCATCGTCGCGGCGTACGAGGAGCATCGCGGCAAGCCGAAGCCGGAGTAACGAATGGCCGCCGCACGAAATTTGGTTCATGTCACGATGCTCAATCGTCAACGCACGCAGAAGCTGGACACGCGGCGACTCCGCAAGATCGCGTTGGCGTTGCTCGGTGAATTGCAGATCTCGAAGGCGGAGCTTGGCGTCACATTCGTCGCTGACAAGGAGATGACGCTCGTGAATGAGACCTTTCTTCAGCACGAAGGTTCAACGGATGTCATCACGTTTGATCACACATTGGAACAAGATTCACGACGCAAAGCCACAGAGTCAAACAATGGCTCGGTTCACGGCGAATTGTTTATCTGCGTGGACGAAGCCATCCGGCAGGCGAAGCGTTTCCGCACGACATGGCAATCTGAGTTGACCCGCTATATCGTGCATGGAGTCCTGCATCTGTTGGGTCATGACGATCATCGCGCGGCAGACAGGTTGAAGATGAAACTTGAGGAGAATCGTCTGGTGCGGAAGTTGGCGAGCGTCATCAAGAAATGATTCAATCTGCGACTGGCATCATCTTACGCACGCGTCCGCTCACGGAGACGAGCGTGATCGTGAACTGGCTCACGCCAGATTGTGGGCGCATCAGCACGGTGGCCAAAGGCGCGCGGCGTCCCAAGTCGCCGTTCGCGGGCAAGCTGGATTTGTTTTATCTCGCGGAGTTCAGTTTCACGCGTAGCCAGCGTTCGGAGTTGCACGCGTTGCGCGAGGTGAAGTTGAAGTCGCTGAATTCGTCGTTGCGCGAGGACATGGGTTGGTTACAACACGCGGCTTATTGCACCCGACTCATCGAACAGGCGACTGAAACGGACACGCCGCTGCCTGCGATCTACCATCTGTTGCACGGCGTGTTGGAAAACATTCCTAAACATCCGGCGCAACCGCAGACGATCTTCGCGTTTGAGTTAAAGTTTCTGCACGAACTCGGTCTCGCGCCCGATCTGGATGACGTGAAGCTCACGCCCGGCACGCGGCAGATTGTCGGCGCGTTGACGGCACAGGAGTGGCCGATGATCGCGCGGCTCAAGTTGAGCGAAGCGCAGACTGCGGAATTGAAGCGTTTCCTTCACGGCTTCCTTATTTTTCATCTTGGACGGATTCCCAAAGGCAGGCCAGTGTAGGTTATGATGGGGCAGGGGGAGTTAACCACGAAACACACGAAACACACGAAAGTCGGGACGAAAAGCAGTCAAAGTTTCAGCTTCAATTCTATCGCCAAACCGCAGGACGCTTTCGACTATTGTGTTTCTTTCGTGTGTTTCGTGGTTCAACTTCAGTCCGTTTTCCCGTCCGCTTTTGCTCCCAAAACTTTTATCAGAAATCTTTTTGGTTGGACGGATTTTGTCCGACCCCACCCGTCATGATTTGCGCGTAACTGAAAGGCAAAACATGACAACAATGACAACCACAGCAGAGCAAACGAACCAACAACTCGAACTTGGCTTGAACGCCGGACAACGTGCGGCACGGATCGCCCGCCGGGAAAATCGCATGGCGCGGGCCACCTGGTGGTTCAACAAGATGCGATCAGTCGTGAATGGGACGATGGATTGGCCGCCGACAGATGCGCCGCTACCTGAGCAAACATTTCTGCCGGGAGCTTACCGTCAGGTAAGGATTTAATGGAGGTGTGCGCGTCGGTCACGGCCTCACAATATCCACCGTGACCGGCGCGCCAGTTTTATTTCTTGTCCAGCTTGGCAGCTTGACGCTTCTTGAGTTCGCTGACGAGGTAGCGGTCTTCGGTGGCTTGTTGCCAGCATGAGAACCAAAGATCACCAAGCATCTGGCCACCGCGAATGAGTTGCGTGTCGAGGAACGCACGTCCTTCCGCAGACTGGCCGTTATCGGGCGAGAGTTCGCGTTCTTTCTCCAGTTGATAGATGGGCTCGACGAGTTTTTGAGTGCCTTCAATGTAAATCATGACCTGCCGGAACGTGTCGTTCGCTTTCAGCGGGTCGCCAACGATTTTGGCGGCCCGGATGCGTGGTGTGAGTGAATCCAGTTTGATGCCGCCGTCTTTGCGGTAGAAGCCGCCGTCAATCCACGAATGAAAAGACCTGTTCGTGGAATAGCCGTTGGGATTCGGCCCAGCCCAGCCGTGATGATGTTTGGTGGCATGAAGCGGTTGCGCCATGTCGCCGACGAAATGTCCCATCACGCCCATGATATAAATGATGTTGGCCTGCGCATTGGCGATCTCTTCGGGCGTGCCGCCGTAGTTTTGGAATGCTTTCAGATACGAGAAGCCTGAGCGCAGTTTGCCGCAGTTTTCCGTGATGGCCCACGGCGCGAATCCGACCAGCTCGCGCGTATGGTCTGCGTTCTTGGCGGGATCAATGGGCTCAAACTTCTCTGGATTTTTGACGCGAGCCAGAGCTAGGGCAGCGGTCATGTCGTAACGAAACGGCGGCACGGTGGCGGCGGTGAGGCCGTAATCTTCCATTTCCTCAACGTCGAGGTAATGATCCGGTCCGCTGCAATGCGAGAGCGAAAGGTCATTGGTGTAGTTGCGCCAGCGGTCGGCCTCGCCAGCGAGGAATGCAATGCGTTCGCGGGCTTCGCCAGTCATGGCAAAGGCGGGGAAGTTCGTGGGCAGGGACGCGAGTGCGAGCTGATTGACGGTGCGATGACCTTCGTAGTCCCAGGCGCGGGCGGATTCGTGTCCGCAGGTGATGAGGATTCCGAGGGTGGCAGTGAGGATGGAGGCTGTTTTCATCGTGATGAATTTTGTCCGGGCACTTTAGAGACGGATGATGGCCTTGCACAATTCAAAATGTGGGCTGCAAAACCCAGGTAAATCCTCTATTTGACATGTTGGACGCGCGTGGTAAAAATTACAGCAAGCTCAGTGAAACCAATTGCAGTCATATCTTTCTAGCGGAATGATTCAAAAGCACGCACAAGGCGGACTCGCTGCTCGACGCGCCTTCACGCTTGTCGAGTTGCTTGTGGTCATCGCACTGATCGCAGTGCTTGCGGCTATGTTGTTTCCTGCCTTGAACCGTGCGAAGGAAAAAGCGCAAGGCATCCAATGCGTCAGCAACGTCCGTCAACTCGCCTT
Source organism: Akkermansia muciniphila (assembly GCA_945882065.1). Taxonomy (GTDB): domain Bacteria; phylum Verrucomicrobiota; class Verrucomicrobiia; order Limisphaerales; family JADLHS01; genus JADLHS01. The sequence goes on from CAMCWI010000051.1 coordinate 8,079, forward strand.
TGGTTGGTTTCTCTACTCCGACGATCACAACGGACGACTCGCCTATAATCTCGGCGGCAAGTTGGGCTTGAAGGACCCCGCGATGAAAACCAACGCCAACTGGGTCAACAACAACCTGACTTGGGGACTTGATTCCGATAACACTAACACCGCAACTCTCACCGAAGCGGGATTAGGTTCGTATGTCAGCAAGAACGCACTTATCTATCGGTGTCCGGCAGACCGGGTTTTAAGTGATGAGCAACGCAAAGCGGGTTGGCCACATCGCGTGAGAAGTTATTCCATGAATGCGATGATTGGGGACGCAGGCGAACTCACGGCCGACGGCAGCAATGACAATAATCCCAATTACGTCCAGTTCTTCCGCATTACTGACATCCCGCGTCCCTCGGATATTTTTGTTTTCGTGGAGGAACATCCCGACAGCAACAACGACGGCTATTTCCTGAATGTCTATTACAAGAATCAGTGGGTTGATCTTCCGGCGTCGCACCATGTCGGAGCGGCGTCGTTTGCGTTTGCGGATGGACACGCTCAGTTGCACCGCTGGGCCAGCGCCAGCACGCGTCAGCCGCAGCAGGCAGACGCGATTGAATTCCCCCTCGTTCTTAATGCCAATGACATGACAGACCTCAACTGGGTAATGGAACGCACAAGCATCAAGCCCCGCAAGAATTGACACTGCGCGTTCCTCGTAGCGGAGTTCCGGTTTCTTCTGTTATTTTTTCCGAAAGACCACGATGCGGTTTGTGTTCGTGCCCTTGCTCATGTTGTCCACACCCCAACAGTTCGCTGTCTTGGTGAACTTCTGATCGTTGATCAAGACGAGAACGGGATCAAATCCGGAAGCAACTCCGCAAGGCAGGACGGTTTCTTCCAACTTTGTTTTGCCACCGTGAACTTCACCCACCTCGAACGCGACGTGACCGCCGGGTTTCAGGACGCGACGTAGTTCACGGAAAACAGTCGTCATCACCATAGCCCACGCATCAAGCTTTTTGGGAACGGTGAGCGCGACGGACTTGGGGTCAATGCCGAGAAACCAACAGCGCAGCCAGTTGTCATCGGCATATTGCACCACGTCGAGGAACGGGGGCGATGTGACAACGAGTGCGACGGATTCGGCGGGAAGTTCGCGGGTTGCATCTGCGGGGTGATTCACGAAGCGCGCATGATCGGCGATGCTCGCGAGGGTGTTGCGGACTTCGGGCGTGACGTCGCCGAGCAGTTGCTTGGATTTTTTGAGGATGACTTTGATGACATCGCGGCGGGGCGGCGTCTGGTTTCGCTTCGCGTTGATCTTGCATTGAGAGACGAGGCTGACGGCTTGATTGGGCGGCAGCGTATAAACAGAGAAGAAGCCGGGTGAGTGCCCGGTGAGGCGGTTGAGGGCGACCATGCAGAGCCAGCGGTCTAGCGGATTGGCTGCAACTCGCCGGCCAGAGGCCAGCACTCCCAGAAAATGTTTCTTCAACGCGCAGAGTTCTCGGAGTGTGTCGGGATGATAAAACGCCAGCAACTCCTCCGGGAACTCGTCGTGATCGGTGAGGCTGATGTTGCGCAGGCGCGCTTCGAGTTGTTCGAGCATGGGCGGGCGGAGTCGGGGTGCAGTCAGCGTGAGACTCAACGGATTTATGTCGTTGCCGAAGGGAACGCGACTGAGCAGCGCGGCTTCAATCGGCGTCGTGCCACGTCCCATGAACGGATCATAGACGACATCGCCAGGCTGCGTGAGACGTTCGATGAAGAAGCGTGGAAGCTGCGGCTTGAAGCAGGCCCGATAGGAAACTTCGTGCAACGAACTCGCCTGACGTTGTCGCGCAGTCCAGAACTCGTTCACGTAAGTTGGCGTCTCACCGCCGTTGAACTTCGTGGTAATGATTCGGGTGGCAGCACCGAACTCGGAGAATGATGCGAGTTGATCTGCGAGAGAAAGTTTTCGCGTGACAGTCTTTTGCTTCGGAGGAGTGGTTGCCGGAGCAAATCTGAATTGGGTCTGGGCTTCGACAGGCATCTGGGGCTTTCAGTGTGTTGAACCTGTGGCAGCGTGATGCTTCTTCGCCTTCTCCAACACATCATCGTGCGGTGTCGGCTCGTATTCGTAATCATCCGGTTCAACGTAATCCCTCCGCATGGGATGATCCTTGTAGCCGTCCCACATCAGGATGCGGCGCAGATCGAGATGACCATCAAAAATAATCCCGTAGAGATCGAAGATTTCGCGCTCTTGAAATTCGCAACTCCGCCATACGGGTGTGAGCGACGGCAGGTGATTTTTGTCCGAACGATTTTCCGTCCGCAGACGCAGAATGACTGGCCCGTGCTTCTGGCTCATGGAGTAAAGGTGATAAACCGCTTCGAGATAGCCGGGACGCAGCGTCTTCTTCACTTCCTCAACTTCCTTTTCCACGCCATCCACGAGTTGCTTGATCTTGATTTTTTCCGTCAACTCGGCTTCCGGCCAGTCAATGCCCGTGACGTTCGAGCAATAATCCAGACGCAACGCGGTGTCATCGCGCAGGAAGGTTGCGATGGCGGACGCGTGACCGTGATCCACGAGCAGGGAGAGTTGGTCGGACGGACTGGCGTTGGGGACGATGGTGGTTTGCGCGCCGGGAATGGCAGCGGCGATGCGGGTTTGAATTTCTTCCAGAGAAAACACGACATCATTTAGCCGGGCAGGGGAGCATTTCACAAGTTGAATGCAAAGCGAGTTGGTTGGATTTCAACCTTGCGTTTTGGGCTGTTGACCGGAAGACTGCGCCTTCATTTATGGATACAAATATCGCAGAAACGCCCGCCATCTTTAATGCAATGACGTGGCTTGAAAAAAACAAGAAGTCGGTGGTCATCGGAGTGATTGGCATTGCCGTGGTTGCCGCCGTGGTCGTTTCTTCCAACGCGTCGAAACGGGAGAAGGAAGAAAAGGCTGGCCAAGAACTCTCGCGCGCGTTGCTCTCGCCGCTGTTGAATCGCACCAGTCAGGCCGATTCTGCGGAGGGATTGCTCAAGGTCGCCTCAGCCAGCAGCGGCACGCAGGCAGGTCAACAGGCGTTGCTGCTCGCGGGTGGCGCATTGTATGGCGGTGGAAAATTTGCGGAAGCTCAGGCGGCGTTCGAGCGTTTTGGGCGTGAACATTCCGGCAGCGAATTGGCGCCGCAGGCGTTGTATGGTGTCGGCGCGTCGTTGGCGGCCCAGAGAAAAACTGATGAAGCCGCCAAGACATTCAAGGAAACAGTGGATCGTTATCCAAGTTCTTCCGTGGCAAATCAGGCGCGTTACTCGCTGGCAAGCGTGTTGAGCGCGCAGGGAAAATTGGAGCAGGCCGTGACGCTTTACGAGGAAGTGGCTCGCGCTGACCAAGGCGGTTCTCTGGGCAATGAGGCCGCGCAGCGTGCGGATGAATTGCGCGCCAAGCTTCCTGCTGTTGTTGCGCCCGCTCCCATCGCGGTCACGAACGCTCCTGCAGCCACGAAGTAATTTCCCTCCATGAACCAAACTCTCGCCAAGCAATGCGTGGCTGAATTCATTGGCACGTTCGCGGGATTGATCTATGGACGGTTTCACATCAAAGAATCCAAGTAATCTCCGACTGGAGAGATCGGGAGTTTTCTTCGCACTATGAAATTGACGATTATCGGAACGGGCTATGTCGGACTGGTCACGGGAACGTGTTTTGCCGAAGTCGGACATCACGTCATCTGCGTGGACAGTGACGCGAACAAAGTTGAGATGCTCCGGCGCGGCGGAATTCCCATCTACGAACCCGGCCTAGAAGAACTCGTCAAAAAGAATGTTGCCGCCGGGCGACTGAGTTTTACCAACAGCACGGCAGAGGGCGTTGAGAAGTCGGACGTCATCTTCATCGCCGTGCCCACGCCACCGCAACCGGATGGCTCGGTGGATTTGAGCTACATTGAACGTGTTGCTCGCGACATTGCAGGTGCGATGACCAGCTACAAGATCGTCGTGGATAAAAGTACTGTGCCGGTCAAGACCGGTGAAAAGGTGGCCGAGACGATCAAGCGTTACTGCAAGGCGCAGGTGGAGTTTGATGTAGTAAGCAACCCAGAATTTCTTCGCGAAGGTTTTGCGGTGGACGATCTGATGAAGCCGGATCGTGTCGTGGTCGGTGTGCGTTCGCCGCGTCCCGTGGCCGCGATGAAACAGGTATATGAACCTTTCAATGCACCGATCATCGTCACCGACATCAACTCGGCAGAACTTATCAAGCACGCCTCGAACTCCTTTCTCGCGCTGAAGATTTCCTACATCAATGCCGTGTCCATCTTGTGCGAAGCCGCAGGAGCAAACGTGCAGGAAGTCGCCACGGGCATGGGGTTGGACGACCGCATCGGACGGCGCTTCCTGAATGCGGGCATCGGATTTGGCGGCAGTTGTTTCCCCAAAGACCTCAGTGCGTTCATCAAGATTTCTGAGCAGGTCGGTTACGATTTCCGGTTGCTCAAAGAAGTTCAGAACATCAACGCCGAACAGATGGAACGCTTCATCAAGAAAATCACCGAGACGCTATGGGTGTTGAAGGACAAGAAAATTGCCGTGCTGGGATTGGCGTTCAAGCAGAACACCGATGACGTGCGATCCTCTCCCGCCATTGATCTTTGCCAAAGGATGTTGAAGGAAGGCGCGACGTTGCGTGTGCATGATCCCAAGGCGATGGACAAAGCGCGTGCGGTTTTACCCAACGTGACTTTCGTGGATGACATGAACGATGTGGCGCAGGGCTGCGATGCCATCGTGGTCGCGACGGAGTGGGATGAATTTAAGAAACTCGATCTCGAACGGTCACGGGAGGCGCTCTCCGCGCCGATCATGTTTGATGGCCGGAATCTTTTCGACCCACAGGAGATGGAGAAACTCGGTTGGATATACAAGAGCATCGGGCGATGAGCGACTCGCAGCGAGTCATCGAAGTCAGTGCCGGACTCGTCTTCCGTGCAGGCAAACTCCTCATCACCCAACGCCACGCGGACGCGCACCTCGGCGGATTGTGGGAATTTCCCGGCGGCAAACGCGAGGACGGAGAAACATTTGAACAATGTCTCGCCCGTGAGCTTCGCGAAGAACTTGGAGTTGTTGTCGTTGTCGGTAAGTTGTTCGATTCCGTTACGCACGCTTATCCCGAACGCACGGTCTTGTTGAAGTTTTTCCTCTGTAAGCTGCCGACGGGCGAACCGCAAGCCATTGAGTGCGCGGCGGTCAAGTGGGTCAACCGTGAAGAACTGCCGGCTTATGATTTTCCCGGAGCGGATGCGGGTTTGCTCACAAAGCTGATCGCTGATCAAACACTTTGGATTCACTGAAACCTGCAATCCAAGGCTTGGAAGACACGAATTTCACGAATTGAAAACAACACTTCGGAATTCGTGATGATTCGTGAAATTCGTGTCACATCCTCATGCCCGAAGTTAGTGTCACGGTTTGATGACCACGCGCAGGTCGTCACCGAACTTCTCCAGACGATCCAAGGTCTCGTTCACCACGCCTGCTTCCAGTGGAATTGTCCGCGAGACGGCATGAGACAGATCAAGCTGCCCACGCCGCGCGAACTCCAGCAGCAGCGGAATCTCCGATGCCAGATGATCCGACACACCGATGATCTCGGCTTCTTTGTTGATGATCTCGTGATACGGGGCAACGTCGAACGAATGTTCCATGATCCCGACGAGCGCGGCGCGACCGTGGATGGCAAGCGAGCGCACGGCTTGTTGCATCGTGAGCGGCAGCCCTATGAGTTCCAACGCCACATCCACGCCACGACCACCTGTGAGTTGCAGGATCACCGCGACGGGATCATCAATCGCGGCGTTCACGGGAGTGGCGCCGAAACGCGTCGCGATTTCGAGCTTGCGACGATTGATGTCCACGGCATAAACCGCACTCGCGCCAAGTGCTAGAGCCAGTTGGATCGCCGACATCCCCAACCCACCGACACCAAACACCGCCACGGTTTCACCCGCTTGAAGACGCGCTTTGTTCAACGCATGAAGTGATGTTGCGGACGAACACATCATGATCGCGCCGTGTTCAAAGGGGATTTCATCCGGCAGTTTGAACACGCTTCGCTCCGGCATGACGATGTATTCTGCGTAACCGCCATCGCGATATTTTCCAATCATCTGGGACGCCGCGCAGAATTGTTCGTCGCCATCAGAACACCAATTGCAGCATCCGCACTTTGCCAGATAGTGAAGGCACACGCGGTCGCCGGATTGAAACTGTTTCACGTCGCGTCCGATCTGTTCGATGACGCCCGCGACTTCATGGCCGAGAGTGAGGGGCAGAGGATGGACGCGAGATTTCCCCGCGCGATAGTGTGCATCCGAATGACAAACACCCGCCGCCTTCACGCGAATAAGAACGTCGTGCGCGCCGGGTTGCGGCATGGGCACGTCGTGAAGTTCAAGCGGGCGGCCTTGATGGACAAGGCGGATGGCTTTCATGCTGGGTGCAGCGTAGGTGATACGTCCGATTGTGTCCATTGTGAGCAACCAAACTTTAGACTTCAGACTTTAGACTCAAGACTGGTAGTTTCTGTGCGTGAGCGAAAATCTGCCGAGCGTAACCGTCATCATCCCCGCGCGTCCTGACGAAGCGGAAGTGCCGGCTGTAACGGCTGCGCGAGCCTTGGATTATCCAGCAGACAAACTGGAGATCATTCTCGCACGAGGCAAGCAGCCTTCAGTGCAGCGCAACACGGCTCTGCGTGCCGCGCGCGGTGAGTTGATTTACTTTCTTGACGACGATGCGCTTCCGGTGACCGGGAATTTGCGTCGTGCCGTGGAGGTTTTTCGCGACACGAAGGTTCAGATGCTCGGCGGGCCGAATCTTTGTCCGAAGGATGCGCCGTTTCTGGAGCAAGTGTTCGCGCTGGTGTTATCGAGCTGGATCGCGTTTGGGCCGAGCCGTGCGCGTTATGCGAAGGTCGGAACTGTACGCGAGACGAGCGAGAAGGAACTCATCCTGTGCAACATGCTGGGGCGACGCGAGACGTTGCTGGCGCATGGCGGATTCAACGAGGCGTTGTATCCAAACGAGGAAAATGCGCTCATGGACAACATCCAGAAAGCAGGCGGTAAGTTGATGTACGATCCTGAATTTTTTGTCTGGCGCAGGCCGCGTCGCACGCTGCAACAATTCATGCGGATGCTGATGAATTATGGACGTGGTCGTGCGGAGCAGTTTAGGACGACGCCGACGATTGGTTCGGTACCGAACTTTGTGCCGCCGTTGTTTTGTCTGTATCTCGCGGTCTTGATTCCGTTGACGCGTTTATCGCCGTGGGCGTTATTACCAATGGCGTTTTATTTCGTGGCTATATTGGTTCAAGTGCTGGCGCTGATTCCACAGGGAGGATTGATTCGCAGTCTGTGCGCGCTGCCGTTATTGGTGGAGACGCATGTGTTTTACGGAATCGGGTTCTGGCGCGGACTGTTCACGGCGTTGAAGCCGCCGGGAGTGAAATCAGATGTGTCGGTGAAGTTGGAAACACTGGCGAAGTGAAACCATCAACGTAGAAGGTAGGGCGCGTCACGCCGTGCGCGCCGTGCTTGGTAAGGCAGATGACGGCGCGCACGGAGTGACGCGCCCTACCATTTCTCGCACCTTCCGCTGGCGGTTAGCTTCGTAGAGAAACACTGCAGCCGCGCTCCCTACATTCAGGGAATCCACATCCGGCGGCATCGGGATCGCCACCGCTTCATCGCACGCTGCTAACACTGCCGGAGAAATACCGCTGCCTTCACTGCCGAAAATGATGCAGCAATCGCGCGTGAAATCCGCTTCATCCAACACGCGTTGATCTGTGTGTGCGTGCGCCGCGATGCAGCGGATGCCGAGTTGTTTTAATTCCGCGACATTCGCTGCGAGATTCTTGGATTCGATGATAGGTAGTTCAAAGATAGTTCCCATCGAGTTCCGTACGGCGCGACGCAGATACGGGCTGGCCGTGGTTTGGCTCACGATCAACGCCTGCGCTCCGAAGGCGACGCAGTTGCGTACGAGTACGCCGACGTTCTCTGCATTGGTCAATCCATCGGCGGCGACGAGCAGTCGTGGTGGTTGAGTTTTTTTGAAAACGGCAGGCAGAGAATCTTGCGCGGGAACTTTTGCCACGGCCAGCACACCTTGAAACAACTCGAACCCGACGAGTTCTTCGAGAATACGTTTCTCCGTGGCAGAGAAGACGAGAATATCCTCGCGCCGCGCGTGCAAAGCAGGTTCGTATTCCGCGAGGCGATGTTCCGGCAGCAGCACAGAGATGACTTCGAGATCACTCGCCAACAAGCGATGCACGACCTTGTCGCCTTCCGCCACGAAGAAGCCGCGCTCGCGATGTTCGTGAGCGAGCTTGAGGGTTCGATACGGCGCGAGTTCCGGCAGGTCGAGCGATGCGATGCGTTGGAGGTGAAACATGGTTCAATTCCAACCGTGATTCACAACGACAACGTCGCGCAGGCGGCTTTCTGATCCGCGACGTTGAGTTGGACGTGCGTTGCGCCCAGCGTTTGTAGCCGCTTACTCATCACGCGTTGCGCGAGTTCAGGCTTGTTACAATCGCGACTCAAGTGGCCGAGGTAGAGATGACGCAGATCGGCAGACATGATTTCCTGAATGCAATCGGCGGCGGCTTCGTTGGAGAGATGTCCGTGACGGCTGAGGATGCGTTGCTTGAGACTCCACGGGCGATGCGGACAATCCTGCAACATCTTCACGTCGTGATTGGATTCTAGGACGAGCGCGTTCGCGCAGCGGATGCGTTCGAGCACAAGCTTGGTGACGTGGCCGAGGTCTGTGGCAAAACCGATGTTGCCGCTGTTTGTGTGCAGGATGTAGCCAACCGGGTCCTGCGCGTCGTGCGGGATGGGAAATGTTTCCACGCTGATGTCGCCCACATCAAATCCGCCGCCGGTGACGAACAGGCGAAAGTCCAGCTTCGCGCTCGTGATGCGGACGATCTCGTCCTTCGTGGCGCGGTTGCAATAGACCGGTATGCGAGCTTTCTCGGCGATGGCGGCGAGACCGGAGATGTGATCGCTATGTTCGTGAGTGATGAGGACGGCAGTGAGATTTTCCGGGACTCGACCAAGGGTAGCGAGGCGTTGGCGAATCTGTCGCCCGCTGAACCCCGCGTCCACAAGCAAACGCGTCTCGTCTGTTTCGACGTAAGACGCATTGCCAGCCGATCCGCTGCCGAGGATTGTCAGTTTCGCACCCACGCAGATGACGTTAGAAGTCGCGACGGATTGCGGCAATGAAATTTCAGGAAGATTTGGTTCAGTCGCCGTTTTTCCGAGCCAATTTGAAACAAGAACAAACAGTTGCTGGATAGAGAGTGTTAGCAATGGGGCATCATGTCGGTTTTGAATATTGCGTTTTCTACAGATTCACTGAATTTTATTGATGACTGCCGAGGGTTGCGGATGTGAACGATCAGGTTTCGCTGCAAACGTTGACGCTGTATTACTGATACAAAACCCGGTAAAAGCGAACTGGAAAACTAACGGCGTCTTTGTCGAGGAAGTAGCTGGGTGAATTGGTCAGAAGCAAATTCGTCAATGTCTGCCAATGGGTGAGATTCGTTGAGGCAACAATCTGGAATGTTCGTCCCGAATCACCGGAAATACCCAGATGAAATCCGTTGGTTTTGGAAAAAGTCCAAGTTAGAAATTGCGCCTTGGGCTTTACAAATTCAGAACGATAGAAGCGCTGGACGTAATTTGAAGCCTCATGATCAACAAATCCCATGGGCAGTTGAGTCAGAGAGAAATTAGTCAACGTCACCCAATTCTGAAGGTTTTCGGAGGCCTCGATGCGGTATCGCTCATATTGCTCACCTGTAAGTTTCAAACGGAACAAGCCGCTGCCGTAAGGTTCAATGACCAAACTTGCCCCGTTCGTGTCGCTGATGGGAGTAATGATCAGGTTGATCGTGGAGGGAGCGGAAGTAATCATGCCATCGCTTGCGGTGAATGCAAAATGTCGGCGCCGGTCCAGAGAGGGTCGGTGGCGTGGTGGCTCGCCCCAAAGTGGGAACTCCGAAGCACAAACAAATCATCAGCCAGATTACATCACCCAAAAGCCAGAGGTGGCTTTGGAACAGGCTGGCGGGTTTTGGCATAGGAACACTTTACGCTGACTTGACTGGTAACTTCTTGAGCAAACTTAATAGTTGGCGTGTTGTTGGTAAAATAAAAAAGCATGATTGAACACGAGTGTGTTTGACTCAGGAAGCGTGCATCAAAGCACTTCCCAGATTTGCCAGAAACACCACATTGTCACATTCGAGATAATTCATCACGCCGCCCATGCGCGCGAAACTTTTGCAGAAGCGAAGATAGTATGCAGGATTGTCCTTGGGCGGTTCGCTGCGTGTCCAATCCCAGTTGCCACCGTCCTGAATGTCCACGACGTGAATCGAATGACCGCTCACGATCTTACGTCCGGCTTGCAAGCGCAGGTTGTTGACGCAACTGATGCTTTTCTCGAACACCTGCGGCCCCATGATGGCCGAACCAACGCTCATCACCACGCCACCATCAAGCCCCTCCACCGCTCGACTGAACAACGCAAAATCCATCTGAGCTGCGCGCCCAATCACTGCACCGTTGAACATCGGATGATTCGAGATGATGTCGTAGCCGATGCCGGGGTGAACTGTGAGTGGGACATTGTGTCGGAAGGCTGTTGCGAGAATGGAACTTTGCTTGTGCGGATGCTTCACCTCGATGCGCCCCGTAGTAAGTTTATGAACCAGTATTGCTTGGAGCAATTCAGCACGGGCGGGCGCAAGCGGATGAGTAGGTTGCTCGCGCAAAAGTTTTTCAAGATCGGTTGTCGTCGGTAATGTGACGCCATCTTCGGCAATGAATCTGCCGAGACTGCGACCGTAACCTTCCTCGCGCAAGGCACCGGCCAGCAGCGCGAGATGGATGTTGCGGCCAGTTTCATCCCAAGTGCCGAACGTGCCGGTGGCGACGTTTTCGCGGACGCTTTCCTCGGTGCGACCTTGGAACGCGAGTTCCCAATCGTGAATCGTTCCCGCGCCGTTCGTGGCGAGATGCGTGATCCAGCCGCTTTCGATCAGCACATTCACCACGGGTAACAGACCATTCTTCACGATATGCGCGCCGTAGAGAAGCATCACACTGGAGCCGCGCTCGCGGGCGGATTTGATGTTAGCCACGCACGCTTTGATTTGTGCGAGCATGTCGGGGGGGCAATCTGGAGCGGGCTTGGCGGGATCAACCAACATCTTCTCAATCGAACTCAAGCTGCGCCGCTGCGCGAGTGGATAGGCTTTGACTTTTTTCAGGTCGAGCGGCGATGGAAACTCTTTCATACAGCGGAAAGATTTAACCACGGATGGACACGGTCTGTTGCATGGTTTTCAGATAAAGGGAATTTAGCAGATTGCTTGGAGAACTAAAGAGTATTCAGATCAAACCGCCAGAATTTTCGGCTATTGGCGTGTGCCTTCACTGACACTTT
>CAMCWI010000052.1 GCA_945882065.1 Akkermansia muciniphila
GAACCCGCGCTGCTCGTCGTCTCCTGCGAACGCATCAAGCAGGCACTTTGCACCGATCTGGACGCCACGCGTGATTGGAATGCGCGTGTGAACATCACGCTCCGCGCCGGTGGCGACATCACCATTGCCAAGGAACGCGTCGGCAGAACCTGGAGCTATCGCCTCGAAGTCCCGCAACTCGTGGATCGCACGCAATTCATCCGAGCCATTGTGCGGGTTGTGTTGCAAGAAATGGCTGACCGCAATCCCGGCAATCACGATGCAGAAATCCCGCCGTGGCTCTCCGAAGGAATCACACAACACCTCCTCGCCTCGCGCGATGCCGAATTGATCCTCCCGCCGCCGGACAACAAACTCGGTGCGATGACCGTCGGCCCGACGACGATTCTTATCCGCGATCCCGATCCGCTTGCAACTGCACGCCGCATCCTTCACTCCGCGCCGCCGCCCACCATCGAGCAACTCAGTTGGCCTGATCCACAAACGCTCGATTCCGACGAGGGCGAAATCTTCCGACGCAGCGCGCAACTCTTCGTCAGCGAATTGATGAAGCTCAAGGGCGGCAAAGAAAACTTGCGCGCCACCATCGCGGGATTGAATTCCTGCTACAACTGGCAGACCGCCTTCCTCCGCTCGTTCTCAAGCCAGTTCCCCAACCTGCTCGCGCTTGAAAAATGGTGGGCGTTGCAAGTCTCCTATTTCGTCGGACGCGACAACCACCATTTCTGGACGCACGACGAAACCGCAACCAAGCTGGACGAACTCCTCCGCGCCCGCGTCGCCATCCGCATCGCAGTGGGCGCGACGCCCTCACGTTCCGACGTTTCGCTCCAGGTCGTCATCCGTGAGTGGGACACCATCCGACAAACCATCACGCTCCGGGAAAAACTCCGTGATCTGGAACAGGCACGCATCCGCGTGGCTCCTGAATACATGCGGCTCGTGGATGAATACCGTGTGGCGTTGGCGGACTATCTCAAGAAGCGGGAGAAGTCTGGCGCCACATTCCTCGGCGTCCGCACCTCGGCATCCACCCAGGAAGTCGTGCAGAAAACCGTCCGCACCTTGGACGACCTAGACACGCAGCGCGCCCTTCTCATCAGGACACTGGCCATTGATTCTGGGAAATAGCGGCGTCATGGACTGCGGTGGCAAGTCAGGCGCGACACCGCTTTCGCTCGCGCGAGACGGGTTGCATTGTTCAAGCGCATCTTCCGCTCGAAAGCGGTGTCGCCGCTTCGCTCCAGCCTTCGCATAGTTTCGGTTTGGCGGGCTGCCACCGCAGTTCAAAATCGCCCCGATAATAGTATTTCCAAATCAGCATGGCGGTTTATGTTGGGTGCGTGAACTGGCAAACCATCGCATCCCTCGTCATCGTGGCTCTCGCCGCGGCGGGTTTGCTATGGGGCAGGTTTCGTCGGCGCAAATTTGATTTCCATCGTGACACGCATTGCGGCTGTACCTCCCCCTCGGATTCACCCACGCACCAATCCATCCTCTTCCACGCGCGCAAAGGCCAACGCCCGCAGGTGATCGTGAAAAAGAAGTGACGCCACGCCGGTAGCTCAAGCCTCAACCCTGATCTTTCCTGCGACTCATTGCTGCGTACAAAACTCCGGACTGCCCCATTCCCGTTTTGTCACCGGCTACTGGCTTTAAGGAACTCAAGAGCTTGGCGGCGAAGGACGGCTTGATCGTATGCATATCGAAGTCCGCGTCAAAAATTTCACTGAAGCCCTCAAACTGCCGTGCATGCTCTGCATCCAGGTCATGGAACCCCATCGTCCAATCGGGAAAATCCCGCGAGGCGATGCTTTTCTGGTAAATCTTAATTAGAGAAAAGCACACCATGAAAACTTTCTGCATTCTGATTGCAATCTGTTTTACCATGAACACGCAGGCCCGACTCGGTGAGACAACCGAGCAGATCGAGGCGCGCTACGGAAAACCATCAGAGGCATCTCTTACGAAAAAATATTTACAGTCCGGCCTGCCTCACAAGAAATACAAGTTCAAGAACTATTCGGTTGTAGTTGTATTTCACGAAGGCAAGAGCATCAAGGAAACAGTAATTCCAACCGAGTATTCGGCGACAGGTGAAGACGAAAGCATAGAATTGGTGAAATCCATCATCGGTGATCCTGCCTCTAAATCATGGGACAAAATGGTTTTGAGGGGAGACGGCTGGCAGGCGATGAGCCTGACAACCGAGGTTCGTGTCTGGCTCAATGAATACGACTCAATCGTGAAGACGCATCGTGAAGCTGTTGAAAAAGAACAGCGCGAGCAAGCCAAGAAAAAGACGGAAGGTTTCTGACCTAATCCACAGTTGAGCCACAAATAGTAGTCAACGTGAGTCGGCTCTGTTTTTTCTTTGTTCGATGTTGAGCGTTGGAAGTTGGATGTTCACACATCCTCAAACTATCCCGTCACCACGGTTCCCACCGCTTCGCCCATCACCACGCGCTTCAAGTTGTGTGATTTGAACAGATCAAACACGATGATCGGCATCTTGTTGTCCATGCACAACGAGAACGCCGTCGAGTCCATCACCTTCAACTGCTTCTGCAACGCATCAATGTAAGCGATCTGCGAGAAGCGTTTCGCTTTGGGATTCTTTTTCGGATCGCTGTCGTAGATACCGTCCACCTTCGTCGCTTTCAAGATGACTTCTGCGCCGATTTCAGTAGCGCGCAATGCTGCCGCTGTGTCCGTTGAAAAATAAGGATTGCCCGTGCCGCCGCCGAAGATGACCACGCGACCTTTTTCAAGATGCCGCACCGCACGACGACGGATAAACGTCTCCGCGACCTGCGGCATGGTGATAGCGGTTTGCACGCGGGTGGCCACGCCGATTTTTTCCAGCGCATCCTGCAACGCTAACGAGTTGATGATCGTGGCGAGCATCCCCATGTAATCGCCTGTGGCGCGTTCGATGCCTTTCTCGCTGCCGGCCAGACCGCGAAAGATATTCCCGCCGCCGAGCACGATGACCACCTGCACGCCGAGGTCGCGCACTTCGCGCACTTGTTCCGCCATGCTTTGGATGGCTTTGGCGTCAATGCCGAAACCCTGTTCGCCGCCCAACGCTTCACCGCTGAGTTTGACGAGAATCCGGCGATACTTGGGCTTGGGTGTTTTTTTCATGGTGGTGTTGCGTGAACAATCTCTATGTCGCCGAGCGTTGTAGCAATCTGCGCCGCGAGCGTCAAATCAAAGGCACGCTCAAACTGAAATGATCGGATTAATCAGCCACGAAAAAGCAAAAACGGCACAAAGTGGAAATTTAACCACTCAATAGCGTGAATCCAAACGCTGAATGGAAAACTGCCGGGCAGCTACTTTTTTGAAATGCTTTTATCAGGGCGGATTAGTGAAGATTAGCGGTTCAAAATCAGGGTTCAGTCAAAGCGGTTTCCCTTTGTGCCTCTTGTGCCTTTTCGTGGCAATTTAAACCGGCGTCAGCGTCATTGCATCGGGTTTCAAAATAATTCCCTCGCACAATTCTTCGAACAATGCGCGACATTCGGATTCCTTCAGTTGCAAACCGCGCGCCGCTGCATGGATGAATCCTCGCGTGGTCTGGTGCGCGTAACCGAGCAAGCCCTGTCGCAGGGGCAGCGAATACAACACAAGCGTCATGCCGTAAACCAGCGTGTGCCAGCCGTGCGCCTGGCCGCCTTCGACGGCGATGATATAACGCTTCACCATGCGTTCGTCGCGCAACGGGCGCAGTTTCTGGAGTTGTTCGCGACCGATGCGTTGACTGGCCTTTGCAAAAATCCGGAGCATCGGCTCGCTGGCGAGACGTTGATCAAACGCGATCAACTCACGCACTTCATTCCGGCTGATGTGACTGAATGCCGTTTGGATGGCGGGCAATTCATGCGTCAACAAAATCCGTTCGTGGTAAGCCCGAAGAAATTCCCGCAACGCTGCAAGACTGGTGATCGGTTTTGCTGTGAGTGAGCCAGCGAGCGCATGAAGCGACGCTAGCCCGTCCGCCGTGCCGAGTTGCGCGACGAGTGGATGCGCATCGCCCAGCCATTCGGCGGGGTCGTGCGTCAGACTCGGTTTTGCCAGCGGATTCATCTGGGTCAATGTTCGCAGCACTCGTGCCGCGAAAGTTGGGCAAAGCATCTTTCCAGGAGAGTGTTGTTGCCAGCGATAAATGCCGCCGGGCAAAAATAAATTTCTTGAAGTGGCACGCAGACATGGCGAACCGGGCTCTGCAAGCCACCCTGTTTGAGCAACCACAACCTGGTAGAACGTACTGGAAGGCTTCAAGCGCCTTACATTTTGTGAGATTTGATTTTCAGGCAGCGTTCGGTCGGAAAAGCTAAAATGTTTCATTCCAGCCTGGCGTCATGGATTTGTTTTCAACCTGAAAAAAAGCGAATCCCAATTGTCAACATCCCAGTAGTTCGTTGAACGCCAAGTTGAGTTTGTGGCCGTGAAGGATGCGCCGGAGTTTGTCCATGCGAACAAATCCGTGGAAACCTGTAACTGATAGTTGGCGCCCACCCAAAGATTGGAGGTATCCACATAGACCGCCTTGCGAATGTTCAAAATGGGCGCAGATTCATTCACATACAATTGCCAGATTTCGTTTACGGACAAGTCCCGGTCAAAGATTTTGAAACCAGACAGATTCCCATCAAGATAATAATAACCGTCCCCATTGGCACCAATTACGAAATTTCCGCCCCATCCATTTTGTGTGAAACCTGAAAGAGGTAGTGTTGTTATCGGTTTTCCATTAAGGTAGAAAACTACGTTGGCCGAATTGTAAGTCGCAGACATCTGATACCAAACGTTTGTCTGAATACTTGGCATGGATGCATACTGATAGTAGCCGCTCCCCTCATCAAAATAGAGCCGCCGCGGAACGTTTGTTGTAGAGGTAAAGTAAAAAACCATTCGTTTATCGTCGCTCAAGATGCAAGCCCATTCTTGCCCATAAGGGGGGCCTTCAAACCGCGAAAGATTATTGAACTTTACCCACGTGGAAATCGTTCTATGTGTTGGGGCAATTGTATTTGAGCTCTGAAACTGAACGATTGAGTTTGAACCATTAAAACGCAAAGAACCGGAAACTTCTCCAAAACGTCCTAAATCAGGTGTGACGCCTGAAGCGAAAGTGGTCCAATTATTTACGCTCAAATCTGTTGTGTTGCCGTTGAAAGTATAATAGGCCACCAGACCGTTGGTGGGGAATGACTGTCCCTGTGCGTGAAAGAAGATTCCACATATCAAGATGACTCCTGCCATGATTGATTTGTTTTTTTTCATAATGTTGTTTGGTTCCGTTGAGCACAGTCTGGGGTTGAGTCGTTGGTTGCTTCCTGATTTTTGCTTTTAGTCATGAAGATGTGACGAGTGTGCGCGGGAAGTTTAGAGGGGTCAATTCCAACCTGCGGTTGTTAGCCCTGAAATGTCTGGTGTGCGGGTTGGATCAAATTAAAGTTTGTTCCCATGTGTTCGCGCTACACCTACACGAAGGACGAAGCGAAGTTACGATTACGGGATTTGATCCAAGTCTTCGGGGTCGTCCCGCGCGCCAATCTGCGCCCTACCGATCTCGGCCCGGTGATCCTGCCGGAACACGACGGCTTTGCGTGCCGGGAATTGCGTTGGGGCTGGATTGTGCCGTGGGATAAATCCCCGCTCATCAATGCCAAGAGCGAGACAGTTTATTGAGGCTCTTATAATTAGTGTGACGGGAATCTGGCGCGCTCTCCGTAACCGTATTGCGTAAGCCTCAATAAATCTCCCGGCTTCATCATGGCAATTCCGCTCGCCCGAATTGGGGACGCAATAAGCACCCGCAAGGCAAACTTGCAGTCGTCACCATGAATAAAGCATGAAACTTAAAATTCCCACATTCGCGGCGTTGCTTGTTATGGCGGTCACGGGTTGCATCACCACAAACTTTAACGGCGACTCGACTGCAGCACTGGCGTTTAAATCAAAGGAGCTTTCGCCGAAAGGAAGCGGGAACGGCACTCTAAAGTTGGATGGGTTGTTCTACGAAGCCGCTCAAGGCCGCGTCGCGCTACCCGCGGAACTCACGAGCAATGCCACCGATGTGAGCGCGGAAAAACCATTCTCCGCCCAGACGGTCATGCCAGACGGTCGCGTCGACAAACTGATCGTCGCACCGGAAGGAAGTAGTTTCTCTCTACAACTCAGTGCCGAACCCAGCGCAGACATCGTGAAGTGGGGTTTCGCGATTGACGCACACGACGACGAATACTTCACCGGCCTGATGGAGCGCACGGTGGGCGGGCCGCAACAGGCGTCGTGGGCCAGCGGCATCAAGCCCGCCATGGATCTGCGCGGCCAAAAGGTGGACATGATCCTCAAGCCGACCACGTCGGTTTATGCGCCGTTCTACATTTCATCGCGCGGCTATGCGACGTTCGCGAAGACCGATTGGCCGGGGAAATACGATTTCTGCTTCAGCGACAAGAAGCGCGTGAAGATCGAGTTCGAGGGACCGTCACTTGAAATGAAGTTCTACACCTCACAAGACCCGGCAGCTCTTGTGAAAGCCCACGCGCTGGACGCAGGCCTGCCATTTCTCCCGCCCAAGTCGTTCTACACGCCGTGGCGCTGGCGTGATGAACACACCCAACGCGAAACTTATTACGATGGCACTCCGGTGACCGGGTCGTTCAACTCCGAGACGAAGGAAGACATCTTGATGATGAATGCGTATGGGATTCCGTGCGGCGTGTATTGGATAGATGGTCCGTGGGGACCAGAGCATCAAAGTTAAATCGGAATTGCATCACATCCCCATTTTCATCCGTGTCGGATCAAATGTGGAGCAAGGCGAGCTGAACAAGGAATGGGCGGAATGGTGGGCGATTGCACAGAAGCAGCCGGACTTGAAGCTGCTGGATGCGGAAGCGAAAGCGTGGTTGGAGAAGAATAAGTAGTCTCCGACTATTGAGACTCGTGCAATACGGTGCCGGAGCGCGGGCTTCAGCCCGCCTCAACGTCCAACAATACGAAGCACATCAAATGAGCGGGTACGCTTGGACCTTTCACGCTAAAGCGTGGTGAACGCCGCGCTCCTACTCTTCGTCCCGCGCGGCACCAAACGTCCGTCCGTTGCCGCGAAACTCCCGCAGATAGCGCAACGCCACGCGCAGGTCCTTTGGCATAGGCGACGTGATCGTTATCATTTCGCCCGTGACGGGATGCGGGATGGAGAGTTCCTCCAAGTGAAGCGCCACGCGAGCCATGAGCGCACGCTCTTCGCGTCCGTGTTTCAAGTAGAACCCTTTCTTGAGCCGTGAAAGCCACAACGGTTTCCCGCCATAGAGCGTGTCGCCGATGATGGGAAATCCCGCGTGCTTGAGATGAATGCGAATCTGGTGGTTGCGATTCGTGCGCGGCTGACAGGTCAATGCCGTGTAGCCGGAAAACTTTTCCGCCACGGTAAACTCGGTCTTGGACTTCATGCCATCGTGATTATCAATCCGCATCAGTCCCAGCTCGACGACGTTGCTGGCGATCTTGGCATCCATGACGAATTGATCCGAACTGGGCAGGCCGGAGACGAGCGCAAAGTATTTTTGCTGCGGCTTGTCTATGCTGAACAGATTCGCAATTTGGATGAGCGCGGGTTTGTTCTTGGCGAGCAACAACACGCCGCTGGTGTCGGCGTCGAGGCGATGGGTGTTGCTTAGATAAGTCAGACCGAGAGTTGTCACCCACGGTTTCTTGGCGGCGATGCCGTCGTGCAGCAATCTCATCAGATTCGGGCGATCCGCGTTGTAACGATCCGGCGAAGTCAACAGCCCGGAAGGTTTGTCGAGTGCGAGCAGATGGTCGTCTTCGAAGAGAACGGGTATCTCCCAAAACTCCTTGGTGGCCGGAGCGGAAAGTTTGATGGTGTTCATGGGTTTGTGTGCGCAGGTTTTTGGAGGAGTGCCGGTCTGCGACCGGCTTATCAGCCTCGTCCTGCCCAAAGCCGGTCACAGACCGGCGCTCCAATTGGCTGCGGAGGTTGCTGCGCCCGATGACGGACGCAGCGGACATCGGGACTATTGCTTCCCCGCGTTGGCGGCGGCTTTCTGCATCTGTGCCTGCTTCTCTTGGAAATATGGCACGGTGCTGTAAGCTTTCTGGGCTTCGCGCTTGAACCATTCGTTGAACACCTCGCTGCGTCGTACTTGATGGACGCTGCGGGTGAAGGAGGGGAGGTTCTGTTTCAACTCGGCTTCGTCCAGCGGCAGTCTGGCTTGAACCAACGCCATGAATGCTCCGTCAGCACTCGGCATCAACGACGTCAATTGCCCCGGCAGCGTTGCGAGAGCGACGCGTTTGAATTGATTGAGTTGATCCTGTCTCACATGCCCGCTCAGTTCCGCGATGTTCGTGCTGCTCATGGAAAACGGCGCGAGTGGAGTGAGCTTCACGCCAGCCTTGTCACACGCGTCGGCAAAACTTTTTCCGCCAGCCATTGCATTGGAAAGACCGCCCTCGAAAGCGATTGCAGCTTTTTGAGCGAGCATGGCGGACTCGATGAATTGAAAATCCTGCGTCACGCGATCACGGATGCTGTCGAGCGACGGAATCTCGCTCGGCAACTGGCTGTGATAAGCGATCACGTAAATTGCGTCTGTGCCGGGGACAGGATTGGAGAACGGCTCTGTGGTGGTCAGCCCAAACGAAGCACGCACAAACTCCTCGCCCACATCCAGACCCGCGGGTGCTTCATTCGGTGAGAACGGAGCGGAAACCTGGGCGGTCAAGCTGCGATCCTTGGCGAGAGTCACGATGTTCGTGGCACTGGCGGGCGTGGTTTCAGTCAGCACTTGGTTAAACTCATGCGCCGCCTTCAGCGCACTTTTTCCAGCCCTATCCTTGAGTTCGCTCTCGATGAGTTTGGCCTTGGCTTCTTCTACAGTTTTCACGCCAGTGGGAAGATTTGTACCCATTTGGATCACGGCGTTCTCGACGAGTTCGTTGAGGTTCGTCATTTTATCCAACTCCAGTTGCGCGGCAGCGAGATAATTGGAGAGCGGGAACGCCACATAGCTGACACGCACGCGTTCAGGCAGTTCGTAGCGGCGCATCTGATTCGTGTAAAACTCGGTGATTTTCTCAGGCGATGAGACAACTGACTTCACGTAATCTCTGCCGCTGAACATCGCGAGTTGCGCGGAGATTTTTTGGTAGTCCCGCTGATACAAGGCGCGCACTTCCTCGTCGGAGACAAGGTCGCCCGCCATGCCAAGCGTGGCGAACACTTGTTGGATGCCGAGTTCGTTGCGGATGTAGCGCTCGAAATCCGCCGTGGTCAGATTTTCGTGCGCGAGAACCGCTGATTCAAACTCCTTCAATGAAACCGGCTTGCCGCCCGTGAGCGAACGAATCCGGTCACTGGCCACCTTAGTGACGGCCTCGTCATCCACATGGATGCCAAGGTCCTTCATTTTTTGAGTGATGAGAATGCGGTTATACGTTTCGCGTTCCACATCGAAGTTTTGGAGCTGCCGCCCGCGACCGGGCCAGTTGCCGCCGCTGGAGAAGAAGTAATACAGCTTCACCTCGCGTTGCGCTTCCTGGAAGATGGCCGGGGTGAGGGTGATGCCATTCATCACGCCATAATTGCCCATGCCCCCGCTATTGTTGCCGCCCGGCCCTTGAGAACCCCACCAGACGAAGGTGATGATAATTGCCGCGATGATAACCCACCACATCGCCTTTGAATGTTTCCGAATCGTTCCAATCATAAATTTTGCCTAATTAGGAACGCGAACGCTAACTGGCTTTACCTTGCCCGGTCAAACGTAAAAAACGGAGTTCTCACCTGATTTCAGGCTAAATCACAGACGCGCAACCGCACCGTGGGAGCTAAACCACCGGATGTATGTCCATCCGTGGTTTTTTTTTGAGACTCACGCAATGCGGCGGCAGAGCACCGCGTGTGTGGCAACCCCGAAAGCTTTCGGGGTACGCCAGCCAAGTCGCGCAACATTTCCACGCGCACCACATGCCATATTGCTGTGGCCGGGGACGGACACACTGCGTCCGCTGCGAAATCCAACTTCGGAGTTCGGCTCAAACACGCTCTTACACCTCAAACCCCGCCTCGCGATACCGCTGCAATTTGTAGATCAATGCCCGCCGACTGATCCCCAGTGCCTTCGCTGTCTCTGTGCGGTTATTTTCATGCTCACGCAAGCCTTGCATGATGGCTTGCCTCTCGATCTCCTCCAACCGATGTGCGTCGGGTAATACCGCTGGCGTGGCTTGCTCCACTACCGCACGCACGCGCGCTGGCAGATGCTCCGGCAAAATCATTTCTCCGCGCGACAACAACGCCGCTCGCTCCATCGCATTCCGCAACTCGCGCACATTCCCCGGCCACGAATAACGCGCCAAGCCCTCCGTCAACGCCGACGAGAATCGCGCCTTGCCCTGCGTGAACTCCGCGATGAAGTGGGTCGCCAGTGGCAAAATATCCTCCGGACGTTCGCGCAGCGACGGGATGTTCAGTTCCACCACGTTCAACCGATAAAACAAATCTTCGCGGAACGTTCCCGCCTTCACCATGTCTTCGAGATTCTTGTTCGTCGCGGCGAGAATGCGCGCGTTCGTCTGCAACTCGCGGTTTGAGCCGACACGATTAAAACACCCATTCTGCGTCACGCGCAGCAGCTTGGCCTGCAATTGCGCTGACATGTCGCCGATTTCATCCAAAAAAATTGTCCCGCCGTTCGCCTCCTCAAACCTGCCGATCCGCTGCGCCACCGCGCTCGTGAAAGCACCCTTCTCGTGTCCGAACAATTCCGTCTCCAACAAATTCTCCGGGATCGCAGCGCAGTTCACCTTCACCAAGGGCCCGTTCGCCCGCGCGCTCCACGCATGGATGACATCCGCCAAAACCTCCTTGCCCACGCCGCTCTCACCCGTGAGCAACACGCGACTCTCCGACGGCGCGACCAGCGACGCATCCACGAATACCGCCTGCATCAGCGGGCTGTGTGCGATGACATTCGCGGGGAGTTTTTGTTCCACGCCCGGCTTCAACGCCACAGGCTTCGCCGCCCCCGTCGCCTTCTGAATCGCCGCGAGCAATTCATCCAGATCAATCGGCTTGGCGAGATAATTCACCGCGCCATCACGCATCGCGCCCACCGCGTCGCGAATGTCCGTGTAAGCCGTGACCAGAAGGATGGGCAGGTTGAAATTCATTTCTCGCGCGCGGCGCAAGGTTTCCAACCCGGAAATCCCCGGCATCCGCACGTCTGAGATCATCATGTTGAATTCACTTCCGCGCAGCGTCTCCAACGCGCGCTCGCCGGAATCTGCCGTCACCGTGTCGAAGCCCTGCGATTTGAGAAAGGAGTTGAGCAGGCTGCGCTGGCCCGCGTCGTCATCCACGATCAGGATGCGAGGCGACTTGGCGAGTTTGCGGGTGTCAGAAGGCACGCTCGGACATTAACCATTTACCGCCCCGCGTTTCAAGCGAGCGATGTGCGCCTGTGCGCATGACACCGCCAGCAGAGCGCGGTTGTCCCCAACCGCTGCTCGTCCCGGTGCTAACCGATGATTGCGTTTCACCTGTGGCGTCCCGTTGCATTCCCATCCGCTGCGGGTGACGACAGCCGTCCGTCCGTCGGCAAGAATGGTTGCCGCCACAATCGCACAGTGTTTGCTTTGCTTTGGCCGCAGCACTTGCTATTTCCTGACTCAACAACAGCGCGGCTGCAACAGCCCAAAAATCAAAAATAGGATCACTATGAAAACTCATTTTTTCGACAAACTCATCACTAGCACCTTGCTACTGGGCGTTGCGCTCCTGATCACCGGTTGCGCCAGCTCCGGTTATCGCACCAGCGAAAGCACGGTCTCGACCTTGCAATCTCTCGCCACCAGCATCGAAAGCACCGGCACGCAAATGGACATCGCCGTCACCGAACTCAACAGTCTTGTCAACAATCCCCAACCTGACCTGCGTCCGCAGTTTGATCGCTTCTCCACCGCCGTCAGCAAACTCGGCTCAGTCGAGAATCAGGTGCAGAAAACAAACCTCAAACTCGCAGATCGCGGCAAACTTCACTTTGACAACTGGGACAAGGAACTCGCCATGATTCAAAACGAAGTCATCCGCGCCAGCGGTCAGGCGCGCAAATTGGAACTCCAAAGCCGCTTCGACTCCGTGCGGAACACCTGCCTCAACGTCGCCACCCGCTTCACGCCCGTGCAATCCGACCTCAGCGATCTGCGACGCGTCTTGAATTCCGATCTCAACACCAGCGGCCTCGCTGCCATCCGCGACAACGCCACACGCGTCACGCAACAGGCCACGCCCGTGCGCCAATCCATTGGCAATCTGGTGACGGAACTGCGTTCGCTCGGCGTCGCCATGTCGCCGCAAAACGCCGCTGCTCCGGCTGCGCTCAAGTAGATTGAGACTTGCCGGGAAGTGGAAATTATTCGAGTGGAACTTGAGGTTTGAACGCCGCCTTTACGTTTGCACCGGCGGCTTCGTCGCCTCACTGTTGCTAGGCTTGTTCGATCATCGGGCGGACCAGAAACAGGAAGTTGACCACCGTTCCCGCAACGCCCATGACTCCGGGGTCAACTGCATACGCAATTGAAACATGAAGGGCTATGTACAGGTGAGGCGGAACTTCCCCGAAGCTTCCGGCAACAGCGTGGGAACAGCCTCTGTGGTGACAGGGCTTTGCAGCAATGATTCCAGTCGCGAAAGGACTGTTCGCAAACTGTCCACATCCAACCCACCAAATTCCGGTACGTAGCGCAGGTGACATTTCCCGGCAAGACTTTGGCGTAATTGATAATGAACGATTCCTTCTGCGCCGGCGAAACATTGATCCACCTGCCATGTCGTGACGCGTGTTCCATCGGCAACGGTGAGCGCATCGCGAATACGACCATGAACGATGTAGTCCGTGCCGTAAGAACGCTCGTTCCGCTCTGCGAGATCGCCGATGCCGTAACGCAGCAGCGGCATGTAATCGTTGGAAAGCGTGGTCACGATAAGATTGCCAATTCCGTTTGCGTCCGCGTCCACAACTTCAAGATAGGCGGTGTCGTAACGGGGCTTCATCTCACTCGCCTCATTTTCCATGAGCAAGTGGCCGGTTTCTGTCGAGCCGTAGAGATTGAACACCGGCACGCTGAAGACGCGCTCAAGAATCCGCCGATGCACCACGCTGACGAATTCGTAGCTGCACAGCACAAAGCGCAGCGATGGAAATCGGATGCCATGGCGCTCGCAATACAGCGCAAAACACACGCCATGCACAGGATCAAGATCGAGAAAGTGTGGTGACCAATCCGCGATCTCGTCCGCCATGTGCTTTTGTTCGGCTTCGGGAATCAAGAACGGGATGCGCGCCAGATTAACAAAGAGAGCGTTGCCGATGGTGCGTTGCGCCCGGGACATCCAGACGGTCGGGCAGGTCAGGCCATTGCAAGCGGGTGACGTGATGGTGGCGCGGCGCGCGTTGGGATGATCATCAAGAACTTGAGCGACGAACTTGTTCAACCGCAGCGCGCGTTCCTCCTGTTCGTTCCACCAACCGCGTCCGAAGATCACCGGCAGGCACTCCTCTGATGTGCCGGACGTGTGTTCCAGTTCTACAATCTGATCCGCAACCAACTCATCAAGCGAGCGACCATCGTGAAGAAAGTTTTGCGGAAAGCCTGCACGCATCTCACGTTTGGTGATGACGGGAAGTTGGCGCAGATCAAAATCCTGGCGGGCCAACACTTCGCGATAGAGCGGAACTTCACGCCAACGCGGCAGCAATTCCTCCACACGAGATGCCTGTGCTGCTTCTTGAATTATTTCCGGGGTCGCCAACATGTCGGCAATATAGATGCGAACGGCGCTTTGACAAATCTCGAGGAGCGCGGCGTTCACGCCACTTCAACTTACGACATCAAGAGACGCACCCGAACTGAGAGAGCACTTTGCGTCAGTGGACAGTGAACCAGGCCGAAGCCCGCGCTCCTATCACAGCCGCTTCACGCGGATGTTTTTGTAGCGGACGACGCTCTTGGGATCATGGCCTTGCAGCGCGAATGTTCCTTCGCCCAGCTTGCGCTCAAAATCTTTTCCAGCCACCGCGCCAGCAGGCTCGATGTATTGGAGAACGATTTTTCCATCCACTTTTACGGTGACTTTGTTGCCTTCGACGATGACTTCCTGTGTCCACCACTTGTTATCTTCAGCGAGCGACTGACTCACATTGACGATGGCGTAGAGGCTGCCCGTCTTGATCCAATCGCCCTGCGTGTTGTTGACCTGACACTCGAAGCCGCCTTTGGGCCAGCTTCGCGCCTGGTACTTTGTGTGAAAATAAATCCCGCCGTTGGATGTCTTATCGGTCATCACGTCCACTTTGAGATGGAAGTTTTTGAATGGCTGTTCGTCACCAACGTAGTAGAGATGGCAGACGTTTCCGTTGGCGACAAATGCGCCGTCTTCGATACGAAACGTGTTGGTATTTTCCTCGGCGATTTTCCAGCCTGCAAAAGTTTTCCCGTCCATCAAAGATTTGAAGCCTGTTTCATCTTCGGCCGCTAGTGCCGTGACAGTGACCAGTCCGAGTGCGAGAAGGAGAATATATTTCATAGCGGAGAAAGTAGGGTCGCAAGAGATAACCGCCAAGACAAAATGTTTGGCCGGAGCGCGAACGGTTGCTGTTCGCAGCGCGCGTGCGAAAAGACGGGGCTGTGGATTGTTTTACGGCCTTGTTGTGTGTCGAGCGCTGCGGGCGAGATACCGTCCGCACTCCAGAGTCACCGATGAGTGAAAAGGCTGTCCATGATGACCTCCTTGGTTTTCCAGAGAAGCGACATGGTCAACGAGAGCGGCAGGAGCACGAGCAACATTACGGCGGGTTGACCAATGTGCTGGAGGCGGATCAAAATATTTATCAAGCTGCTTGGGAGATTCGGCATCTGCAACAGGAACACATAGCAGGAGGCAATCACCAGCAGCAGCACGAGCAAAGAGCGGTTGACGACGGTGAACTGACGGGTTTCCTGGCGCAGGGTTTCGTCTGGGATCATTTCTCCCAAGCGTGCAATGACGAGGTTTAGATTAAATAGAAACAAGAGTGAGGTCACCGCGAGCAATCCCACGACGGTGGTAAAGAAGGAATTATCCGGCATCCTGTTCCACCAGTAGAGAAATGGGCTGAGTCCGAAGTTCACCAATGCGACGAGCCGCGCGCGATCTAACGCGAGCCGCCACGGTCGCTCCTGTTTTTGAAACGCGCCGATCTGCCAAAGTCCGTAGAGAATCAATCCCGTGGTGAGCATCGCCGGTGCGATGCTGAATGCGCGGAACCATCCACCGACTGCCGTACCCACACAGATGATCAAGGCGGCGGGCAATCCCCAGAACAAGGCCGAGAGTCCGCGCACGAGTTTGCCGAGCGCGCGGAGAAGTTCGGGATTGGGCGGAGTGTCAGGCATGGAAAGTCGGGGGAACATTCAACACCCAACATTCAACACTCAACATCCAAGGCGCGCCCCATTCGATGTTGGGCGTTGAATGTTGAATGTTGGACGTTCCGGCTTCAACGATGCGAGGCGGATTGTTCATCGCGCCTCTCAGAACGATAGATACGTGTAGGACTTCAACCCACGTTCATAGTCATCCAACAAGCGCATCGCTTCGCTTGGCTTCATACGGTCGGACTTGATGGCTTCGTCCATCTGCTGCTTCATGCGCCGCTTCAATTCATTCTCGTCGTATTGCACGGAAGCCAGGCATTGGACGATGGTGTTGCCCTCGATGATTTCTTCGACGTAATAACCGGTGGGCTCGTCGGGATCGAGGAACACATGCACTTCATTCACGCGACCGAACAGATTGTGCAGGTCTCCCATGATGTCCTGGTACGCGCCCATCAGGAAGAAGCCAATGTAGTAAGGCACTTGTTTGCCGTCTCCGTTGTAATCCAGCTTGTGCAGCGGAAGCGTGTCGCGCACGTCACGCAGATCAATGAACTTGTTGATCTGTCCGTCTGAATCACAAGTGATGTCCACGAGCGTAGCCTCGCGCGTCGGCTGTTCGTTCAACCGGCTCACGGGCATGATGGGAAACAATTGTCCTAGCGCCCAGTGATCCAGCAGCGATTGGAACACGGAGAAGTTGCACAGGTACTGATCGCAAAGGCTGTCTTCGAGTTTGCGGATTTCGTCGGGGATGTAAGCCTGACCCTTGAAGGTTTCCACGACTGCGCCGCCAATTTCCCAATAAAGATTTTCAATCTTCGCCTTGTCCGGCAGATCCATCATGCCCAGCGTGAACATGTGTTGCGCGTCGTCGCGCCGTTCCTGTGCGTCGTGATACGCTTCGAGTTTGTTCAGCTTGGCGAGGTTCTTCTTGATGTCGAGAAGCTCGCGCACGATGGGCTGTTCATTATCGCCGTAGGTGAAGTTGATGTCGGGATGTGTTTTGCCAATCGCGCCGAACACTTCCACGACGAGCACGCTGTGATGCGCGACGATGGCGCGTCCGCTCTCGCTGATGATGTCGGGATGCGGAACTTTCTCTTGGTTGCAGACGTCGGCGACGTAATAAACGATGTCATTCGTATATTCTTGGAGTGAATAATTCGTCGAACTGTCGAAGGCCGACCGGCTGCCGTCGTAATCCACGCCCAACCCGCCGCCCACGTCGAGATATTCGATGTCGAAACCCATCTTGCGGATCTTGCAGTAGAAGCGCGTTGCTTCCTGAACCGCCTTCTTCACCGTGAGAATGTCCGGGACTTGCGAGCCGATGTGGAAATGAATCAGCTTGAGACAATGGCCAAGATTTTCAGCTTTCAACAATTCTGTCGCAGCAAGAATCTCTGCCGTGCTCAAACCAAACTTCGCATTCTCCCCGCCGCTCTCCGCCCATTTGCCCGCGCCCTTACTCAACAACCGCGCGCGGATACCCACAAGCGGTTCAACGCCGAGTTGTTTTGACACCACGATGATCTGCCGTAGCTCCTCCAGTTTCTCCACGACCATGATGACCTTCTTTCCGAGCTTGGTGCCGAGCAATGCCATCTTGATGAACTCCGCATCCTTGTAGCCGTTGCAAATGATGAGGCTGCCCATCTGGTTCTGTAACGCGAGTCCGGCAAAGAGTTCCGGCTTGCTACCGACTTCGAGGCCGAAATCGAATTGCTTTCCCGCATCGAGGATTTCTTCAACGACTTCGCGGAGCTGATTCACCTTGATCGGAAAAACGCCGCGATACTTGCCTTGGTAATTGAACTCGGTGATGGAATTACGGAACGCGAGATTGATGGACTCGACGCGGTGTCGAAGAATGTCTTGGAAGCGGATGAGCAAAGGAAATTTTAATCCGCGCCCTCTGGCCTCCTCGACCACGTCGGAAATTTCCACCGCTGTGCCAGCATCTTGTAGTGGCTTGGCGATGACTTCGCCCGCGTCATTGATGTCGAAGTATTTCGCGCCCCAGCGATGGATATTGTAGAGGTTGCGCGCCGCGTCAGTGTTCCACGGCGGCGTGGATTCGGAAGAAATGCTCATCTAAGTAAATTCAAACCGAGCGCACTATAAAAACCTCCACGTAGAAAGCAACAAGCGTGACGAAAAAGTTTTTCACAATCCGGTCAATCTGCTTTCATCACGCCATGCCTGATGCCTCACTCGCTGCCGTCGTCAAACACTGCGACGGGCTTTTATGCACCGCCGCCATCGGCGATTACGATGGCGCGGTCAATGGATTGCAGGTGGAGAACTCCGGGCGCGTCACGCGCATCGCCGCCACGGTGGACGCCAGTCTCGCCACGGTAAAACTCGCTCTCAAGGCCAAGGCTGATCTGATGATCGTTCACCACGGCCTATTTTGGTCGCCGTCGCATCCGTGGACGGGCAAGAAGCATGAACTCATTCGTGCGCTCATCGAGAACAACATTGCGGTGTATAGCTCACATCTTCCGCTGGACTCGCATCCAAAGTTGGGCAACAACGCACAACTCTGTGCGGCGCTGGGTTTCAAGAAGTTTCAGCCGTTCTTCCAGAGCCACGGACAAACCATCGGCTTCCAAACCACCACGAACATTTCCCGCGACGAACTCGCGATCCGTCTCGCTCGCGCTACGGGGGAAAAGCCAGTTATGCTTCCTGGTGGGAACAAAGTGTGTCGGCGCATTGGCATTGTGACGGGCGGCGCGGGTGGCGATTTGAAAACCGCTGCTGCCGAAGGTGTGGACACGTTCATCACCGGCGAAGGGCCTCACTGGACTTATGCGCTGGCTGAAGAATTGGGTATCAATGTTTTCTACGGCGGTCATTACGCCACCGAAACCTTCGGCGTAAAAGCTCTCGCGGCGCATCTCGCCAAAAAATTCCGCCTACCGTGGAATTTCCTCGATCATCCCACGGGATTGTGAATAAGCCTCAACTGACCCGATAACTTCTTCCGTTTGAGCGATGATGAAGAAGTGTTCCATCATCCAGGCCGCAAAAATGCAGAACGCCGACGAGCGCAGCAGTTCGCTGGAAACCAACGCTCGCTGCCGGTGAACCTGCAACTCGTAACATATTGAACTCTCAGGTCTCGGCTCAACTAGCTGGAATCTGATCAAGGCCGAGTCTTCAAACCGAGCTTGGCTTTCGCCGTGGTTATCGCCGAACGCAAATATTTCAATGGTGGGTGTTGTACTTGCACGCGCAGCGGAGACGTTTGCGAGGTTGCCAATGGCGGCAAGACCAGCCCCTGCGGAAACGTGCCGCGAAAACTTTCGGGCTTATTGTAAATCGCATACATCAGGTCAATTGGCTGCCTGACCATTGAAGCATCCCCACCTGAAATGAAATAATCCGCATCCCAAACGGCCAGTCTGAAAAGTCTCTGCCTTGAGGTGACGTCTAATGTTGCAAGGGCAGAATCCAGCCCCGCCATGTGATAGACGATTGCGTAAACAAGAAAACAAGGTCCATCTGATTCGGCACATTGCGATGCGGGCAGCCACAGCGGTGAGCTTCGGGCCTGACCCGAACAATAAATTCGTGACCACGTATTTCCGCCGCCAGTTCGTGGTGCCGTGGAATGTAGTGATCACCAATCTGAACTTCCGTCTCGCGCGCGCCGACGGCGCCGTGGTGAGGCTCAACGGTCAGGAAATGTTCCGCACCAATCTACCGAGCGGCCCGGTCGCTTATACCAATCTCGCGCTGGCCGCGATGACGGGATATACGGCGCATCACTAGTGTCCGGTTAAGTTTTTTGAGACTGCGATTCTGATTCGATAGAATCAGCATGTTTTCACTGTCCGTTCATTTTTCGATTTCAATTCGGCGACGGCTCTTAGAGGGTGGTTTCCCGCATTCCTGCGGTTTTTCACCTTATGA
>CAMCWI010000053.1 GCA_945882065.1 Akkermansia muciniphila
GAACGACTCACGAACCATTGACCGCCGGGGGCGCGAGCTGGGGCTCGCCGCTCGCCCCCGGCTCATTTTAACTCGCGGCTGACGCCCGGGATATTGAACAAACAAAAACCAAAACAAAAAACCACTTACACAGTTTTCTGGACAAAACCGTTGATGACCGAGATGCTGGTCGCCCTCGCCATCGTCAGCATCGCCATCCTGCCGCTCGCTTATTCGTTCGCGCAGGAAAACAAATACCTGCGCCGCTGCTACGAACGCTCGGTGGCCATCGAAGTTGTGGATGGCGAAATGGAGATTCTCCGCGGGGGCGGTGGGCGACAATTCACCAACGGCGTTCACACGCTCACCACCACCGCTCGCTCCGCCACGAATCTGCCGCCGGGTGAATTGCGACTCACGCTCACCGATAAACAAGCGCGTGTGGAATGGTTGCCCGCAGAAACATCGCACGGCAGCCCCGTCATCCGGGAGACGACGTTGAAATGAAAACATCATTTTACGGAGTGCGCCCGTCCTCGGGCGTAGCAAACTCCACTTGCAACAACACACTACGCACCACGAGAACCTTTTTTTCCCGGCGAGAGTTGCTGTGGCCGTGGACGGCCACACTCCATATCGTGAAAACACGCACCCATCTCCACACTCATCGCTCCGGCGCGACGCTCATCGAATGCCTCGTCTATATCGGCGTGATGACCACCATCCTAGCCGTGGCCTCAATCGCCTTCTACCGCTGCTTCGATCACATGCGTGCGCTGCGCCGTAATGCCGACGACATCACGCGCGTGCTTCACATCGGCGAACTCTGGCGCACCGATGTCCGCTTGGCAGTCCGCCAACCAA
This sequence comes from Akkermansia muciniphila, assembly GCA_945882065.1. Classification (GTDB taxonomy): domain Bacteria; phylum Verrucomicrobiota; class Verrucomicrobiia; order Limisphaerales; family JADLHS01; genus JADLHS01. Next base: position 844 of record CAMCWI010000053.1, read on the forward strand.
CACTCGACGAAGCGAATCAAACGCTTCACATCCAACACAAGAACGGGGTTGTGGATTATCGCTTCGGAGAAAACCAAATCCTCCGCCGCACCGCCGCCGATGCGCCGTGGACAAGTATACTGACGAATCTGAATCAATCGCAGATGAAACAGGAGGCGCAACACAACATAGCCGCGTGGCGTTGGGAGATTGAACTGCGCCCGCTACGCAAACCGGCGCGAGTTCAGCCCCTGTTCACTTTCACCGCTGTCCCAGAACCACAACCCACGCCATGAAATCCAATTCACCATTACGCCCGCGCCAAAAAGGTTTCATGGTCATCAGCGTTGTCATCATCATGGGGCTGATGTCGGCCTACGTGGCCGCAAATATCCGCACACTCGCGCACCTGAAACGCGAGCTTCAACTCATCGAGCAGAAACAGATGCAGCATTGGCGCAAGTGACGGCCATTGGCGATCCTCCGCCCACAGGTCGCTGGCAGTTGGGCATTCAGGGGAATTCTGCGTCGGGCAGGCCAGTTGCCCCGACGCCGGAGGCAATTTCCGGTTGCTGATTGCCAATAACGAGCAGGCGCGCGACCCGCGAGTCCATATCCTTGCAGCATCGAATGGGCGTCTGCACATCGATTCGCCCGCCAAAACTGAAATTGAACCATGAGCACTAAAATCACCAAACTCCTCGGCGATTCCGCCAAAACTCTCCTCGACCACCAATGCAAAACCGTCCCCAAAGGATCACTGCATCTCCCCGGACCCGATTTTGTGGATCGCGTCTTCACGACCACTGACCGAAATCCGCAGGTGTTGCGCAGTCTCCAACAGATGTTTGACACCGGACGTCTCGGCGGCACGGGTTACCTCTCCATATTGCCGGTGGACCAGGGCATCGAGCATTCGGCGGGCGCCAGCTTTGCTCCCAACCCGATTTACTTCGATCCCGAGAACATCGTGAAGCTCGCCCTCGAAGGCGGCTGCAACGCCGTGGCCTCCACCCTCGGTGTGCTCGGCATGGTCTCGCGTAAATACGCACACAAGATTCCGTTCATGGTAAAGTTAAATCACAACGAACTGATGACCTGCCCGAACAAGTTCGACCAGGTTTACTTCGCCCAGGTCGAACAGGCGTGGAACATGGGCGCGTCAGCGGTGGGGGCGACAATCTATTTCGGCTCGGCGGAATCCACGCGGCAGATCGTGGAGACCAGCATTGCGTTCAAACGCGCGCATGAACTTGGCATGGCCACAGTGCTCTGGTGCTACATCCGCAACAACGCCTTCAAGACGAAAGAAAAAGACTATCACCTCAGCGCCGATCTCACGAGCCAGGCGAATCATCTCGGCGTAACCATTCAGGCGGACATCATCAAACAGAAGCTCCCGGAGAACAACGGCGGCTACAAGGCCATCGAGAAATACGGCAAGACGCACGACAAGGTTTACACGGAGCTTTCGTCCGATCATCCGATTGACCTGTGCCGCTACCAGGTTTTGAACTGTTACTCAGGACGCGCGGGCCTGATCAATTCCGGAGGTGAGTCCAAGGGCAAGGGCGATCTCGAAGCCGCAGTGAAAACGGCGGTGATCAACAAACGTGCCGGCGGCACGGGCCTCATCTCGGGCCGAAAAGCTTTTCAGCGTCCGATGGCCGAGGGCATCGAACTGCTCAATGCGATCCAGGACGTGTATTTGGACAAGGAGATAACGGTGGCCTGACACGCCCACCGTTCTGTGAACACGAAAGGCCGTCCTCTCTGAGTGGACGGCTTTTTCCATCGGGTGCAGGCGCACAGACTCAAATTCAAATCATCTGCCTCATAACACCAAAGCGGGCCGAGCGTGACACTGGGGAAAACATCACTGCCGCCCAGCTTGGTCACATATCGTTTTTCCACTTTGTTTTCCCGGCTCTTCCCGTAACCTCCGGGCGACAAAATGGGTCTCAGTTTTTTCAACACACTTTCGCACTCCGTCCAGGAGTTCGTGCCGCTTGACGCCAACTCCAAAAAAGTCGGCATGTATTGCTGCGGACCGACCGTTTATGACTTCGCGCATATCGGCAACTGGCGCACGTTCGTCTTCGGCGATCTCGTACGCCGCTACCTGACCTTTCGTGGCTACGACGTGAAGCACGTCATGAACATCACTGACGTGGAGGACAAGATCATCCGCCGCGTCCGCGAAACCAAAACCACCCTACGCGAATTCACCAGCCAATACGAAACCGCCTTCTTCGACGACATGAAATCGCTCGGCTGCCATCTGCCGAACGTCACACCCCGCGCCACTGAATACATCCCTGACATCGTTTCGCTTATTGAAAAACTCATCGCGCGCGGCATCGCCTACCAAGCGGCGGATGGTTCGGTCTATTTCAGCATTGAGAAATATCGTGGCTGCGGCTGCAACTACGGTCAGCTCGTGAAGTTGAACTTCGAGGAGATGCGCACCGGCGAACGCGTCGCCTCCGACGAATACGAGAAGGAATCCCTCGCCGACTTCGCGCTCTGGAAAGCCCGCGTCCCCGACGATGGCAACGTTTTCTGGCCCAGCCCGTGGGGCGAAGGCCGTCCCGGCTGGCACATCGAGTGTTCCGCCATGAGCATGAAAGTGCTCGGCAATAGTTTTGATCTGCATCTCGGCGGCGAGGACTTGAAGTTCCCGCATCACGAGGATGAAATCGCCCAGAGCGAAGGTGCGACTGGCAAGCCGTTCGTAAAATACTGGCTGCACGGCGCGTTCCTGCTCGTCGAGGGCAAGAAGATGAGCAAGTCACTCGGAAACTTCTTCACGCTTCGCGATCTGCTGGCGAAAGGATTCACCGGGCGCGAAGTCCGTTACCTTCTGCTCTCCGCGCATTATCGCGGCACATTCAACTTCACTTTGGACGGACTGACCGGTGCCCGCGCTTCCCTCACCCGCATTGACGAATGCATCAGCAAACTGCGCGAACTTGCTGCCACCGCCGGAACGCCGCCTTCAGGCGGTAGCCCCCAACTTGTCGCTGACTTCACCGCCGCACTGGATACTGATCTCAACATCTCCGCCGCATGGGCTGCCATCTTTGATTGGGTCAGCGACACTAATAAACGTATCGCAGGAAAAATTTTGACGCCCACCGATGCCGCAGCATTGCTGGTCACTTGGGATCAGATCAATTCCGTCCTCGGTATCAGCGCGGTTGCCGAAGCGGAAGCCCCCGCAGAAATCCTCGCCCTGCTCGAAGCCCGCCAGGCCGCGCGCAAAGCGAAAGACTTCAAACGCAGTGACGAAATCCGCGATGAGTTGAAAACTAAAGGTTGGGTAGTGGAAGATTCTCCCAAAGGTCCGAAGCTCAAAAAGATTTGATCACGTGAAGGGACTATTCATCACATTCGAGGGTAACGAAGGCAGCGGCAAAAGCACGCAGGTCCCCTTGCTCGTGGAGAAATTGCGCGAGTGGGGACACACGGTGAAAGTGTTTCGCGAACCCGGCGGCACACCCATCGGCGAAGAGATTCGTCACACGCTCAAACACAGCCTTTCCAACGCCGCGATGACCAGCGAGGCAGAGTTGCTCCTGATGAACGCCAGTCGCGCGCAACTCGTGCGCGAAGTCATCCGCCCTGCCCTCGCTCGCGGCGAGATCATCGTGTGCGACCGCTTCTACGATTCCACCACCGCGTATCAAGGCTATGGTCGCCAACTCGATTTATTGACGGTCAAACACGTCATTGACCTCGCCGTCGGCGATACTCGCCCTGACCTCACGTTGTTTTTGAAAGTTCCTCAAGCCGTGAGCGAGGAACGTTTGCGTTCCCGTCAATCAACGATGCCTTTCCTCCGCGACCGCATGGAGGAAGCTGACCGCGCCTTCTTCGAGCGCGTAACCAAAGGTTATGACGCCATCGCTGCCGAACACCCGGATCGCATCAAAGTCATCCACGCCGTCGGCACGATTGAAGAAATCCAGTCCGCCATCTGGCGCGTCGCTGCCCCGCTCGCAGCCACGCGAGTGAGTTGAAAACTCTGCCACCTGCTAGACTCAAGTCCGTTCCAAACCCCGCCGATGTAGAGGCGATGTTCAGATGCGTTGCCATGCTTGTATTGCTCTCGTTGCTTTTCGGCTGCGGGAAGCGAGTTGTTCGCATGGAGCACGCAGAAGATCCGAAAGGCCGCTTCAAGGAACAGATCGCCGCTGCCAAAGCGTTGTTGGATCAGAAGGAATCTTGGGGTGAGCGCGCTGAGTGGGAAGTGATCAAAACTTCTGGCGGCTGGCAGGTGATCGCATGGCGCATCGAACATCCCGACAAGAGAGGTCCTGACCGTTATCTGCCTTGGGGTTATTCGCTCATCGAATTGGACAGTCGCATGGTCACTGTTGGCTACAAGGCGAAGGGTTGATTTCCGCCAAAAACTTCTTCGCAATTTTTCCAGCGTCAGAATCAACGATTGCCGTATTTTGGATTCCAGTTAAGTTTCATCAGACAACCGAGGTAACCTATGATTGACGAAACCATCAAACAGATCGAAGCCCGCATCCAGAACGCCGAATCGCTCCCGCCGGATCGTCGCAATGAATTGCTCGGATTGCTCGCCACTCTGAAATCCGAAACTCGCGAGCTTGCCAAGACGCACAACGAACAAGCGCAAAGTATCGTGGGCTTCACACAAGTCGCCACGCACGAAGCGACGCGAGCAGAGCAGGACACTCAGTTGGTAAAATTGTCTAGCCAGGGGCTGCGACAATCGGTGGAAGAGTTCGAAACCTCACATCCGCGTCTGGCGCAGATCGTCAACAACATCAGCACCACGCTCTCGAACAGCGGCATCTAGTGCTGGGCGGGAAGATTCGTGCTGGCCTCCTCGAATCGGATGACTGTTTCACCAGGCTTGGCCAACCCAATTGATTCACGGACGAGCCGTTCGACGGCTTTGGGGTCGTTGTTGAGAGATTCCACCGAAGCATTGAGTTGCTTGCGTGTCTCGGCTTCCTTGGCGACTTCGCGGTCCAAACGGAGAACTTCCGAGCGCATCCTTTCATTCTGGCGGATGAGCGGCAGATACCAGACGCCGATGGCCACCAACCCGGCAAGCAAACACAGACCGATCACCACGCGGGTGAGTTTGTCCCAGATGCTGTCTTCAACGTTCACACATGCAGTAAAACAAGCAGCTCGAAGCAGTGAAAGAAAAGAAATGCCGGAACACTGTTTTTTGTACACCACTTTTTCCGCTTTGGAGTCAATGCGCCCATCTGTTAGTCTCGCGGCATGGAATTGTTTTACAAGATTCTGAAAATCGCCGTGGATGGTCACGCGTCTGATGTGCATATCAAGATCGGTACGCCGGTGATTTTCCGCATTAATCGCGAGTTGATCGCCATTGAATGTCCTCACCCCACTGAAGATTGGATAAACAAGGTGGTTGCTGCCATCACTCCGCAGCACATCAAGAAAAAGATCGAGGAGGAGCGCGAGGCAGACTTTTCCTACTACATCCCTAACGTGGGGCGTTTCCGCACAAACTTATTTCAACAGCGCGGTCAATGGTGTCTGGCGATGCGTTACGTGAAGACGAACGTGCCGAGCTTCGAGGAACTCGGTCTGCTCCCTCAGATCAGGAAGATCGCGGAATCTCCACGCGGCATTGTGCTGGTGGCAGGCTCAACCGGCAGCGGCAAGTCCACAACGCTCGCCGCGATGATTGAGCACATCAACGGCAATCATAAAAAGCACGTCATCACGCTGGAAGATCCGATCGAATTCGTTTTCGAGGATAATCAATCCGTCATCGAACAACGCGAGGTCGGCTTGGACACGTTGTCATTTCATCACGCGCTGAAACATGTTCTCCGCCAGGACCCGGACATCATCATGGTTGGTGAAATGCGTGATAGCGTGAGCTTCGCCGCCGCCATGAGCGCTGCGGACACGGGGCATCTCGTGTTGTCCACGTTACACACGACCAACGCTTCGCAATCCATCACGCGTATCTTGGATTTCTTTGAGGCCAACGAACGTGAACAGGTTCGCCGCCAACTTGCGGGGACGTTGCAAGCTGTGATCTGTCAGCGCATGGTTCCGACCGTCTCCGGAAAGATGACGCCTGCGTTGGAAATCATGATCAACACTGGGACGGTGAAAAAGTTGATCGAGGAAAACCGCTTGGACAAACTCGCAGTGGCCATCGAGACAGGCACGGACGACGGTATGTTAACTTTCAACCAAGCGCTGTTCACGCTCGTGAAGCAAGGCAAAGTCTCCGAGAAGGAAGCTCTGGCCAAGGCCACCAACGCGCAGGCGTTGGAGATGAATTTCAAAGGCATCTTCTTGGACGAAGGCCGCCGCATCCTCGGTTAACCCAATCAACCAAACATTGAACCGGCCTGCTCGCTCACGAGGCCAACGCCATTCATTCCATGACCGAACAAATTGTCATCCTCGATTTTGGTTCGCAATACACGCAAGTCATCGCGCGCCGTATCCGCGAGTGCAACGTCTATTCCACCATCCTCCATTTCAACACGCCCGCCGCCGAGATCGCGGCGATGAAGCCGAGCGGCATCATTCTGTCCGGCGGGCCGTCCAGCGTGTACACGAAGAACGCGCCGTTGCCGGACAAGGAAATATTTAACCTTGGCGTGCCCGTATTGGGAATCTGTTATGGAGTCCAATTGCTCGCGCACTTCCTCGGCGGCAAGGTGGAGAAAGGTCTCAAGCGCGAATACGGTAAAGGCACGCTCACGGTGAAAGATGGTTCGTGCGCGCTGTTCGCCAAGTTACCGAAGTCACTTCAGGTCTGGAATTCGCACGGAGACAAACTTACGAAGCTGCCGAATGGTTTCAAACCTGTCGCAGCCACGGAGAACTCTGAGTATGCGGCCATTGAAAATCGTGAGCGAAGATTCTTCGGCCTGCAATTCCATCCCGAGGTCGTTCACACGCCGCGCGGGCGCGAGGTGTATTCGAACTTTGTCCACGGCGTCTGCGGTTGCGGCAAGAACTGGACAATGCGTAGCTACATTGACCAAGCCGTGGAAGAAATCCGCGCGCAAGTCGGCAAGGAACACGTTGTTCTCGGATTGAGTGGCGGCGTGGATTCCAGCGTAGCGGCGGCGTTGTTGCACAAAGCCATCGGCAAGCAACTCACCTGCATCTTCGTCAACAACGGTTTGCTCCGCGCGCGCGAAGCCGATGTTGTGCAGGAAGTGTTTGGCCGCAACTTCAAGGTGAAGCTGCAATATGAAAACTCTGCCGCGCTGTTCCTTCGCAAACTCAAGGGCGTGACGGACCCTGAAAAGAAACGCAAGATCATCGGCAAGACGTTCATCGAAGTTTTCCAAGCTGCAACCAAACGCGCAGGCAAAGCGAAGTTCCTCGCGCAGGGCACACTTTACCCTGACGTGATCGAGTCTGTCCCCATCGCAGGCAATCCCGCCGCCCTAATCAAAAGCCATCACAACGTCGGCGGGTTGCCGAAGAACATGAAGTTCAAACTCGTCGAGCCGTTGAAATGTTTGTTCAAGGACGAAGTGCGTTTGCTCGGCGAAGAACTCGGCGTGCCGAAGGAAATCGTCTGGCGACAGCCCTTCCCAGGGCCTGGACTTGCAGTGCGTATCCTTGGCGAAGTAACTCCCGCGCGTTGCGAGATTTTGCGGAACGCTGATGCCATTGTTGTCGAGGAGATGAAGGCGTGCGGACTCTACTACAAAATTTGGCAGAGCTTCGCTGTATTGTTGCCTGTGCGCAGCGTGGGCGTGATGGGTGATGAGCGGACGTATGACTTCACCATCGCAATCCGTGCGGTGGAATCGCAAGACGGTATGACCGCTGATTGGGTCAAGCTTCCCTACGACTTATTGGAAAAACTCGCGAGCCGCATCATCAATGAGGTGAAGGGCGTGAACCGTTGCGTCTTCGACATCACGAGCAAGCCTCCGGGGACAATTGAATGGGAATAAATATGAGGAGGATGCTTTCGGCTTCGGAGACTAAGAAGACACCAAAAGTTTTTAATTACGAGCTGACATAATTCTCATCGAATCAAACGCCCCTGCGGGCAATGCCCTCCACCGCGCTACGTGATGTGATGGACGATTGGTGTGCAATTAGTTTAAGCACCCGGACGGACGACAACTTAATCCTGCAATCCTCCAGTCTATCAGGGAGCAGTAACCAGCTTAGGTCTTCGTCCAATATCGAAAATCCCCCAGTGCTTTTCTGCGCCGTTGGGATCTTTGGGATTCCCCTTCCAATCCTCGTCGAAAGCCTCGAAGAAAAACGTGGTGATGTTATTGGCTTTGGCCCATTTGAACATGTCCTGATAGTAGCGCTTCTGCTTCGCTTCACTGGCGCGCGGACCGAACTCGCTGGCCACAGTTGCCCAACCGGCTTCCGTGATAACGATCTGGCTTTCTGGAAGTGCTTTTCGCACTGCTTCCATATTAGCGATCGTGAACGACATCGCTTCGTTGATGTCATTTCCTTCCCAAACGGGATAGGTGTGGATGGAAACGAAATCCAGTTCCCGCGCCAGCGCCGCACCGTGCTGAGCCCACCACAAATAATTGTCCGCGACAGTCACGGGTTGGGGAATCTCGCGCTTCACTTGTCGGACGTAGCCGATGATGGATTCAACCGTCACCATGTGGTCATTCCAATCCACCAGCGGCTCGTTGCCTACGGCGACGGCGACGACGCTACGCGGATGAGCTATTAGCAAGCGCAATGACTCGTTGGACCTCCTGTTCGTTCTTGATCCGGTTCGCAGCCAACATCGAATCAGGATAAGGCGCGCGTTGCCACGGGCAGTTGGTGTTGCTGATCTCCGCATCCAACCAAGCACCGAGCAGCACCTTGATGCCGAGTTGATGCTTCTCGATCAAACGCAGCACGGCAGCGGAATTGGTCTGCGCGTCGTAGAGACGGATGAGTTTGAAACCCGCAGTGCTGAGGATGCGCAAGTCCTCAAGCATCTGTTCGTTTGTTGAATTTTTTGCTCCTTCACCACGATCAGGATGTTGACCTGCGCGAAAACCAGAATAGCAAATCGCCCAGAACTCGCCTGCCAATAAGTCGGATGTCTTCTGACGCAATGTGAACAATCCGGGGGCATTGGTCTGAGCAGACAATGCAGGAAACGCCAGTGCAAGGGTAACCATCAAAGTGGCCGCTTGGATTTGAATGCTTAGTTTCATAACTGGATGTTACGAGCCGCTAGCGATTCCACGTTTCCGTCGAGCGGTCGTGCTTAGTGAAATTTTATTTGCCGGCCTCGCGTCGTGCAGCGAGTTCCTCGCGCATGGTTTTGCAGATTGTTTCGTTTAGGCCGTAGATTGTGAAAGCAAGGGACAACAGGATCAGTCCCACGGCGGGAATCAGACTGTTGAGCAGCAGAATCCCATGAATGGCTTCCGGAGTTTGTGAGGCAGCCTTGGGGTCGTAACCGAAACTAGAAATCAAGTAGCCTGCAATCGCCGCCCCGATGCCCATGCCAGCCTTCTGAGCGCAGGTGGTGGCGGAAAACGCGACCCCCGTGGTGCGCACGTTGTATTTCCACTCCTGAAAGTCGGCTGTATCGGCCACCATCGCCCAGAAGAGCGTGGCGTTGATCCCGGCAAAAACCATCCCGAACATCTGAAAGCCATAGACCAAGAAAATCTGATCCGGCTTGATGAAGTAAAAAGGAATCGCCGTCAGTCCCACGAGTGCAAGGCTGGTGATGAACGACCATTTTTTGCCCATGAGCTTGACGGCAAAGCGCGTCATCATCGCCCCGAAAATCATGGCCAGTCCACTCAGGAGAAAAAAGGTTCCGATCTGACCGAGGTAGAAAACTTCAAGCGCCTGCCCTCCTTCCCATTTGTAAAAACTCTTGTCTCCGCCAGCAGCATCCAGTTTGAGGTAACGCTGGAGATAGTAGATTCCTCCCGTGCCGCGCACGACGGCGAAGGTGATGTTGATGATGCCGACGGCGAACATCATGACCCAGTGACGATTCCGAAATAGATTTTTCAGATCCTGGAGGAGATTGGTTTTTTGATCTGCGGGCGGATGGATGCGTTCCTTCGTCGTCCAGAACGAAATCAAAAACAGCACGACGGCCACGATGCTGAATAATAGAACAGTGCGTTGCGCGCCCATCTGTTGATTGCCCGCGCCAAATTTGGCGATGAGCACGATGAAACTTGAGTTCGCGATGATGCCGCCGATCTGCGCGAGTGACATGCGGTAGGAATTCAGGCTGGTGCGATCGAGCGGATCGTCCGTCATCACGCCGGACAATGCGCCGTAGGGGATGTTGATGGCGGAGTAGAGCAGCATGAGGGCGTTATAAGTGACCCAAGCCCAGACAAGTTTTCCAGCCGGGCTCAGGTCGGGCGTGGTGAACGCGAGCACAAACACCACGGCCAGCGGCACACAAAGCCAGATCAGATAAGGACGGAATCGTCCCCATCGGGTCTTGGTGCGATCCGCCAGCGCGCCGATGAAGAAGTCCACCACACCGTCAGTGGAGCGTGCGAACAACAACATCGTTCCGGCCGCAGCAGCAGTAATGCCGAAGATGTCCGTGTAGTAGAACATGATGAAATTCATCATGAGCGCCCAGACGAAGTTGCTGGCGGTGTCGCCGAGACCGTAACCAAACTTCTCGCCGAACGAGAGTTTCATGGACTTAGATTCGCTTTGCATAAAGTTCAACTGATATTTCCGCCGGGTTCGCCGCAGAGAATGCTGGAAGGAGCATGAACCCGCAAGCGGATGATCTCGCCGCTGCGCGAGAAAATGGCGCGGCTGTCCGCGACGCCGAGACGCTGCCCTGCGATGCTACGTGTCTTGCCATCCTGCGTTTCAATCGTGATCGAAAACGATTCGGCAAGTTGAAAGCAGACCGGCACCTGACAACAGGTGAACGCGAGGCTGTTCGCAGGAAGTTTCAAAGTCTTGAATTCGCCGGAGAGATCGAGATACGAAAACTCCGCAGCCTGCGCTGAGAATTCCGAGCGTCGCAGCAGTGTGGGATCGAACACGAGTTCGCCGCGTTCCACGCGCACTCCGAGTTCCGCACGGCGCGTGAGGATTTCTTCTTTCACCTGACCCGTCATGCCCGGCTGTTGCGCGCCCATGTGACGCGGCGTGTGCGAGTAGGGATCGCTCGGGAACGCGCCATAGACTTCCGGCGTCTTCATGAAGCCGAGTCCCCGCCGGATGTCGTAGTAAGCGTCGCGCAATCCGTCCACGACTTCGCGGCTCGCGCCACTCTTGATCGCGGCGCGATGACATTCCTCAGCGGCAAGCAGCAGCTTGGCGATCATGTGCCAGTAAATGCTACCCAATCCCTCGAACGCAAACATCGCGCCGCTGCGTCCAGTGAAAGCGCTGTGTTGGAAAACGCTTTCCCAGATTTGAAGCAACGCGTTGCGATCACGCTTCAACTGCTCTGTGCCATTCGCGGCGTTTGCAAAACGATTCAAACGCGATTCAAGCTCGACAGCATTGGTGATATCGCCGTTGAAATGCGCGTCGCCATTCGCATCCACGGTGATGAGGCTGCGATCGCCGCGTCCGACGAGTTCGGCGATGGAAGGGATGCGCGTCTTCCAATCTGGCGGCAGGCGGTTGCGTTGCAGGAACGGCGTGACCGCACGGTCAGGATAGAGCAGGTAACTGTGCTGATCGGCGCGAAACAGGTCACTCCGTCGCAACGAGCGGAGCAACGCGAGCGATTCCTTAGGGGAAAGCAATCCGCTGCTCAACACGGCCACCTGACCTTCGAGCATGAGGTTCAAATGACGCACGGCGGCGGCGTTCCCCGAGATTTCCAGCAGGTTGTAGCTGTGAAACGTTCCGTCCGGCCTGCGGTTAAGATTGAGCGTATGATCCACCGCGTTCAAGGCGACTGAGAGCCAGCGACGGATTTCAGCCACTGCAACGGGAAGAGGCTTGCCGAGTTCTCCACGATAAACGGCAGCACGATGTTTTTCACCTGCCAAGCCCGATGCGGAGATTACTTCAAACCGTCGGGAATCGTCTTTGACTTCCGCGCGGGACAGGGCTGCTGAGAGTTCCTGAGCTAACGTCGCAACTGCAGCAGATAGCGAAATGGTTTCACCCGATTGCGCCAAGAGCGCATCGAGGAAGCTGAGATAGCGCCGCAGATATCCCACCGTCACCATGGAAAGCCCCCAACCGGCGAGCGCGTTGTTGGCGTCGTTCCACTCGGGGCGTTGCGTGTTGAGCCAGATTCCGCCGCCGGGAACGAGATTGCTCAACTTGACGAGCAACGGGACGAGGAGTTTTTCGCCAAGCGAAACGAGATGGACTTCTCCGCTTTCATTTGCCAGCAATCGGGCGTCGTTGCCGAGTTCACCTGCGCCCTTGCTTAATTGATGATGCAATTCGCCGTTGAAGTGGATGCTGTGACGCGGATCGCGGAGCAGGTCGGCGAATGGCTTGATCTCGTACGGAACGCGGGCCAAGGCGTAACTGCGTTCGTTCAACGTCGCCGCCAGTCTTCCCGGCTCGTGGTTCTCGAACGACTCCAGCAGCCGGAGCAGATAGATGATCTGGTGATCGCCCCAGTAACCGATGTGGCTCCACGGGTCGTGCGGGTCTTCGACCTCCCAATCAATACCCGCGCGCGTGACGCGATACGGATTGTAACCATCCGCCGTCGAAGCGTTCAAAAAGACGGCGATCATGGATTCGAGACAGAGCGGATAACTCTGCGCGAGGCTTTCCCAGTTCTGAAAAATGTCGCGCCAGTTGCCCTGATAATCGTAAAACGTCTTCCCAGATTCATCGCGTGTGCGGATGGAGAAACGATTCCACGGACGACTCGGGTCGCCGTGGCGACGGCTAAAAGTAAGCGGCAGATACTCGCGCGCGAGGCGAACCAGTTGCGGATTGGCAGTCATCTGCACAGCCACGCGCAACTCTGCAATGTCCATTTGCTGAGGCAAAGAATTCAACCACGCGGCGTGGCGGGAATGAATCGAAACGTTCCGGGAGCGGATGAAACCGGCGAAATCAACCGAAGGAAAACGGTAACCATCCGGCAGCGTTCCACCGCGCATGCAGTTGAACAGGACGTTCGCGAAATGATGCACGCTGGCGGCTGAGTCCCCGGTTTGCTGCAAACCGTCTGCGGCGGCGATGCGTGCCTTGAGAGCGTCGCGTGTTGCGTTCACATCAGCGCGCAGGTCTGCGGCGAGTTGATCGGGCGCAGCGATTCGGCTGCGGAGTTTGATCAGTGCAGCGTGATCTAATCCGGTGTCCGCCACGCCGACCCATTCGTGCGACGCGCCGGGTTTGAGATTCACAGACGCGCTGATGAGATGCGCGCCGAACACACCCCGAACCTCTTGTTCCTGCGCGACGGCTTTGCCCCGGCGGAACGCTTCGATCTGACGGTCCGAAAGCAGCACGACAGGATCGTGATGGCCGAGCGACCACGCGGAGGCAACGCGGAGTGATTCGCAGGGTTCAGCACGGTCTGTGATGCCGGAGTTTAGTGTAAAGATGCCGAGTCCGTCGTTGCACTCGTGCCGCATGTAGGCGGCGGCGAGATAGCTGTACTTCTCGAACAAATCCTGCCCGACACCCGCTGGAAGTAATTGATGAAACCCGTCGAGATAGCGGATCGTGACAGGTTTCTGCCCCAGATTTTCAACTTCACAGAACCGGACGAGACCGAACTGGTCTGACGAAGTGAGCTTCCAAGTGAACCGCAATGCGAGGTCTTCGTTGATCTCCTCAAACACCGCACTCGTGCCGAAGTGGCTTTTGAAAAGATTTCGGCGGATGCGATAAAGGCTGGGATCGCCAATCCAAGGCTCCCAAAGAGCGGCGACGCCGTCACGCTCGACAAGGAAATGAGTTCGCGATCCACTGCCGCACGGCTGGCTGAGAATTTTGTCCGCCGTGCGATATGGAAACAACGCGTGGTCGGCATCGGCGCGACCGGACGTAAACGAACCATTGCTCCCGAGAAACGTCCAGAGATTGCCGTCACTCACGATGCTCATGAGGAACGGCGGCATCGCGTTCACGTTCTCGATTCCGACGAATGATTCGCCGCGAATCACACGACTGGTCAAAGCGGAGCGGATTTGTGGGTGGTTCAATAGCGACCCGCCCGCGAAAACGCGTGGTGTCAGGTTCGATGTTTTCTCTGATGATCCCTCGTCAGCCATGATATTCCCGAACGTCACGTTCACTGCTTTTTGGAAGCTACTGGCAGAACTTTCAAAGTGTCCTGCGAAACTTGTTGTGGCGGCGAAGCGACGTGGAATGGAATATTGCCGACGGAGGCGCCGGACGCGTTATGAACATAGGCAAACACGCGATAACCGCCCGGGGCGATCGGAGCGACGATTTCACAACCGTTCTCATCGCTGCGAATGATCGAGGCCTGAATCTCCGGCAACACAGACTCTTCCCGACCCGCGGTGTAAGTCTTGGTCTGCTCGGGTTGAACAACCCAACGCACACTCAGAGGCTGTTGCGCTGGGTCGGTTGCGGTAAGACGGATTTTCAGGGTCTGCTTGGGCTTCAGTTGGGTGTCACCCTCGGCTTTGAGTTCCTTGATTGCAGGACAAGCGGCGCGCGGCGATTTACCGGACCAAAGTTCGGTCATTGTGTCTACGGTGCAGACCTTGACGCCATCCGGTAAGAACATGCCGAACCACGTGGCCGTGCGCTCCTGTTTGTTGCCCCATAGAAAAGCATATGAACCGAGGCAGAGCGGTTTTTGATATACGGAACCGAGGTAGGCGCGGCGGTAAGACTCCGCTTTTCCATTGCTCGTCGGTTCAAACGGCGCCCCCCAAGATGTCTTGCCAACTTCCCAAAAACCGGGCGGGCCGAATTCTGTGATGATGTATGGCTTGTTGCAGTTCAGTTTCGCATAGCGCTCTGCAACGGAAGGACCGCCGCCGTAACTATTGATGCCCACGATGTCGATGTCAGGACAGTACTTGTTGATGCCCTCAACTTTCCGCCCGCCGATCTCGGCAATTACAGTCATGGTCGGATGATTGGGATCAAGTTCTTTGGTGAGTTTGGCAGCCTCCTGCACGGCTTTCCAAATTTCAATCTTGTCGCCCGACTCACCTTCCATCTCATTTCCCAGGCCCCACAGCAACAGCGCTGGATGATCCTTAAAGCGCAACACCGCCTGGCGCACTTGTTGCAACTGAGCCTTCACCATCTCAGGCTTGCTGTAGTCGAATCCTTCGGCGTCTTGCTCATGGTGAAACCAAATCCCAGCACAAACCTTGATTCCATGCTGTTGCGCGTCGTCGAGCACCGACTGGAGACGATCCACGCCCCAAGTGCGGACCGAGTTGCCGCCCGCCTCCTTGAGCTTCGCGAGCGAACCTTCGCCGCCAGCGCCCTTAATGAAAAAAGGCTGGTGATCCACAAATAGCTGCCAGCGGCCGGCATCCTGACGGACCTCCACCTTGGCTGGGACACTGATTTTACTGATGGGTTGAGCTAAACAACCACAGATGGCAAGCGCGATGCCCAAAGGAAACAGGTACGATCTGAGAGAGGTGCGATAGTTGTGCGTGAGCGGTTTCATTATTTCGAAAAGGCCGGAACTGGTTCCGCTGAATGCCTGCAAAATGGTGTATCTGATTATTTTCACCGAACCTAAAACGAATTCACCGCGAACATGTCGTCTTTGTTATCGAACAAATCTTTCCACTTCAACGTTTCGACATGGCCATCACATGCAGCGAATGCTGCACGACCTCCGTGCCGGGCTGCGGCTTGCTTTTTATAGCTGTAGGAACTCCACCCCGTGGTTGGCTTCGGTTTGAAAGTAACGAGTTCAGTGAAGTATCTTTTCGGTAGTCCAGTAGGATTTTCTGTAATTGAATTACCATTAGCCACAAAGCCGGGTGCACCAACATCGCCCATCAGCCAGATTTGGCTGGTACGCCTAATCGTATTCATCTTGCGCGGTCCTTGATAGGCTCCTGAAGAGGTAAGGGCGTAACGGACTATCCCATTCGCACCATTTTCTTGGTCTTCCAGGGGTCCGTATCCCTCCAGCGGATTGCCACCTCCAAAAAAGTTAACGACGTCCCGGCCTATATCTGTGTCTTTTACAGTCGTACAACGCCAAACATTGTTCGAGGTGGCAGTGTCTGTGATGTATTTGCCTTCGTTGAGAAGTGCGAAATACCATTTACCGAAAGCTCCAAAACGGCCTTCGTTTAGGACTGGCAATGCATCATTGTTGTCTCCGACGTACATTATCATGGCCAAAGCGATTTGTTTATTATTACTCACGCATTTGATGGTTTTTGCTTTGTCTTTGGCTTTGGCAAGAGCTGGCAGAAGCATGGCAGCCAAGATCGCGATAATGGCGATCACGACCAGCAATTCAATCAATGTGAAGGCTGACGACTTAGATTGATTCTTAACTTTCATAATTTTTGGATTTAAACTGTGTCGGTTCTCAAACGGTTGGTTTCACTGTTTTTTGACTGCTGACGACATCATCTTCTGGATTATTTTTTGCTGATTCTCCGGATTTTAAGCTTCAGCACGACCACCCAAATCAGAGCAGCCAGAGCCGCCAAGCCGAACGCCACAGCCGTCCCGACGCTATCGGGCGCAGAAGCTACGACGGGTGAACTGGTCACCGTTATGTCGTTGGCAGAGCGCAATAAAAGGTGAAACGATGCGGCACGCCACTTCGTGCCGGCTTGCCAATCATTTCCAGGTTCGATGATACAAACACCCGTTACATCGACATCCGCGCCGTTTTGAACAGACGCCATCTCCTCATTGTTGAGTCTCTGCGGTAGGTAAGCTTGAAAAGTGTAATCGCCGCTTTGCAGCAGGAGGAATTGATTCACGCCGCGCTGGACGCGTTCCAACACTTTGGCCTGCAGTTTCACCAACCGGCTGTCGTGAACGCCGGTCAAAATCTTATTCACGTCCACCAAGTCAGGCTGAGGTTCAACACCCTCTCCGACTTTGCGAACCACGGCGTCTTCCAGCTTAGGCGTGTATTGTCCTTTGGCAGGAAAACCGAGCACCTCGACTTTGTCACCCGGTTTGAAATTGTCGCGTTGCGATGTCTGGCTGAAAAGGCCGGATTGGTCATCTTCAATAAAAACAGCAGTGCCGGGCTTATTGTGGATGACTGTGCCAGCCACTTTGACGCGCGAGTCAAAACTTCCGCCCGGCGTGAATTGCAAAAGAGAGCCGATGCGATTGGCAGCCATGCCGAATGGATTTGGGGGCGCCGGCTTCTCAAGGGTCAGCCCTCCCGCTCGCGGTACGAGCACGCGGATGCCAAGGATTTGGCGTTGATGATTGAACATCGTCGAGCAGACGCCGCGGACGTTGACCATGCTGTCCACCAAGTCCTGAGCATTAGCTGTGGGCACTTCTTTTGAGTAGGCTGTGAAACGCTCGCCGCCTTTCACAAAATCAATCTGGTGATAGCCGGTATCTTTTTCAAAACGGACTGCGCGCACCAGCCCGATGAACTCCACCCACTGGCTGTCTTGTTGTCCGCTGACTAATTGTTCGAGGGTGAGCGGAGTTTTTTCGGGAAGCTTCCCTTCACCCACGACTTTGATCGTCTTCGGAAGGACGATAGAAACGTATTCTCCGGCGCCAGTGACGCCTTCGATCTCGATCAATTGCCCCGCCTTGAACGGCGGCAAGTTGGTCATCTCACCAAAATAAATGCCAGCCGTCTCGTCTTGAACGAAGCGTGAGAAAAGCGCTTCATCCGCAAACATGACTACCCCACGAATTTTGACGGGGTAATTTTGCGCGGCTTCCGCAGCAGATAAAGAGCGGATGGAATTTGCATCCGTAAAAACTCTTCCTTGAGTCTCGACGGGGCTTGAAGTTT
The DNA here is from genome assembly GCA_945882065.1 of Akkermansia muciniphila. Lineage (GTDB taxonomy): Bacteria > Verrucomicrobiota > Verrucomicrobiia > Limisphaerales > JADLHS01 > JADLHS01. Next base: position 18,710 of record CAMCWI010000053.1, read on the forward strand.
GGGACAACCCCTCGGTGAACATGGCAACCGACAAAGCGACCGCCATGGATCCAGCTTGCAACGATAATCTCATTTTTTTCCTATTAGTTTGTCGGGGCCGCGTTTTTCGCGCGGGCCCGACGCTTCAAAAGGGCTGCAAGCGGACGCCCTAGCCATTTATGTTACTGGATCGACAGGCGGTAATACCGCTGGCTTCCACTCGCCGGATCAACAACGACTGCGTTCGCACCCGTTCCGTTCGTGATGGTCAATGTGTTCCATGTTCCATTGGTCAATGCGTTCTTGTATTGAACCGTGTATGCCTTCCCCGCTTGAGAAGCGAAGGTGAGGTTGATGTTCCCGCCGTTGCGGCTCGGAATGATCGTGGTCGGGTTGACGCCAGCATTTCCGATCACGATGTTGCCGAATGGTGCAACATCGGTGATCCAAACGTTCGGGCC